>JBGAMF010000138.1:0-8650 GCA_044223185.1 Casimicrobiaceae bacterium | reverse complement strand
GGTACGGCCTGAAGATGCGCGGCTGGAAGGCCGACCGGATCGCGGCGCGCGTGGCCGAGATGCTGAAGCTCCTGCAACTCGACGGCTTCGCCGAGCGGCGCGTGACGCAGCTGTCAGGCGGCCAGCGCCAGCGCGTCGCGATGGGCCGCGCGCTCGCCGTCGACCCGCACCTGCTGCTGCTCGACGAGCCGATGTCGAACCTCGACTACAAGGTGCGGGTCGAGCTGCGGCACGAGCTCTCCGCGCTGCAGCGGCGCATCGGCATCACCGCCGTCTACGTGACGCACGACCGCGAGGAGGCGCTGACGCTCGCGGACAGGATCGCGGTGATCGACGCCGGTCGCGTCGTGCAGTTCGGCGCGCCCGAGGAGATCTACCATCGCCCGGAGAGCGCGTTCGTGGCGGGCTTCATGGGCGCCGACAACGCGCTCGACCTCGTCGAGACCGCGGACGGCGCGCTCGCGGCGGCGGTGGCCGGAACGCCGGAGGCCGCGCGGCTGCGCGCGCACTTCCGCAGCGACGCGGCGCGACTCGCGCTGCAGGCATCAGGCCACGCGCCGGACGCGCTGCTGCTCGCCGGCACGGTCGCCCAATCGGTTTACGTCGGCCACGGCTACCGCTACCGCGTGCGCACCGACTGTGCAGAGGTGTGGGTACAGGCGCCCGAACGCGTCGCGGAAGGCACGGCGGCGACCGTCGTGGTTCCGCGCGAGGCGCTCCTGCTGTTTCCAGGTCGCAATCCCTAGGAGGTCACGATGCAGCTGCGCAACCTGTTCGCAATCGGTACGCTGGCCGCGGCGCTCGCCGCGCCCGCGGGAGTCGCCGCGCAGACGACGCTCAACGTCGTCACCGCCGGCGACCAGAACATGGTCGACTACGTCAACAACTACCTCGCCCCGCGCTTCGAGAAGATGAACCCGGGCGTCAAGGTGCGCGCGGTCGGCACCGGCCCCGGCGACGCCGGCTCGCAGAAGATCTACGAGAAGCTCTCGGCGCAGCAGAAGTCCGGCGCGGCCGGGTGGGACACCGACGTCGCGGTGGTGCACCAGCGCGGCGCGGCGACGATGGTGAACGAGAAGCTGCTGCTGGCGTACCGCAACGACGTGGCCGCGGGCAAGCTGGTGTCGCGCGACACGGCGAAGAACGCGCTCGGCGCCAACGTCGACGGCTACGTGCTGCCGATGTTCCACAGCCAGATCGCGTTCGCGTACAACCCCGACCTCGTCAAGGCGCCGCCGAAGTCGTTCGCCGAGCTCGCCGAGTGGGTGAAGAAGAACCCGAAGCAGTTCGGCTACAACGGCGTCAAGGGCGGCATGTCGGGCGTGGGCTTCGTCATGGGCTGGGTCGGCGCCAACAGCGGCCTGGGCGAGAAGCTGGAGAAGGGGCCGTACTCGGCGGCGGACAAGGCGGCGATCGACAAGTCGCTCGCGAGCCTCAAGGACTTCAACCAGAGCGTCGTCATGACGCCGGGCAACGCCGGCACGCTCGACATGCTGAACCGCGGCGAGATCGCGATGGGTCCGGTGTGGGTCGACATGTTCTACACGTGGCAGGCCGACGGCAAGCTCTCGCCCAAGGTCAAGCTCGCGCTGCCGTCGCCGGGCCTGCCGGGCCAGCCGATGTACTACGTGATCCCGGCCAAGGCCGCCAACGCGGCCATGGCCAAGAAGTTCGTCGACTTCGCGGCGAGCCCGGAAGTGCAGGCGGAGGGCATCGTCAAGCAGTTCAACTGGTATCCCGGCATCGACCCGCAGTACGTGCAGGCGAAGCTGACGCCGGCCGAGTGGAACAAGCTGTTCGTCGACATCACGCCGGCGGATCTCGCGAAGAACGGGCGGCCGTTCCCGCTGTCGGACTACTTCACCGACATCGTCGAGGGGTACGAGCGGGTCGTGCTGAAGTGAGCGTGCCCGCGCCGACGGCCTGCCGGCGAGCACGCTGGCGGCGCGGCAGCCCCTCACCCGCCCTGTCGGGCACCCTCCCTTGCAGGGCGCGCCTTCGCCTGCAGGCGAAGGCCGCTCGAGCGGCCCCGAGCATGCTCGGGGAAACCCCGCTCTCGCCCCCGTACCCGGGGAGAGGGACCACGGCGAACGTCCGCGCACGCTCCCTCTCACCGCCTGCGGCGCACGTCGCCGGACACTCCCTCTCCCGGCCTGCGACGCGCGTCCCCGGACACTCCCTCTCCCCGCGTGCGGGGAGAGGGTCGGGGTGAGGGGCGCGCGCTTGGCCACGGCCGCACGTGCGCACGGCAGCTGGCGCGCCTACGCGCTCGTCGCCCCCGCGCTGGCGGTGATCGCGGCGTTCTTCGTGCTGCCGCTCGTCCTGTCCGCGGTCCTCGCGTTCCGCAGCAAGGGCGGCGAATTCACGCTCGAGCACTTCGCGAAGGCGTGGGACCTCTACCGCACCGACCTCCTGTTCACCGTCGGCATCGTGCTGCTGTCGACGCTGCTGATCGGGCTCGTCGCCGTCGCGATCGCCGGCTACCTGACGCTGGGCGAGAACCCGCGCGCGGTGGCGATCCTGCGCTGGCTGTACCGGTGGCCGCTGTTCATCCCGTTCATCGTCACCGGCCAGATCATGCGCACGTTCCTCGCCAAGAACGGCATGCTCAACCACGCGCTGATCGGGTCCGGGCTGATCGAGCCGCTCGCCGCCCAGAGCCTGCTCGACTGGCGCGGGATCGTCGTCGCGTTCGTGTGGAAGCAGGCGCCGTTCGTCACGCTGCTGCTGGCGGGTGCGATGGCGTCGCTCGAGCCGGCGCAGGTGGAGGCCGCGCGCAACCTCGGCGCGCCGCGCTGGCGCGTGCTGCTCGACGTGATCCTGCCGCAGGTGCGCGGCACGCTGCTGGTCGGCCTCGTGCTGTCGTTCGTCACGATGCTGTCCGTGCTGTCGGTGCCGATGATGATCAATCCCAACTCGCCGACGATGATCACCGTCGACGTCGCGTACCGGATCTCCACGCTGTCCGACTACGCCGTCGCCAACGCGCTGTGCCTGATGTCGCTCGCCGTCGCGGCCGCCGGCGCGTGGTTCTACCTGCAGCACGCGAAGCGGCAGGTGGCACAGTGAGCGCCGCGACGCGCTGGTCGCAGGCGCTGGGCATGGCCGTCGTGCTGGGCCTGGTCGCGTTCGTCATCTTCGGCCCGCTCGCCAACCTGCTCCTGTGGGCATTCGCCGAGAAGTGGTACTTCCCGAACCGGATCCCGCAGGAGTTCGGGCTCTCGTTCTGGGGGCGGGTCTTCAGCCCGCGCGGCAACGCGCTGGCGTCGCTCGGCACCAGCGTCTGGATCGCGCTGCTGACGGTCGCGCTGTCGCTGGCCGTCGCGATCCCCGCGGGCTTCGCGCTCGCGCGCCTGAAGCTGCGCTGGCGCGGCCTCATCCTGCTCGCGTTCCTGCTGCCGCAGGCGGTGCCGAACCTGCCCGTCTACGTGAACATCGCCCGCGTGTTCTACGAGATCGGGCTGAACGGCACGGTGCTCGGCGTCGTGCTCGTCCACGCGTCGCACGGGCTGGTGCTCGCGGTCTGGATCGCCTCGGCGGCGTTCGCGTCGGTCGACCCGTCGCTCGAGGAGGCGGCGCGCAACATGGGCGCGTCGCCGTGGACGTGCTTCCGCACGGTGACGCTGCCGCTGGCGGCACCCGGCCTCATCGCGAGCGCGATCTTCGTCTTCCTCGAGTCGCTCGACGAGTTCACCGGGACCTACTTCGTCGGCGTGCCGGACGTGACGACGCTGCCGCTCCTCATGTTCAACGCCAGCATGGGCGGCAACTACCAGATCGCGTCGATCACGGCGCTGCTGCTGCTCGTGCCGTCGATCGCGTTCATGCTCGTCGTCGAGCGCTTCCTCAAGGCGGACGTGCTGGCCGGCGTGGGCCGCTGATCGCGCGGCCCGCGAAGTGAGGGTCAGACCCTCGTTTCCTCACTTCGCGAGGCGGTCGCGCAGCACGCGGTGCTGGATCTTGCCCGTCGCCGTCCGGGGCATCTGCGCTTCCTCGATGAACACGACGGCGCGCGGCCGCTTGTAGCCGGCGATGCGCTCGCGGCACCACGCGAGGAGCTCGTCCTCGGTCGCCGCCGCGCCGGGCCGGCGGACGACCGCCGCGCAGACGGTCTCGCCCCACGTGGGGTCCGGCAGGCCGACTACGGCCACGTCCTGCACGGCCGGGTGCCCGGCCAGCAGGTGCTCGACCTCCGACGGATAGATGTTCTCGCCGCCGCTGATGATCATGTTGCTCTTGCGGTCGACCAGGTGGTAGTAGCCGTCCTCGTCGCGCCGCGCCATGTCGCCGACCGAGCACCACGCGCCGCGGAACGCTTCGGCGGTCTTCTCCGGGTTCTTCCAGTAGCCGTCGAACACGTACGGTGTCCGCGAGAAGAGCTCGCCGACCTGCCCGTCGGGCACCTCGTTGCCGTGCGCGTCGAGGAGCTTTGCCGGTCCCGAGCCCGTCCACTCGCGGCCGACGGAGCCCAGCTTCGTCAGCTGCTCGCCGGGACGCAGCAGCGTGACCCAGCCGGCCTCGGTGGAGCCGTACAGCTCGAAGAGCTGCGAGTTGCGGAAGTGCGCCATGATCGCGAGCTTGGTCTCGCGGCGCGCCGGCGCCGACGAGATCATCAGCTTCGACACGCGGTCGACGTCGTACCTCGCCTTCACCGCGGCGGGCAGGTCGAGCATCATGATGTAGTGCGTCGGCACCAGCGACGTGAACGTCACGTGCTGCTCGGACAGCGTCCGCAGCAGCGCCTCCGGATCGAAGTGCGCGCGGTCGTCGATCACGCAGGTCGCCCCGAGGTACGTGAACGTGAACGAGAAGTACAGCGAGTTGGCGTGGCACATCGGCATCACCAAGAGCGCGGTGTCGTCGCGGGTGAGCCCCATGTCGAGCGCGGTGACGAGCGAGATGAGCGCGCTGCCCGCGTGGTTGCGGATCGCCCCCTTCGGCTTGCCGGTGGTGCCCGACGTGTACATCAGCGCCCACGTGTCCTCCGGGGCGACGGCGACCGCCGGCGCGGCGGCAGGCGCGGCGGCGATCAGCGCCTCGTACGACTGCCAGCCGTCGGGCACGCGTTCGGCGTCGAAGTGGACGAGGCCGCCGGGGACGACGGCGAGCCGATCCCTGATCGGCGCCACCCGGTCGACCAGCGCGTCCTGCACGACGAAGGCGCGGGCCTCGCAGTGCGTGGCGATGTACTCGATCTCCGACGCGACCAGCCGGAAGTTCACGGGGACGGCGACGAGCCCCGCGCGTGCGAGCGCGACGTAGAGCTCCATCCACTCGACGCAGTTGTACGCGAGCAGCGCGACGCGGTCGCCCTTGGCGAGCCCGAGCCCCAGCAGCGCGTTGGCGAGCCGGCTCGCGCGCTCGTTCCACTGCGCGAATGTGAGCGACCGCCGCGAGTCGCGCGCGCCGATCTTCCCCGGCTGCAGCCGCGCCTGCGCGGCGACGACCTCGGCGACCGTCAGCAGCTGCGACATCGGGTCAGGGCGCGCGCCGCGCCTTCTCGGCGTCGTCCCACGCGGTCAGCGCCTGGTACTCGGGCACCCAGCCCAGCCCCTTGCCGGCATCCGACGACAGCGCGTACTGCGTGACGACGACGTCGAGCAGCGCCGGCGCGTTGGCGAACGCGTCGGCGAGCGCGCCGTCGAGCCGGGCGGGGTCGGTGACGCGCTCGCCGTGCAGCCCGAACGCGCGGGCCATCGCGGCGTAGTCGGACCACGCGAGCGTCGTGCCGACGACGCGGCCGCCGTAGTTCATCTCCTGGTCGAGCCGCTCGATGTTCCACGCGGCGTTGTTCGACACGATGAACACGACCTTCGCGCGGTGGCGCTTCGCCGAGTCGATCTCCATCGCGTTGATGCCGAACGCGCCGTCGCCGCTGACGACGACGACCTGCCGGTCCGGGTGGAGCAGGGCGGCGGCGACGCCGTAGGGCACGCCGACCCCGAGGCAGCCGAACGTGCCGGCGTCGAGGTACGTGCGCGGCGGCAGGCCCATCCGCGCGAACGACAGGATGTCGCCGCCGTCGGCGATCGTGATCGCATCGGGCGCGAGCGCCTTCTGCAGCGCGGCGAAGATCCGGTTCGGGTGCATGTGGCCGTCCTTGCCGGCCGGCGCCTCGCCGAGCGCCGCCGCGTACTTCTGCGCGCGCCGCACGTGCTCGGCGCGCAGTGCGGCCGTCCACGCGGTGTCGAGAGCGGCGGACGGCTTGCCGACGGCCTGCGCGAGTGCGGCGAGCGCCAGCGCCGGGTGCGCGAACAGCTCGACCTCGCCGCGCCGGTTGTCGCGCAGCTCCTCCCAGTTGTCGGCGATGCGCAGGAAGCGCGCGTGCGGGAACACGGCCGGCGAGCCGTAGCCGGTCTGGTAGTCGAGCTTGCGGCCGACGACGACGACGAGGTCGGCCTCCTGCATCGCCCGCGCGCGTACCGCGCCGACCACCGAAGGATGCCCGGCCGGGACGAGGTTGCGGCTCTCCTGCGTGTCGAGGTAGACGGCGCCGGTGCGGTCGAGGAGCGCCCCGAGCTCCGTGCGCGCGCCGACCGCGCCGCGGCCGGTCAGCACCAGCGGCCGCCGCGACCGGGCGATCACCTCCGCCGCGATGCGGACGTCGTCCGGGTCGGGTGGCAGGCGGCGCGGCGGCTTCATCGCCAGCCACTCGGGCAGCACGAGCTTCGGCGGCACGTCGGTGCGCAGCACGTCGGTCGGGATCTCGACGTAGACCGGTCCGGGCGGGTTGCCGTCGCCGGCGGCGGTCGCGTACGCCTTGTCGAGATCGCGCAGCACGTTGTCGGCGAAGCGCAGCGTCCGGGCCTGGCGGGTCACCGGCCGCATGATGTCGACGTGCGCGATCCCCTGCAGCGGCCCCAGGTCGTCCTGCGCGACGGGTGCGCAGCCGCCGATCAGCAGCACCGGCACGCGCTCCAACTGCGCGTTGGCCATCGCCGTCACGCAGTTGGTGACGCCGGGGCCGGCGGTGACCATCGCGACGCCGACCCCGCCGGTCAACACGGCGTGCGCGTGCGCCATGTGCACCGCCGCGCCCTCGTCGCGGACGTCGACGATGCGCACGCCCTTGCGCGCCAGCCAGTCCCAGATCGGCTGGATGTGGCCTCCCTGCAGGCCGAACACGCGGTCGACGCACTGCGCCTGCAGGAAATCGACGACCAGCTCGGCGACGGTCTTGGCGGACGTGGCGGACATCGGACTTTCCCCGGTGAGCGGCGGTGGATCGGGTGGATGCTGCGCGCCGGCGGCCGCGACGCGGCGGGCCCGGCGAGGCAACCTATCACGGCCGTCGGCGCCGCGGCAACGGGCCGGCCGCGGCGCCTGCGGCAGCCGTCCGGATGCCGCTCGGTTTGACCGGGTGCGCCGGCGCACGCTATAATGTCGGGCTGTTGTCCCTCCCAATTCCCCGATAGCTCAGTCGGTAGAGCGACGGACTGTTAATCCGCAGGTCCCTGGTTCGAGCCCAGGTCGGGGAGCCAACGACATCCGGATGCCAGGCGGTTGGCGCGCGGTCCGCCCGGTGTTCCGATCGAGCGGGTCTGCCGTCTGGTGCGAGGCGCGGCGCCTCCTGCTGCAGGGCGCCTGCCCGAGATCGACGCGCACGGCGCGCCGGTCGGCCGTGTTCCGCGCAGCCGCAACCGAGGATCCTGCCGTGAGCGACGTCCTGCAGTGCCTGAAGAAGCATGGCCAACGACTCGACCTCGAGATCGCCGAAGAGATGGGCTTGCCGCTGGCGTCCGTGCGGCAGCGGCTCGCCGGCCTGGTGGCGTCGGGCGCGGTCATCACCTGCAGCCTGACCCGCTTCGAGAACGGCGAGCGGATCGACGCGTGGCAGTGCCGCGTGTCCGGCTACGTGCCGCCCGCGGCGCCCGGCCGCAAGGCGAAGTCGGCGGCGTAGGCCCCGGGCACGACGGCCAGTCCGTCCGGCGCGATTTTTCGTCGTCGGAAGCGCGCGTCTGCGCGTGCCACCTTGGTTGCATAGCCACCGGCGCGCGCCCGGACTATCCTGCCCCGCGGGTCATGGTGGACAGGCGCCGCACGCGGCGGCGGCTGCGGAAATTCCACGGAGGGTCTCCATGCGCGCGATGAATCGACGCCTTCGCCCGGCGGCCACGCCGGTGCACCACGCGGGACCGGGAACGCGAGCCGGCCTCGCGGCGCTTCTGGCGGTCATCGTGGTCCTCGCAGGATGCGCGACGCGCCCGGTCAATTCGCCGATCGGGCAGCACGACATGAATCGGGCCCACCGGGTCGAGCGGCCGTCCGACAACCCGGAGGACCACGCGACGCTGGTCGTCCTCGCCTTCTCCGGCGGGGGCACCCGCGCGGCCGCATTCTCGTACGGCGTGCTCGAGACGCTGCGCGACATGGAGGTCACGACGAAGAGCGGCCGGCACGTGCGCGCACTCGACACGGTCGACGTGATCACGGGCATCTCGGGCGGGAGCTTCACCGCGCTGGCGTTCGGCCTGCACGGCGACCAGCTCTTCGACACCTACGAGGCGAGTTTCCTCAAGCGCGACGTGCAGGGCGAGCTCGTGCGGCGGGCGCTGAGTCCCGGCAACTGGCCCGCGCTCGCGTCCACCGGATGGGGGCGGTCCGAGCTCGCCGCCAACTTCTACGACGAGATCCTGTTCAACGGGGCGAC
>JBGAMF010000137.1:0-8708 GCA_044223185.1 Casimicrobiaceae bacterium | reverse complement strand
GACGGGGGCGTCGGCCGTGCTCGCCGACGCACGCGTCGTGCCCACGTTGCCGGACGCGCTGGCCGGCTGCACGGTCGCCGTCGGGCTGTCGGCGCGTCCGCGGGCGTTCGCGGGCCGCGTGCTGCCGCTGCGCGATGCGGCCGCGGCGGCGGTGCGCGCCGCCGCCGAGGGGGAAGTGGCGCTGGTGTTCGGCACCGAGATGTCGGGGCTGTCCAATGAGGAGCTTGCGCAGTGCGCGATCGCTGCGTCCATTCCGGCGAATCCCGACTACCCGTCGCTCAACGTCGCCGCCGCCGTGCAGGTCGCGGCGTACGAACTGCGGGTCGCCGCCGGCGCCGGAGGCGTCTGGTCGGCGCCGCGCTTCGCGCCTGCCAGCCACGACGAGGTCGAGGCGCTGTACGCGCACGCGCAGGCGACGCTCACGGCGATGCGCTTCCTGCACCCTGCGCAGCCGCGCCGGCTGCTGCCGAGGCTGCGGCGGCTGTTCGGTCGCGCGGGCCTCGAGCGCGAGGAGGTCAACATCCTGCGCGGCATCCTCGCCCGTATCGACCAGTTCGTCGAGCGCGCGCCCAAGAAATGAGGGTCAGACTCGAATTTCGCGCGACCGATTCGAGATTGCGATTCGCGTCGCATCGCGAAATTCGAGTCTGACCCTCATTTCTTGCGGGAGCGGGTGAGCGCCCACGCCACCGCCCCCACCGCCATCACCAGCACGCACACGTGCAGCGCGTTGCGGCTGGCGGCATAGCTGACGCTCGACCAGAACAGGAACCCGCAGACGGCGATGAACGCGAGAGGCGTCAGCGGATAGAGCGGCACGCGAAACGGACGCGCCGCGTCGCGGTCGCGCAGGCGCAGCACGATCAGCGCCGCGCCGGTCAGCGTCAGGAATCCCCAGAACACCGGCGCGGTGAATTCGACCATCGCCTCGAAGCCGTCCTTCTCCAGCGCGCCGAAGCCGACCAGCGCCAGCGCGAGGCCGCCCTGCAGCAGCAACGCCTGCGTCGGCGTGCCGCGCCGGGCATTCCAGCCCCCGAGCCGGCGCAGCGCCGGCCAGTCGCGGCCCAGCGCGTAGGTGCTGCGCGCGCCGACCAGCATCGTCGCGTTGATCGACGTCAGCGTCGCGACGGCGACGAACGCCGCCAGCGCCTCGCCCGCCCGCGCGCCGAACGCGCGCGCCACGAGGTCGGCGGGCGCCGCCTTGCTGGCCGCCAGCGCCGCGTAGCCCAGCCCATACAGCAGCGCGGCGTTGACCGCGACGTAGAGCACGGTGAGCACGAGCAGGCTGACCACCAGCGCCTGCAGGATCGCGCGCCGGCCGCCGGCCACTTCGGCGGAGACGTAGGCGGCCTCGCTCCAGCCGCCGTACGTCAGCAGCACGAACACCATGGCAAAGCCCAGCGTCCCGTACGAAGGCGTCGTCGCGAACCACGACGTCGCGCCGGGTGTGGACGGCGCCACGACGAACCCCGCCACGACGATGACGACGAGCCCCGTGACCTCGAACACCGTCAGCCAGTTCTGCGTCCGTGCCGACACGGCGAGGCTCGCCACGTTGACCGCCGTCAGCGCGACCACGAGCAGCGCCGCCCACAGCGCCGGCGAGCGCGGCCCGAGGTCGACGAGGCGCGACGCGTAGTCGCCGAACACGAACGCGAGCAGCGCGATCGACCCGGTGTTGATCACGGTCGCGCGCGCCCAGCCGTACAGGAACGACACGTCGCGGCCGAACGCGCGCGTGAGGAAGTGGTAGTCGCCCCCGGCGTGCGGGTACGTCGCGGCGAGCTCCGCGTAGCACAGCGCGCCCACCAGCGAGACGAGCCCGCCGGCGACCCAGAGCGCCAACGCCCAGCCGCCGTCGCCGGCGATCTGCGCGACCAGCGGCGGCGTGCGGAAGATGCCCGCGCCGATGACGATGCCGACGACGATCGCGACCGCGTCGCGCCGGCGCAGCAGCGCACGCGGCGCGTCGTGCTGCGGCCCCGCGTGCGCCGCGCTCACCGCGCGCCCCCCGCGGGCCGCGCGGGCACGCGGTACAGGTACACCGACGTGCTGCGCCGGCCCGTGTAGTCGTTCTTCTCCGGGACGTCCAGCGCCACCACGCGCTCGACGGGCCAGCCGCGGAACGGGTAGTCGTGCGAGACCACGCGCGTGCCCGGTGCCAGCTCGCGCAGGAGCTTCGCCTCGAGCCGGTCCATGGCGATCGGCAGCAGGTAGACCGTCACCACCGTGGCCTCGCGGACGTCGGTGTCGAAGAGGTCGCGCACGTGGAAGCGGACACGGTCCGTCGCGCCGGCTTCCTGCGCCTTGCGGCTCGCGTAGTCGACGAGCGCCGGATCGATGTCGACGCCGAAGCCGCCGCGCGCGCCGAACTTCACGACGGCCTCGAGCACGAGCCGGCCGTCGCCCGAGCCCAGGTCGACGACGAAGTCGGCGGGCCCGACGCCGGCGAGCGCGAGCATCGCGTCGACGACGGGCAGCGGCGTCGTCACGAACGGCGCGACCAGCGCCGGGGGCACCTCGGCGCCGCGCTCGATCGTGGTGGGCGGGTTGTCGCGGCGCTCGGCAAGGTCCGGCGGAAGGCCGGCCGCAACGGCGAAGACTGCCGGCAGCGCGGCCATCCACGCGAAGCGGCGTGCGCGCCCCGGGCCGGTTATCCTGTGCGGGTCATGGATCGTCATCGCCGCGCAGTGTACCGTCCCCGTGCCCCGGCCCGCTGACCTGCCCGATGCGGCGCCCGCCGGCGGGCGCGCGTGCCGCAACTGCGGCGCGGCCGCGCCCGGCCACTACTGCCCGAACTGCGGGCAGGAGACGCGGATCGCGCTGCCGACGTTCGCGGCGTTCATGCGCGAGGCGGCCGGCCGCTACGTCGCGCTCGACGGCAGGATGTGGCGGACGTTGTATTCGCTCGTCGCCCGGCCCGGCTTCCTCACGCAGGAGTATTTCGCCGGCCGCCGCCGCCGCTACATCCGGCCGGCGCGCCTGTTCCTCGTGCTCTGGCTGCTGCTGTTCGCCACGCTCGGCTTCGTACAGTCGCCGGCGGACCTCTCCGACGAACTGGTGTTCGTCGACAGCCGGGACGGCGTCGCCGCGAAGTCCGCGCCCGGCGCGGCGCCGCGACCCGCGGCGGAACCACCGGGCGACAGGGCCCCGCCCGGCGCCGGCAACGGCGCCGGGACGCGCCCCGGCGACGCCACCGACACGCTGATCGGGCTCGACGAGGACCTGAATCTCGTCCTGCGACTGTCGGGCGCCGACCTGCCGATGCCGGAGCAACTGCGGAAGCGCTACGACCAGTTCCGGAAGCTGCCGCGCGACGCCAAGGCGGAGCGCGTGTACGCGGGCATGCTGCGCTACGGCCCCTACGCGGCAGCGGCGCTGCTGCCGGCGTTCGCGTTGCTGCTGCAACTCGCGTACCTGGGGCGCGCCGGCCGCTACCCCGGCCGCCCGCGCCGGTACGCCGAGCACCTCGTGTACGGCGCGCACGTCCACGCGTTCGCCGCGGTTGCGCTCCTGGCGCACGTGCTGGCGCCGTTCGAGCCGCTGCGGATCGCGATCGCGGCGTGGGCCGCCTGGTACTTCATCCGCGCGCGGCAGGCCGTGTATCGCGGCCGCTGGTGGGCGAACCTCGCGCGCACGTTCGTCGTCGCCATCGCCTACCTGACGCTGCTGGGATTCGCGATCGCCGGCCTGGTCGCGGTGGCGGTGCTGCTGCGCTGAGCGCCGGCGGTCAGCGGCAGGCGGCCGCGGCCTCCTCGCGGAAGCGCGCGAGCCGCGCATCGTGCCGGACGCGCCGGCGCTCGCCGTCGGACGCCGCTTCGTCGAGGCGCGCGCACGCGCTCCTCGACGTGCAGGTCTCGCGTGCGCGCCGCGCGCGGGCGATCGTCTCGCCGGTCTCCGCGAGCGCGCGCTCCTCGCGCGCGACCTTCTTGCGCGCGTTGTCGCACGCCTTCGACGGCGCCGGCGGCGCGGACTGCGCGAGCGCGTGCCCGGTCAGGGCGAGCGCCGCGGCCAGCACGAGCGCACCACGGACCCTCACTTCTTCTCGTACCGGGCGATGGCGTCGCGCGCCGACTTGAGCAGCGCGGCGCCGTCGTGGCCCTTCGCCGTGACGTCCTTGACCCAGTCGTCCGCGAGGAACGCCGTCGCCTTCTGCCAGCTCTCGAGCTCGGCGGCCGGGATCACGTAGAACGTGTTGCCGCGGTCGACGGCCAGCTTGCGTGCCGGCGGCGCCGATGCGTCCCACTGCGCGCCCATCTGCTTCGCGAGCGCGGCGCCCGAGTTGGCGTCGATCACGCGCTTCAGGTCCGGCGGCAGGCCGTCGTACTTCGCCTGGTTCATCGCGAGGATGAACACCGCCGTGTACAGCGCGCGCGACTTCGGGTCGGTCTCGCTCTCGTACTTCGTGAGCTCGTGCGCCTTGATCGACGGGATCACCTCCCACGGCAGCAGGTAGCCGTCGATCACGCCCTTCGCGATCGACTCGGCCAGCGCCGGCAGCGGCATCCCGACGGGCGTCGCGCCCAGCGCCGCGAGCATCTTGTTGGTCTGCCGCGTCGGCGCGCGCATCCGCAGGCCCTTGAAGTCGGCCATGACCTTGATCTGCCGCGGGTTGGTGTGGATGTAGCCGTTGTCGTGCACGTTGACCGCGAGCGCCTTGACGCCCGGGAACTCCTTGTGGCCGACCTGCGTGTAGTAGTCCCACGCCGCCTGGCTCGTGGCCTCCGCGCTGCTCGACATGAACGGCAGCTCGAACACCTCCATCAGCGGGAAGCGGCCGGCCGTGTAGCCCGGCAGCGTCCACACGATGTCGGCGACGCCGTCCTTCGCCTGGTCGATCAGGTTGGCGGGCGTGCCGCCCAGCTGCATCGACGGGTAGATCTGGCAGCGCATCTTCCCGCCCGAATCCTTGGCGATCTTTTCGCACCAGGGCGTCAGGATCGTCGACGGCGGCATCGCGCCCGGCGGCCAGAAGTGGTGGACCTTCAGCACGACGTCCTGTGCGGCGGCGGGCAGGGCCGTGAACGTGGCGACGGCGAGCGCCGCGAGGCTGGTGGGCAAACGCATTGGGGTTCCTCCGGAATTGGGGTGCCGCCGGCGCCCCGTTCGTGCGCCAAACTTGATCGGCGGCAATGCGGCGCAGTCTAGCAAAGCTCTATGCTGCAACGGTCTGCGGCGCGAGACCTGTTTGGCATTGGCTAATAGTTGAGTAAATTGATCGGATATGGCATGATTCGCCCATGTTAGCCCGCCTGCGCGAAGACATCGCCGTCGTGTTCGACCGCGATCCCGCGGCCCGGAGCCGCTGGGAGGTCCTGACCTGCTACCCCGGCCTGCACGCGCTGGTCTGGCATCGCGCGGTGACGCACCGGCTGTGGCGGGCCGGCTTCCGCTGGCTCGCGCGCTGGCTTGCGCACGGCAGCCGCTTCCTGACCGGGATCGAGATCCACCCCGGCGCGACGATCGGGCGGCGCGTGTTCATCGACCACGGGATGGGCATCGTGATCGGCGAGACGGCGGAGATCGGCGACGACTGCACGCTCTACCACGGGGTCACGCTGGGCGGGACGTCGTGGAACAAGGGCAAGCGCCACCCGACGCTCGCCCGCGGCGTCGTCATCGGCGCGGGTGCGAAGATCCTGGGGCCGATCCTCGTCGGCGACGGCGCCAAGATCGGCTGCAACGCCGTGGTCGTCCGCGACGTGCCGCCGGGGGCGACGGCGGTGGGAATTCCGGCGCGGATCGTCACGGCGCAAGACCAGGAGCGGCGCGAGGCGCAGGCGAGCAAGATGGGGTTTTCCGCCTACGCCATCGCCGCGGACATGAACGACCCGATGGTCCGGGCGATCCACCAGCTGCTCGACCACGCGGCGGCGAGCGACGAGCGCCTCGACCGGCTGGTCGCCCAGCTTTCCCGCGACGGACTGGAGTGCGGCGACGCCAAGGCCACCGCCGACGGCTTCGATCCCAAGCAGATCAACAAGATGCTTGAGTAGGGTGAACTTTCCGGGCAATTAGTTGACAAAATCGTTCGGGTATACCATGATCGTATTTGTCTTGGACAAAAACCTCCTATCTGCCGAGCAGCTGCGCGTCGCGCGCCTCGGCAGGCGGGGCTCGGAAAGGACCTCACCATGCGCTTGACCACCAAGGGACGGTTTGCCGTGACGGCGATGATCGACGTGGCGATGCACGGCGGCCGCGGGCCGGTGACGCTTGCCGCGGTATCGGCGCGGCAGCGGATCTCCCTGTCGTACCTCGAGCAGCTGTTCGGCAAGCTGCGCCGCTCCGGCCTCGTCGACAGCGTGCGCGGTCCGGGCGGCGGCTACAACCTGGCCAAGCCGGCCGACCAGATCTCGGTCGCCGACGTCATCCTCGCCGTCGACGAGCCGATCGACGCGACGCAGTGCGGCGGCCGCGAGAACTGCCACGACGACCGCCGCTGCATGACGCACGACCTGTGGACGAACCTCAACGACCACATCTTCGCGTTCCTGTCCGGCGTGACGCTCGCACAGCTCGTGCGCCAGCAGCCGCAGGCCGCCGACGTGTCGGTGCTGCAGGACCACCGGCGCGCCCCGGCGGACGCGCCGAAGGAGCCGGCACCCGAGGCCGTCTGAAGCATCCACCAACGAACGCCCGAGAACGCAACGCCATGAAACTCCCGATCTACCTCGACTACTCGGCGACCACGCCCGTCGATCCGCGGGTTGCGCAGAAGATGGTCGCCTTCCTGACCGACGAGTTCGGCAACCCGGCATCGCGGTCGCACGTCTACGGCTGGACCGCCGAGGCCGCCGTCGAGGAGGCGCGCGCGCAGGTCGCGGCCCTGGTCAACTGCGACGCGAAGGAGATCGTCTGGACCTCCGGCGCGACGGAGTCGATCAACCTCGCGCTGAAGGGCGCCGCGCACTTCTACAAGGACAAGGGGCGCCACCTCGTCACCGTGAAGACCGAGCACAAGGCCACGCTCGACACGATGCGCGAGCTCGAGCGCGAGGGCTGCGAGGTCACGTACCTCGACGTCGACCCGGACGGGCTCGTGCCCGTAGCCAGGTTCGAGGCCGCGCTGCGGCCGGACACGATCGTCGCGTCGGTGATGTTCGTCAACAACGAGATCGGCGTGATCCAGGACATCCCGGCGATGGGCGAGATCTGCCGCCGGCGCGGCATCGTGTTCCACGTCGACGCGGCGCAGGCGACCGGCAAGGTGCCCATCGACCTCACTGCGCTCAAGGTCGACCTGATGTCGTTCTCCGCGCACAAGACGTACGGGCCGAAGGGCGTGGGCGCGCTGTTCGTCCGGCGCAAGCCGCGCGTGCGTATCGAGGCGCAGATGCACGGCGGTGGCCACGAGCGCGGCATGCGCTCGGGCACGCTGCCCACGCACCAGATCGTCGGCATGGGCGAGGCGTTCCGCATCGCGAAGGCCGAGATGGCGACCGAGAACGAGCGCATCCGGATGCTGCGCGACCGTTTGTGGCAGGGCCTCTCCGCGATGGAGGAGGTCTACGTCAACGGCGACATGGAGCGCCGCGTCCCGCACAACCTCAACGTCAGCTTCAACTACGTCGAAGGCGAGTCGCTGATCATGGCGATCAAGGACGTCGCGGTGTCGTCGGGGTCGGCGTGCACGTCGGCCTCTCTCGAGCCGTCGTACGTACTGCGCGCGCTCGGCCGCAGCGACGAGCTCGCGCACAGCTCGATCCGCTTCACGATCGGCCGCTGGACGACGCAGGAGGAGATCGACTACGCGGTAGACCTCCTCCGGCGCAAGGTCGGCAAGCTGCGCGAGCTGTCGCCGCTCTGGGAGATGCACCAGGAAGGCGTCGACCTGTCGAAGATTCAATGGGCCGCGCACTAGCGTACCGCCGCGGCTACCGGGAGGACTGAACATGGCATACAGCAACAAGGTACTGGACCACTACGAGAACCCGCGCAACGTCGGCTCGCTGCCGAAGGAGGCCGGCGACGTCGGCACCGGCATGGTCGGCGCGCCGGCGTGCGGCGACGTGATGAAGCTGCAGATCAAGGTAGGCGCCGACGGCATCATCGAGGACGCCAAGTTCAAGACGTACGGCTGCGGCTCGGCGATCGCGTCGTCGTCGCTCGTCACCGAGTGGGTGAAGGGCAAGACGCTCGACGAGGCCATGGCCATTCGCAACACGCAGATCGCCGAGGAGCTCGCCTTGCCGCCGGTCAAGATCCACTGCTCGATCCTGGCGGAAGATGCGATCAAGGCGGCCGTGGCCGACTATCGGAAGAAGCACGGCATCGAGGCCGCAGAGAAGCTCGCGGCGGACTGAAGGCGGGCCCGGAGAACGGACATGGCAGTTACATTGACATCGACGGCGGCGAAGCACGTCGCCGCCCACCTCGCGAAGCGCGGCAAGGGCGTGGGCCTGCGGCTGGGCGTGCGCACGACCGGCTGCTCGGGCCTCGCCTACAAGCTCGAGTACGCGGACGAGGCCAAGCCCGAGGACGTGACGTTCGTGAGCCACGGCGTCACCGTCGTCGTCGACCCGAAGAGCCTGCCGTACATCGACGGCACCGAGCTCGACTTCGCGCGCGAGGGCCTGAACGAGGGCTTCAGGTTCCGCAACCCGAACGTCAAGGACGAGTGCGGCTGCGGCGAGTCGTTCAACATCTGACCTGACCGGCCGGCCCGCAGGCGCGGACGCGGACGCGGGGCGCCTCGGTTCGCCCGT
>JBGAMF010000015.1:0-54031 GCA_044223185.1 Casimicrobiaceae bacterium | reverse complement strand
TCGAGCGACAGCGCCCGGCCTTCCCGTTCCGCGTCGGCGAACCGTTCGGGGCCGAGCGCCGCGCGCACGCCGGCGATCAGCGGCCGCACGAAGGCGTCGTCGGCGGGGTCGCGGCAGATGCCTGTCTGCTCCGACTGCGCCGCCGCGGCGCCGAACAGGCGGGCGGCGCGCGCCCACTGCGCGGCCACTGCCGCCAGGCCCGCGCAGGCGTCGAGCGCCGACTGGCCCGCGGGGCGCGAGCCGATCTCGTGCGCGATCGCCATCCCCTGCAGCAGCCGCTCGCGCGCCTGTTCGCGGTCGCCGCGCACGATCGCCACCATCGCGAGGTTGACGAGGCCGATGGCGACGCTCTCCCGGTCCTCCAGTTCGCGGCAGGCCTGGAGCGCCCGCTCGTTGAGCGACTCCGCTTCGTCCAGCGAGCCTTCCGCCCGGTGCAGCTGCGCGAGCGCGGTCTGCGCCGCGGCGATCTCGCGGCGCTTGCCGATCGCCTCCGCCAGCACCAGCGCCTCCTGCAGGCGCGCGCGCGCGGTCGCGACGTCGCCGACGCCGAGCGACGCCATCCCGAGCGGCTGCAGCACGGCGGCGATCCGCTCCGGGTCGTCGATCTCGCGCGCGATCGCGAGGCTCTCCTCAAGGTGGCGGCGCGCTTCCGGATAGCGCCCCATGTAGAGGGCGAGCTGGCCGGCGCCGGAGAGGCCCCGGCAGCGGGCGAGGCCGCGCACCTGCGCGCCGGGGCGGGCGAGCGCGTCGAGCGTCAGCTGCAGGCCCAGCCCGAGCAGACCGCGCGTGAACCAGTAGACCTGGACCGACCGGACGAGCTGGAGCCCGAGCTCGCCGCCGTTTTCGGCGCGGTCGCACCACGCCTGTGCGGCCACGATGTTCTCGCGCTCCGCGTCGAGCCGCAGCAGCCACTCGCCCTGCCGGGGACCGACGAGCTCCGGACGCGCGCGCGCGGCGAGTGCGAGGAAGTAGCGGAGCTGGCGATCGCGCGTCGCCGCGAGTTCGCCGGCGGCCTGCAGCTGCTCGGCCGCATACTCCCGCACCGTCTCCAGCATCCGGTAGCGCTCGCCGGCCGCGTCGAGCATCAGCAGCGACTTCTCGACGAGCCGGCTCACGAGGTCGACCACGCCGGCCTCCGCGACGTCGCCGTCCGCGCCGACCTTCTCGGCGGCGTCGAGCGTGAAGCCGCCGACGAACACCGACAGCCGCCGGAACAGCACGCGCTCGCTCGGGTCGAGCAGGTCGTGGCTCCAGTCGATCAGCGCGCGCAGCGTCTGCTGGCGCGGCAGCGCGGTGCGGTCGCCGGTGGTCAGCAGCCGGAAACGGTCGGACAGGCGCTCGGCGACCCGCTCGACCGGCATCGAGCGCAGCCGCGCCGCGGCGAGCTCGAGCGCCAGCGGGATGCCGTCCAGCCGCTGGCAGATCGCGGCGACGGCGCCGGCGTTGCCGTCGGTGACGTGGAACGTCGGCGACGCCGACGCCGCGCGGTCGGCGAAGAGCTGCACGGCCGGGACGTCCGCGATCGCGTCGGCGGAAAGGCCCGGCGAAGGGACCGGCACCATCAGCGGCGCGAGCGGATACACGCGCTCGCCGCGGACGTTGAGCGCCTCGCGGCTGGAGGCGAGGATCGTGACGCCCGGGCCGGCTTCCAGCAGCAGCCGTGCAATCTCGGCGCACGCCTGCACGAGGTGCTCGCAGTTGTCGAGCACCAGCAGGAAGCGGCGCTCGCGCGCGAACGCGAGCACCGCGTCCTGCACCGACCGGCCGGGCGCCTCCTTGACGCCGAGGACCGACGCGACCGCCTGCGGCACCAGCCGCGGATCGCCGACGGGCGCGAGTTCCACCAGCCACACGCCGTCGTCGTACGCGTCGAGCGCCTGCGCGGCCGCCTGCAGCGTCAGGCGCGTCTTGCCGAAGCCGCCGCCCCCCAGCACGGTCAGCAGCCGCGACTCGCGCAGCAGCGCGAGCACGTCGGCGAGTTCCTCCGCGCGGCCGACGAACGACGTCAGCTGCTGCGGCAGGTTGTGGGGCGTGGCCTCCAGCGAGCGCAGCGCGGGGAACTCGCGGCGCAATGCCGGGTGCGCGACCTGCCAGACCTGCTCGGGCCTGGAGAGGCCCCGCAGCCGCACGCTGCCCAGGTCGAGCAGCGTGACGCCTTCCGGCAGCCGCTCCCCGACCAGCGTCGCGACGGCCTGCGAGACGAGGATCTGGCCCCCGTGCGCGACGCTCATCACGCGCGCGGCGCGGTTCACCGCGTTGCCGAAGAAGTCGTTGTCGCGCTGCGCCTCGACGCCCGCGTGCATGCCGCAGCGGACGGCGAGCGGGATGCCGGCCGTCGCGGCCGGGTCGGCCAGCGCGCGCAGCAGCGCGACGGCCGCGGCCAGCGCGTCGCGCGGGTCGGCGAACACGGCGTGGATGCCGTCGCCGGTGGACTTGACCAGCGTGCCGCGCCGGTCGGCGACGCACGCCCGTGCGATCGCATCGTGCGCCGCGAGGGCCGCGCGCATGCGCTCGGGCTCCCGTTCCCACAGGCGCGTGCTGCCCTCGATGTCGGTGAACAGGAACGTCGTGACCGCGGCGGATTCGTCCACGCTGGTGTCGTTGGTCGGCGGCAGGGCGCAGGCCCCACTGTACGGGAGCCGCCCCCGGGCGGCCAAGGGGCCGGCACGCGGGGTCGCCGCTCGCGGGCGGGGGCGCGCTGTGCTAACATCAACGCCCGATTTCGGGGATGGTCGCCCGGCCGCCCGGCGCCAGCCGCAGCCGCTCCATCCCGGTCCGACAGGTTTCGCGCCCGTAGCTCATTTGGATAGAGCACCGGCCTTCTAAGCCGGGGGTAACAGGTTCGAGTCCTGTCGGGCGCGCCAGCAGTCCGCACTGCCGGCGCAACTTCGAGTTCGACGGTGGCTGTAGCTCAGCGGTAGAGTCCCGGATTGTGATTCCGGTTGTCGTGGGTTCGAATCCCATCAGCCACCCCACCGCTTGCCGTGCTTCCCGGTTCGCGCGCTCGCCGTGCGCGCCCCGGGCGTCGTGAGCGCCCGCGCCGTGAAGCTAGCCGTCATCCCCGTCACGCCGTTCCAGCAGAACTGCTCGCTCGTCGTCTGCGCGGCGACCGGCAAGGCCGCGTTCGTCGACCCCGGCGGCGAAGTGCCGCGGCTGCTCGCCGCGCTCGAGAAGAGCGGCGCAACGCTTGCGAAGATCCTCGTCACGCACGGCCACGCCGACCACTGTGGCGGTGTCGCCGAACTGGCCGAGCGCACCGGCGTGCCGGTCGAGGGCCCGCACGCGGACGACCAGTTCTGGATCGACGAGCTCGCGCAGGCGGGCCGCACGTTCGGCATCGCCGGCGCGCGCACCTTCACGCCGGACCGCTGGCTTGCCGGCGGCGACACGGTCACCGTGGGTGACCTGAGCTTCGACGTCCGGCACTGCCCCGGGCACACGCCGGGCCACGTCGTGTTCGTCGCGCCGGCCCGGCGCATCGCGTTCGTCGGCGACGTGCTGTTCCAGGGCTCGGTCGGGCGCACCGACTTCCCGCGCGGCGACTTCCCCACGCTCGTGCGCTCGATCACGCACGAGCTCTGGCCCTACGGCGACGACGTGCAGTTCGTGCCCGGGCACGGGCCGATGTCGACGTTCGGCGACGAGCGCCGCACCAACCCGTTCGTCGGCGACGCCGCGCTCGCGCGGTAGGTGTGTTCCCCCCCGCAGGACGCTGCGCGTCCTTCCCCCCGAGGGGGCGCGCGCGCCTTGGGGCGGCCCGGCGGTGCGCGTGTGTACCCCCCCGCAGGACGCTGCGCGTCCTTCCCCCCGAGGGGGCGCGCGGCGGTTCTGCTACATTCGGCCGGGACCGATCCCGAACGTGGAGGCACGCATGGCCGACGGCACGCTCGACATGAAGCGCATCGTGAAGGCGTCGCGGCAGTTCTCGCGGCCGTTCCGCGTCGACCGCGGCCGCGGGTTCCGGTTGAAGGACATCGATCCAGGCGACACCGGCACGCTGGGCGACGAGGACAAGCCGCGTGCGCAGGAGGCGCTCGCGATCGGCCGTTCCGCGCTGTCCGAGCTGCAGGACATGCTCTACGCGCAGGACCGCTGGGCGGTGCTGCTCGTGTTCCAGGCGATGGACGCCGCCGGCAAGGACGGCGCGATCAAGCACGTGATGTCGGGCGTCAACCCGCAGGGCTGCCAGGTGTACTCGTTCAAGGCGCCGACGTCCGAGGAGCTCGACCACGACTGGATGTGGCGCTGCATGAAGAGCCTGCCCGAGCGCGGGCGCATCGGCATCTTCAACCGCAGCTACTACGAGGAGGTGCTGGTCGTGAAGGTGCACCCCGAGTACCTCGCCGCGCAGAAGCTGCCGCCGCAGCTCATCGGGCGGAGCCTCTGGGACGACCGCTACCAGGACATCCGCGCGGTCGAGCGCTACCTGTCGCGCAACGGCGTGCTGATCCGCAAGTTCTTCCTGCACGTGTCGCGCGCCGAGCAGAAGAAGCGCTTCCTCGAGCGCATCGACGAGCCGGAGAAGAACTGGAAGTTTTCGGCGGCCGACGTCAAGGAGCGCGGGCACTGGAACGCGTACATGGACGCGTACGAGGCGATGATCCGCGAGACCGCGACGCCCGAGTGCCCGTGGTACGTGGTGCCCGCCGACAACAAGTGGTTCACCCGCATCGTCGTCGCCGCCGCGATCGTCGACGCGCTGGCCTCGCTCGGCCTCCACTACCCGAAGGTCGACCGCGAGAAGCTCTCGCAGCTCGCCGTCGCGAAGAAGTCGCTGCTCTCCGAGAAGCGCTGAACGCTTCGCGGGCGGGGCGCCGTCCGCCGGCCGACCGCGCCGTTAACGCGCGGGCGCCACGGGCCGCGCGGCGGCGGGCGTCGCCGCCGCGGTCACGCGGGCGCGCGACAGCCATTGCGCGACCGCGCGCAGCATCCGGTCCGTTTCCTCCCGGCGCATCCGCCGCGCGTACCGGTCGAGGGCGAAGCGGTCGGGGATCAGGTTCGGGTCGAGGCGGGCCATGGTGCTCTCCGTGGACGAGGCGCGGCGTCGCGCCATGACTCGAAGATAATTCGAGGAGTTATCAATGACAATCCACGGCTGCGGAATTTCATTTATGACATAATGGAACAAATCAATTCGAACCCACGGCCATGGAAACCACCCTCGCCATGTCGGCCTTCGTGCGCGCGATCGAGCGCAACGGCTTCTCGCCGGCGGCGCGCGACCTGGGCGTCACGCCGTCGGCGGTGTCGAAGCTGGTCAGCCGCCTCGAGCGGCGCCTGGGCGTCACGCTGCTGCACCGGACGACACGGCGGCTCGCGCTGACGCCGGAGGGCGAGATCTTCTTCGAGCGCGCGCAGCGCATCGTCGACGCGATCGCCGACGCCGAGGCGGAAGTGATGCGCTTCGGCGAGCGGCCGCGCGGGAGGCTGCGCATCAACGTCGGCGTCGCGTTCGGCACGTACGCGCTGGTGCCGGCGCTGCCGGAGTTCGGCGCGCGCTACCCGGAGATCGAGCTGGAGATCGCGCTGACGGACCAGGTGGTCGACCTCGCCGCCGTCGGCGCCGACCTCGCGATCCGCCTGGGTCCGCTGGGCGACGCCAACCTCGTCGCGCGCAAGCTCACCGACTTCACGCGCGTCGTGTGCGCGGCACCCGCGTACCTCGCGCGGCACGGCACGCCGCGCACGCCCGACGACCTCGCGCAACACAACTGCCTGACGCTCGGCGGCGTGTCGGGCCAGCGCGAGTGGCCGTTCGAGGGTCGCGACGGCGTGCGCCAGGTGCCGGTGCACGGCACGATCACCGTCAACAACGCCGAGACGCTGTACGAGCTGGCGCTGCTCGGCATCGGCGTCATCCGGCTGTCGGACGTCATCGTCGGGCCGGCGATCCGCGACGGCCGGCTCGTGCCGCTGCTCGTGGACGTGCACCGGCCCGAGGCGCTGCCGCTGTACGCGGTGTACCCCGCGAGCCGCTACCGGCCGCTCAAGGTCGGCGCGATGGTGGACTTCCTCCAGGAGAAGTGCGCCGACCCGCCGTGGAAGCTGCCGCCGGCGCTGCCCGCCGGCCGCACGGTAGCTGCGGCGCGGCGACGGAAGTAGCGAGCGACGCGCCGGCGGGCGCGCGCGCTTCAGCGCGCGAGGAAACGGTCGAGGGCGAGCTTGCCCGGTCCGTAGACCGCCAGCACGGCCAGCAGCGCGCCCCACAGCACGTGGTCCTTGAGGCCGGCGTCGGAGAGGTCGGGGTACGAGATCACGGCGACGACGTTGAACGCGAAGAGCGCGAGCGCGGCGAAGCGCGTGGAAAGCCCCAGCAGCAGCAGGACCGGCAGCACGAGCTCCGCCGCAGTGCCGGCGAGGGCGGCGACGGCGGGCGAGAGCAGCGGCACGCGGTACTCGTTCTCGAACAGCGCGACGGTCAGGTTCCAGTCGTCGAGCTTGGTCAGGCCCGAGGCCAGGAACACGCGCGCGACGTAGAGGCGGATCGCCAGCGCCGCCAGCGGCTGCAGGCGATCGAAGAACTGCGCGGCGGCGGCGTGGGCGCGCGCGGTGCGCGCGAACAGCGAAGTCGAACTGGTGGTGGCAGGCATCGCGGACTCCCTGGTGGCAACGCACCGTTAGTCGGCGCGCTGCGCGAACCCTTTCACGCCACGCCGCAGACGGTCCCGTCGGCGACGCGCGCGGCCAGCGCCGCGCCGAAGTCGAACGCCGGCTCCGCGGCGAGCGCCGCGTCGAGCGCGGCGGAGAGATCGGCGCCGGCGGCGAGCGCGGCCAGCCACGCGAACGCGCCCGCCGGCACGCGCTCGATCACGACCTCCCGGCCGCGGCGGCGCACGAGCAGGCGGTCCGGGCCGGCGGCGAGGTCGACCTGCGGATCGCCGGCGAAGCCGTCCTGGTGGACCTGCCAGATGCGCAGCACCGGGTGCGGCGAGTGCAGCAGCCGGCACGACGGGTCGACGCGGACGCGGCACGTCGCGAGGTCCGCCGCCGCGACGGCACCGAGCGCGGCCAGCGTGCGCTCGGGCGTGTCGTCGGCATCGGCGGCGCGTGCCGCCTCGTCCTGCGCCCACTCGAGCCGCGCGACGTCCGGCAGGTACGGCAACTCCCGCGCGTGCGGGTACGCGGCGAGGAAGGCCGGGAACGCGTCGCCGTACGCGTTGAGGTCGCCGCACCGCGACGGCTCGGCAGCGACGAACGCGTCGACCGCCGCGTGGAAGAACGGCGTGCCGGTCAGCGCGCGCACGACCGGATAGCTTGCGGCGAGCGCGTTGCGGTAGTTCGCGCGCACCGCGTTGCGGTAGACGGCGAGTCCCGCGTGCCCGCAGGCGGCGGGTGCCGCGATCGCCGCCGCGAACCGGCGCTGCAGGTCAGGCAGGTTGCGCATGCCGGGCGGCGAGGACTTGCTGTGCGGTCGCCGCCTCGCGCGCGAGCACGGCGAACGCCGGGATGTCGGTGTCCCACTCGATCAGCGTCGGCACGGGGCCGAACCTCTCGATTGCCGCCCGGTACAGCGCCCACACCTCGGGTGCGACCGGCGCGCCGTGCGTGTCGATGACGATCGGACCGCTCGCGTCGTGGCCGGCCAGGTGGATCTCGGCGACGGCGGCGGGCGGGATCGCCGCGAGGTACGCGAGCGGATCGATGCCGTGGTTGCGCGCGTTGACGTGGATGTTGTTGACGTCGACGAGCAGCCGGCAGCCGGTGCGCGCCGCGACCGCCGCGACGAACTCGTACTCGGGAATCTCGTCCTCCGGGAACGCGTAGTACGCGGATACGTTCTCGACCAGGAGCTCCCGGCCGAGGACGTCCTGCACGACGGACACGCGCGCGCAGACGTGGGCGAGCGCCTCGGCCGTGTACGGCAGCGGCAGGAGGTCGTTGAAGTGGCGCCCGCCGATGCCGCTCCAGCACAGGTGCTCGGAGACCGCGGCGGGCTCGACGCGCGCGGCGAGGCGGCCGAGCTTCGCGAGGTGCCCGCGGTCCAGCGGGTCGGCGGAACCGAGCGACAGGCCCACACCGTGCAGCGCCACCGGGTAATCGGCGCGCACGCGTTCGAGCGCCGCGAGCGCCGCGCCGCCTTCCGCGAAGTAGTTCTCGCTGTGGACCTCGAACCACGGGATTGCCGGCTTCGCCGCCAGCACTTCGCGTACGTGCGGCGCGCGCAGGCCGATGCCGGCGGCGACGGGGAGGCGGGCGGGCTTCACGATGCGAACGCGCGGCGCGCGCCCCGTCTCGGGGTGCGGCGCCGCGCGTGTCGGCAGAGCTGAACGGCGGCGCCTACTTCGGTGCCATCATCTTGCCGCCCATCTTGTCGCAGGTGCCCTTGGCGACGTACTTCCATTCGGCGGGGTCGTTGTCGGCCTTGGCCATGCCGGCGCACGCGTGCTTCGCGGTGCCGCAGTCGTTCTTGCCGGCCTTGGCGACACCGTAGCATTTCTCGGTGCCTTCCTTCTGCGGGACGGGCTGCGCGGCGACGAGCGACGCGAGACCGAGCGCGACGATGCCGGTGACGGCGGCCTGGATCCTGGCTTGGTGGTTCATGGTGACGGCTCCTGTCGGACGTGGTGGGGTGGCAACGAAGCGGGCGCTCCGTCTGCCGCCAATGGTCGGGACCACGCACCGTTCCTTACGGCGGGTGCCGCACCTTCCGTTTCGCCGCGCATCGCCGTAAGCCGCGGCGCGGCGCGGCGACCAACAGCCCGTGCACCGAATCGCCCGTCGGCGGCCCCGCAGATCGCGTTGCGGCCGACGGCCCCACGATCCGACGTACGCGCAATCCGCCCGCGGCGCGCCGCGCCGCGCAATGCACCACCACACGAACCACAGGAGAAGACCACCATGCAGACGATCAAGCAGCAGCAACCGATGTGGCAGCGCATCGCCGTCGCGGGCGCCGTCGCGGCCGCTCTCGCCTTCGCGACGTCGGCCGTGCAGGCCGGCGAGTGCCCGGCCGGCAGCCGCGTCGCCGACGGCAAGGGACAGCCGCCGGGACCGGCGATGCCGGTCGGCGTGACCGACGTCGTCCGCGCGACGACCGACCTCTCGCGGGAGCCGGCGATGATCGCGGACCGCCAGTTCCGGCTGCGCCAGCTCGACATGAAGCCGGGCGCCGTGGTGCCGTGGCACAGCCACGACAACCGCCCGGCGATGATCTACGTCGTTTCGGGGGAGGTCGTCGAGTACGCGAGCAACTGCGCGGTGCCGATCGTCCACAAGGCCGGCGACGTCGCACCCGAGAAGAAGGGCACGTCGCACTGGTGGAAGAACACCGGCGGCACGACGGCGGTGCTGATCTCGGTCGACCTGTTCCCGGTGGGCATGAAGATGGACGACCACATGATGTGACGGTGCGGCGCGCGCGGCGGCTTCCGCCGCGCGCGTGCGATCGGATCGACGATGGCCGGACGACGTGACCTTCCGTTGCACGCAGCGCCGCCGCGCGCCCGCCCGGGCGCCGCGACGTGGCGCTCGCTCGTGATCGGCCTCACGGCGTTCCTGACCGTCGTCGATCTGTTCGCGACGCAGGCGATCCTGCCGTCGCTCGCGGCTGCCTACGGCGTCTCGCCGGCCGCCATGGGCTTCGCGGTCAATGCGAGCACGTTCGGCATGGCCGTGGCCGGCCTCGCCGTCGCGTACTTCAGCCGGCGGATCGACCGCCGCCGCGGCATCGTTGCGAGCCTCGCGCTGCTCGCGGTGCCGACGGCGCTGCTCGCTGCCGCGCCGGACCTCGCGACGTTCACCACGCTGCGCGTGGCGCAGGGACTGTGCATGGCCGCCGCGTTCGCACTGACGCTGAGCTATCTGGGCGAGGCGTGCTCGGCCGAGGACGCGTCCGGCGCGTTCGCCGCCTACATCACCGGCAATGTCGCGAGCAATCTCTTCGGCCGCCTGCTGGCCGCGGCGCTCGTCGACCACCTGGGCGTGGCCGGAAACTTCCTCGTGTTCGCCGCGCTGAATGTCGGCGGTGCGGTGCTGGTCTGGTTCTACCTGCGCGGGTCGTCCGCCGCGCCGATGCCGGACGCCGCGTTGCGCACGCCGGCGGCCGTCTGGGGCACGCTCGGGCGCGACCCGGCGCTGCGCTCGGCGTTCCTGCTCGGCTTCTGCATCCTGTTCGCGTTCATCGGCACGTTCACCTACGTGAACTTCGTGCTCGTGCGCGAGCCGCTCGCGCTGTCGCGGATGGCGCTCGGCTTCGTGTACTTCGTCTTCGTGCCGTCGATCGTGACCACGCCGCTCGCCGGCCGCGTCGTCGCGCGCTGCGGCACGCGGCCGACGCTCTGGGCGGCCCTCGCGGTCGCCGGCGCCGGGCTGCCGCTGCTGCTCGTCGCGCACCTGCCGGCCGTGCTCGCGGGACTGGCGCTCGTCGGTGTCGGCACGTTCTTCGCGCAGGCGGTCGCGACGGGGTTCGTCGGCCGCGCGGCGAGCGTCGACCGCGGCGCGGCCAGCGGGCTCTACCTCGCCTGCTACTTTGCCGGCGGGCTCGTGGGCAGCGCGGTGCTCGGCCAGGTGTTCGACCGGCTGGGCTGGGGTTCCTGCGTGGCCGGTATCGCGCTCGCGCTGGGCGCCGGCGCGGCGCTGGCGTTCCGCATGCGCTTGCCGGTGCGCGCGGACTCGGTCGTCGTGCCCGCCGAGCCGTTCGCCGGCGCCGCGCTGCGCCGATAGAGCCGCCGCAGAGCGCCTCGCCCCGGACCCGGGACGCGCAGCTCGCGTCGGACACCTGCCCGAAAACCGAGCCAGGCTCGATTGCCGCCAATACCGAGCCAGGCTCGACTGTCACGATCGTCGCGTCGGCGCGGGTGCCCCGCCCGGTGCGGTACCGGCGCCGGGAGGGCGGCCGGGAGGACGCGAGACGCACGGGCGCCCGAGCGCGCGCTCGAGGGAGGCGAGGAACGGCCGACTGGCCAGGGGATCGCCGCGGGCGAGCGAGTCCCGGATGCATCCGAGCGTGTCGCCTGGCAGGTCGCGGAACAGGTCTCGATAGGCGGCCCGGCGTGCGGCGTCGTCGGCACCGAGTGCCAGGTACAACGGGTGGGGGCGAACCAGCGGATCGGCGGTGCCGAACGCATTGGCGCCATGGCTCGACCAACGGAACGCGGCGGGATCGGTCACGACCCCTGCCCGCACCGGATTGAGCTCGACGTACCGCATGCATGCGATCAGATAGGCATCGGAGTCGACCAGCGAGGACCGGTAGCGGCCTTCCCACAGCGTGCCGGAGCGGCCGTGCTTCGCGTTGAAGTACTGCACGTACCGGCGACCCAGCGCCACGAGCAGGCGTGGAACCAGCACCGCCTGGCTCGGCGTGACCAGCAGGTGCACGTGGTTGGTCATCAGGACGTAGGCGTGCAGGGCGCACCCGGCGTCGCCGAGCGCGACGTCCAGACCGTGCAGGTAGGCGCGCCGATCGGGGTCGTCGAGGAAGCACGGCTGCCGGCTGTGCCCGCGCTGCACGATGTGCAGGGGCATGCCGTCGACGTGAATCCGGTGGCGGTGCGACATGCTTGCGAAGCTAACGGCGAACGCCGGCTGCCGCGATAAGCCGAATGTCCGATCCTCGATCGACGCAAGTCGGGAAAAACCGGGGACAAACCGAGCCTGGCTCGGTTTCGCGGAATGTCCGATCCTCGATCGACGCAAGTCGGGACAAACAGGCGAAAACCGAGCCTGGCTCGGTTTCGGGGTCAGCGCGTCCGGCCCGCGTACCCGTCGACACCCTGCGCGAGCGTCGGCGCGAAGTCGCGCGCGGCGTCGTGGACGATGACGCCCTCCGTCGGATCGACCGGTTTGCGCCACGGCGCGCGGCGCAGCATGCGCCTGGTGTCGGCGTAGCCCGCCTGCCAGCGGGCGCGGATGCCGCCCGGCGTGAAATCGATGTCCTTCGTGTGGTCCTCGCCGTCGAGCTTCGGCGCGACCAGCCGGACGACGTGCATCGTCGTCCCGCAGCCCCACGACGCGAGCTCGCGCGCGTCGGGCGCGCGGCGGACGTCGTCGGGCAGGCGCCGCGCGAGCTCGCGGATCACGTGGCGCAGGTGGTGGATCTGCTTCTGCCGCGCGATGTGGCTGCGCGCGCGGCTCGCGTACTGGATGTCCTTCTGCCGGCCCATGACCTGCCACAGCGTCTCGGGCTCGGGCCCCTCGGGGTTCCACATGTGGACGGTGAAGATCAGCGAGTCGCGGCGCGGCTTGTCGTCCAACACCGCCTCGATCGGCGTGTTCGAGTAGATGCCGCCGTCCCAGTACGGATCGCCGTCGATGCGCACCGCCGGGAACGCCGGCGGAAGCGCGCCGGACGCCAGCACGTGGTCGAGGTGCACCGGCTCGTCGCGGCTGTCGAAGTAGCGCATCTCGCCGTTGCGGACGTTGACGGCGCCGACGGTGAGCCGCGTGTGGCGCGCGGCGATCCGCGTCAGGTCGACGAGGCCGGCCAGCGTCTCGCGCAGCGGCGCCGTCGTGTAGTAGCCGGCGTGCTCGACGCCCAGCTGCGCGTGCGCGGACAGCCACGCGAGCGGGTTGGGCACGAAGAACGCCGGGATGCCGCGGACGACCGTCGTCAGGTTGGCCGGCACGTTCACGATGCCCGTGAGGAAGCGCGTGAAGTCGTGCGCGACGTCCTGCTCGACGCGCGCCCAGAACGCGCGCAGGCGGTCGAGCCGCTGCTCCGGCGCGTTGCCGGCGATCAGCGCGGCGTTGATCGCGCCGATCGAGGTGCCGATCACCCAGTCGGGCTCGATGCCCGCTTCGTGCAGCGCCTCGTAGACGCCGGCCTGATAGGCGCCGAGGGCGCCGCCACCCTGCAGCACGAGCACCGTCTGCCCGGTGGGTGCGGGCGCGTCGTGCGCCGGCGGGGCGCCGCCGCTCGGGCGGCGCGTGCGATGGGTCGTGGTCATGGCGTGCTCCGGATCGTGTGCGCTACTGCGCGGTCCAGCCGCCGTCGACCGGCAGCACGGTTCCGGTCACCGACGCCGCGCCGTCGCTCGCGAGGTAGGTCGCGAGCGCGGCGATCTCGTCGACCCGCACGAACTGCTTGGTCGGCTGCGCGTGCAGCAGCACGTCGTGGACGACTTCCGCCTCGCTGATGCCGCGCGCCCTCGCCGTATCCGGGATCTGGCGCTCGACCAGCGGCGTCCAGACGTATCCGGGGCAGATCGCGTTCATCGTGATGCCCTGCTGCGCGACCTCCAGCGCCACGGTCTTGGTGAGGCCCGCGATGCCGTGCTTGGCGGCGACGTACGCCGACTTGTACGGGCTCGCGACCAGCGCGTGCGCCGAGGCGATGTTGATGATCCGCCCCCACTTCCGCGACTTCATCGGCGGCAGCGCGAGGCGGATCGTGTGGAACGACGCCGTGAGGTTGAGCGCGAGGATCGCGTCCCACTTCGCCGGCGGGAACTCGTCGACCGGCGCGACGTGCTGGATTCCGGCGTTGTTGACCAGCACGTCGACGGCGCCGAACTCGGCGAGCGCCCGGCCCATCATCGCCTCGATCGCGTCCTGCTGCATCAGGTTCGCGCCGTCGTGGCGGACGGTGGCGCCGGTCTCCTCCGCGAGGCCGGCGCGCAGCGCCTCGATCGTTTCGGCGTCGCCGAGGCCGTTGAGGATCACGTTGGCGCCCTGCGCGGCGAACGCGCGGGCGATCCCGAGGCCGATGCCGCTCGTCGAGCCGGTCACCAGCGCGGTCTTTCCGTGCAGCATGGGGAACTCCTTCGGTCGCAATGGGAGAGTGCGCCGGCCCCGCGCGGTGCGCGGGCCGGCTTGCCAGCGATAGTCCGCCGTCGCCGCGCATCCTTACGCCGGCCACGATGGGTGTAAGCATCGCGGGCACCACGCGACCATCTCGCGAGGCGCGCGCCGGCCGTCGGCGCGCGGAACGATGCGCGGCCGCCCGGCCGCCGGGAGGAACGACGTGAAGACGATCGCGATCGTCGGCGGCGGGTTCGCCGGCACCAGGCTGCTGCGCGAGCTCGACGGCCGGCTTCCGCCGGGTTACGAACTGCTGCTGGTCAGCGACGAGAGCTACACGACGTTCAATCCGATGCTGCCGGAGGCGCTCGGCGCGTCGGTGTTCCCGGAGCAGGTCGTGGCGCCGATCCGCCAGATGATCCGCTCCGCGCGCTTCGTGATGGGCCGCGTCACCGCGGTGGACCCGGTCCGCCGCACGCTGCGCTGCGAGACCCTCGCCGGCGTGCGCGACGAGCGGTACGAGCACCTGCTGCTCGCATTCGGCAACCGTGCGCGCCTCGACCTGCTGCCCGGCCTGGCCGAGCACGGGCTCGCGCTCAAGACCGTGGGCGACGCGCTGCACGTGCGCAACATGGTGCTGCGCCGCGTGGCACGCATCGAGCTCGAAGCGGACCCGGCGCTGCGCGCGCGCCTCGGCCACTTCGTCGTCATCGGCGGCGGGTTCTCGGGCGTCGAGACCGCCGGCGAACTCGTCGACTGCCTGGCCGGCATCCGCCGCTACTACCCGCGCGTCGACGCCGGCGTGCTCCGCGTGACGCTGCTGCAGGATCATCCGCGGCTGCTGCCCGAACTCTCGGAGCGGCTCGGCAACGCCGCCCACACGTCGCTGGCCGCCCGTGGCGTGCAGGTGCGCGTCGGCACGCGCGCGCGGCTCGTCGGCGAGCGCGGCGTGATGCTGGCGACCGGCGAGTTCGTGCCTGCCGCGACCGTGATCTGCACGATCGGCACGCGGCCGAATGCGCTGGTCGAGCGCATGCTGCTGCCGACCGAGCGCGGCCGCATCGTCGTGAACGCGGACCTGTCGGTGCAGGGCGTGCCCGGGCTCTGGGCCGTGGGCGACTGCGCGCTGGTGCCGAACGCCCACGACGGGCGGCCCGCGCCGCCGACGGCGCAGTTCGCGGTGCGCGAAGCGAAATTCGCCGCCGCCAACCTGCTCGCGACGCTCGCGGGCCGGCCGACGCGCGCTTTCCGCTACCGCGTGCGCGGCGTCATGGCGGCGATCGGCCATCGCCGCGGCGTGGCCGACGTGCTCGGCGTGCCGCTGTCGGGCCTCGCGGCCTGGCTTCTGTGGCGCGCGTACTACCTGGCGCAGATGCCGACGTTCGGCCGCAAGCTGCGGATATTCGTCGAGTGGACGTGGGCGCGCGTCCTGAGCGGATAGCGCGTCAGGCCTACTCCGGCGGCTCCGGCTTGCCGCCCATCTTCCGGCACGTCCCCTTCGGCACGAGCTTCCGCTCCTCGGGGTCGCGGTCCGACCCGGCGAGCGTCGCGCGGGCGTGCTTCGCCGTGCCGCATTCGTTCTGGCCGGCCCCGGCCCCGCCGAAGCTCTACCCGGTGCCACCCGGCGCCTGCGGGTCGTGGGCCTGCGCGCCAACGGGGTGCGCGACCCCGATCGCAGGGAGGCTCGCGACGGCGGCGCGGATGGTTATGGCATGGCGGGGCACGGGCACTCCCGCGGGCGTGTTCGCGGGGCGTGACGCGGCCGCATTGTCACGCGGCCCGCCGCGCGCGTGCGCGATTACCGTTACCATTGGGGTCGCTTCGTCCCGCCGCCGCACCGCCGATGCAGTTCACCGTCGCCACCTACAACATCCACAAGGGCTTCTCCCACCTGACGCGGCGCATGGTGATCCATGAGCTCAAGGAGAAGCTGCACGGCCTGTCGGCCGACCTCGTGTTCCTGCAGGAGGTGCTGGGCGCGCACCACCGGCACGCGGGCCGCTACCACGACTGGCCGGGCAAGCCGCAGCACGAGTTCATCGCCGACACGATGTGGCGCGAGGTGGCCTACGGCCGCAACGCCGTCTACCGGCACGGGCACCACGGCAACGCCGTGCTGTCGCGCTACCCGATCGTCGGCCACGAGAACGAGGACATCTCGGCGCACGCGTTCGAGAGCCGCGGCATGCTCCACTGCGAGATCCGCCTCGGCGAGCGGGCGCCGGTGCTCCACTGCATCAACGTCCACCTCGGGCTGTTCGAGCGCGGGCGGCAGCGGCAGATCCACGCGCTGGTCGACCGCATCCGCGACACGGTGCCGCGCGACGCGCCGATGGTCATCGCCGGCGACTTCAACGACTGGCGCCGCAAGGGCGACCGCACGCTGACCGACGCGTTGGGCGTCTACGAGGTCTTCGAGGAGGTCAAGGGGCGGCCGGCGCGCACGTTCCCGTCCGTGCTGCCGGTGTTCCGCCTCGACCGCATCTACGCGCGCGGCCTCGAGGTCGTCGACGCGCACGTGCACTATGCGTTCCCGTCGGGCCGGATGTCCGACCATGCGGCGCTCGCCGCGACGTTCGAGGTGCCGCGCCGCCGCCGCGCGAGCGGCTGACGCGGGAGCAGGGCGATGAACCGCTTCACGCCCGGCAACAGGATCGAGCTGCTGCGCAGCGGGGGCGAGTTCTTCCCCGCGCTCGCGGCCGCGATCGACGGCGCAGAGCGCGAGATCTGGCTCGAGACCTACATCTTCGCCGACGACGACGCCGGCCGCACGATCGCCGGCGCGCTGGTCCGCGCGGCCGCCCGCGGCGTCGTCGTCCGGGTGCTGGTCGACGGCTGGGGCGCCAAGCTCTACCTGACCAGGCGCCTCGAGCGGACGCTGAGGGAGGGGCGCGTCAACCTGCTCAAGTACCGGCCCGAGGTCGCGCCGTGGCAGTTCCGCTCGCACCGGCTGCGCCGGCTGCACCGGAAGCTCTGCCACGTCGACCGGCACGTCGCGTTCATCGGCGGCATCAACCTCATCGACGACATGAACACGCCGCACCAGAAGCCCCCGCGGATGGACTTCGCGGTGCGCGTGTCCGGTCCGCTGCTCAACCCGATCGTGCAGACGATGCAGCGGCTGTGGGCGCTGGTCGAGCTGGTCCAGTTCGAGCGCAGCGACGTGCCGCTGTTCCCCGACCCGATCGAGGTGCCGCGCGCGGGCCTGCAGACCGCCAAGTTCGTCATCCGCGACAACCTGCGCTACCGGCGCGACATCGAGCGCGCGTACCTGGCCGCCATCCGCACGGCCCGGCGGGAGATCCTGATCGCCAACGCGTACTTCTTCCCGGGCGTGCGCTTCCGGCGCGCGCTGATCGCCGCCGCCGCGCGCGGCGTCAAGGTGACGCTGCTGCTGCAGGCGCGCGTCGAGTACCGGCTGCTGCACTACGCGTCGCGCGCGCTCTACGGGCACCTGCTGGCGGCCGGCGTGACGATCGCCGAGTACCACCGGTCGTTCCTGCACGCGAAGGTCGCGGTGATCGACGACCGCTGGGCGACCGTCGGCTCGTCGAACATCGACCCGTACTCGCTGCTGATGGCGCGCGAGGCGAACGTGTTCGTGCGCGACCCGCACTTCGCGGAGGAGCTGCGCGTCGAGCTGCTGCGGATGATCGACACCGGAACGCGGCCGGTCGAGCGGCGCCGGTGGGCCGAGCGGCCGCTGCTCGCGAAGGCGGTCACGTGGGTCGCCTACGGCGTCGTCCGCCTCGGCATGGGCCTGCTCGGGTACGGCGGCGACGAGTGGTTCCCGCGGCGCCGGCGCGCGGCGAAGCCCGCCGCGCGGTGAAGCGCGCGCCCCTCACCCCCGCCCTCTCCCCGCTGCGCGGGGAGAGGGAGCAACCCTGCGCGGCGGGCTGCACGGCGGTGCCGCGGGCTGCACCAGACCGTGCTGCGGGCTGCACGAATGCGGGCGCCGCGTGACTGCGCTCCCTCTCCCCGGAACGGGGAGAGGGTCGGGGTGAGGGGCGCTCGTCCCTGCTAGACTTTGCAGCACCCGTCGCGCGTTCCGAGCAAGCGCGGCGCCCCCGATGCGCGGTTCCAGGTCCAATTCCCTCCCTGCCCCCGCCGACGTCGACGTGCCCCGCACGCGGCGCGGCGACTGGGCGACGATCGGCACGCTGCTGCCGTACCTGTGGGAGTACAAGGGGAGGGTGCTGGCGGCGATCGCGTGCCTCGTGCTCGCCAAGGTCGCCAACGTCGGCGTGCCGGTGCTGCTCAAGCGGATCGTCGACAGCCTGGACCGCGGGACGGCGGCGCTGGCGGTGCCGCTCGCGCTGCTCGCCGCCTACGGCGCGCTGCGGCTGTCGACGACGCTGTTCACCGAGCTGCGCGAGTTCCTGTTCGCCAAGGTGACGCAGCGCGCGGTGCGCAACATCGCGCTGCAGGTGTTCCGCCATCTGCACGCGCTGTCGCTGCGCTTCCACCTGACGCGCCAGACCGGCGGCCTGACGCGCGACGTCGAGCGCGGCCAGCGCGGCATCTCGACGCTCATCAGCTACACGCTGTTCTCCATCCTGCCGACGCTGGTCGAGATCACGCTGGTGTCGGCGATCCTCGTCGCCCGCTACGACTGGACGTTCATGGCGATCACCGGCGGCGCGCTCGCGCTGTACATCGCGTTCACCGTGATCGTCACCGAGTGGCGGACGCACTTCCGGCGCACGGCCAACGAGCTCGACTCGAAGGCCAACACGCGCGCGATCGACAGCCTGCTCAACTTCGAGACGGTCAAGTACTTCGGCAACGAGGAGTGGGAGGCGCGCCGCTACGACGAGAGCATGCAGCGCTGGGAGCGCGCGGCGGTGAAGAGCCAGACGTCGCTGTCCGCGCTCAACATCGGGCAGAGCGCGATCATCGCGGTGGCCGTCACGCTGATCATGTGGCGGGCCACGGTGGGTGTGGTCGCCGGCGACATGACGATCGGCGACCTCGTGCTGGTCAACGCGTTCATGATCCAGCTCTACATCCCGCTCAACTTCCTGGGCGTGCTCTACCGCGAGATCCGGCAGGCGCTGGCGGACATGGAGCGGCTGTTCAAGCTGATCGAGGAGAACGCCGAGGTGCGCGACCGCCCCGGCGCGCCGCCGCTCGCGCTGCGCGGCGCGGAAGTGCGCTTCGAGCGCGTCGACTTCGGCTACGAGCCCGGGCGCCAGATCCTGTTCGGCGTGTCGTTCGCGATTCCCGCGGGCCGGACGGTCGCCGTCGTCGGGCCGTCGGGGTCGGGCAAGTCCACGCTCGCGCGGCTGCTCTACCGGTTCTACGACGTCGGCGGCGGGCGCATCGCGGTCGACGGGCAGGACATCCGCGACGTGCAGCAGGCGAGCCTGCGCGCGGCGATCGCGATCGTGCCGCAGGACACCGTGCTGTTCAACGACACGATCGAGTACAACATCGCGTACGGCCGGCCCGGGGCGACGCACGACGAGATCGTCGCCGCGGCGCGCCTCGCGCAGATCCACGACTTCGTCGCGGCGCTGCCGGACGGCTACACGACGATGGTCGGCGAGCGCGGATTGAAGCTCTCCGGCGGCGAGAAGCAGCGGGTGGCGATCGCCCGCGCGGTGCTCAAGGCGCCGCGCATGCTGATCTTCGACGAGGCGACCAGCGCGCTCGACTCGCGCGCGGAGAAGGCGATCCAGGCGGAGCTGCGCGCGATCGCGCGCAACCACACGACGCTGACGATCGCGCACCGGCTCTCCACGATCGTCGACGCCGACGAGATCCTGGTGCTCGAGGCCGGGCGCATCGTCGAGCGCGGGGCGCACGCCGAACTTCTCGCGCGCGGCGCCGTCTACGCCCGGATGTGGCGCCTGCAGCAGGAGGACGAGCGGCGGGGCCCCGGGGTACCGCCGGAAGCGCCGCCGGCGGAAGTCCCGGGCGCCGGCGCGCCCGCAACGGACGGGACGAGCGCCTAAACCCATGAATCCATTAGGGTATTGACGCGGCGCGCCCGTCTGTGAGATAACCGCCATTCGAATCTCAGAAGCTGCCTGATGAAACGCCTCTTGACGATTGTTTTTGCGGGCTTCGCAGCGACGTCGGCCGCCGCGGCGCCGGTCGCGCTCGACGCGTCGAAGCTGCGCCTCGCGTCGGCCAACGCCATCGTGCTCGACGCCGGCGACGGCCAGGCCGTCTACGCGAAGGCCGCCGACGAGGTGACGCCGATCGCGTCGCTGACCAAGCTGATGACCGCGATGGTCGTGCTCGACGCGAACCTGCCGGGCGACGAGGCGCTCGAGATCGACCTCGACGACTTCGACTACCTGAAGGGCAGCCGGTCGCGGCTGCGGATGGGCGCGACACTGACCCGCGACGAGATGCTGCGCCTCGCGCTGATGGCGTCCGAGAACCGTGCGGCGTCCGCGCTCGCGCGGCACTACCCCGGCGGCACGCCCGCGTTCGTGGCGGCGATGAACGCCAAGGCCGCGACGCTGGGCATGACGCGCACGCGCTACGAGGATTCGACCGGCCTGTCGCCGCGCAACGTGTCGACGGCGAGCGACCTCGCGCGCCTCGTGCGCGCCGCCGCCGACTACCCGCGGATCCGCGACTACTCGACCACGCCCGCGCACTACGTCGAGGTGCAGCCGACCGGGCAGACGCTCGGCTTCAACAACTCGAACGCGCTGGTCAAGAACAGCGAGTGGGACATCCAGCTGCAGAAGACCGGCTACATCCGCGAGGCCGGGCGCTGCGTGGTGATGCTCGCGACGATCGCCAGCCGCCCGGTGGTCATCGTGCTGCTCGACTCCATCGGCAAGCTCGCGCGCCTGTCCGACGCCGAGCGCGTCCGTCACTGGCTCGAGACCGGCGAGGCACTGCCGCCGCCGGCGGTGAAGCAGGCGGTCGCGAAGTCGGCGCCCAAGGCGGGCAAGGCGCGCAAGGCGCCCACGACGAAGGTCGCCGGCACCAAGCCGCCGCGCGCGTAGCGCGGCCCGCCGCCCCGCGCCCTCCGGTCCCGGGGGCGCGCGGCACGTTTCCGCATCACGCCGCCGTCGCGCCCGCGACGGTCACGCCACGCGCAGCGTCGCCATCATCCCGCTGGCCTGGTGCTCGAGCACGTGGCAGTGGAACATCCAGTCGCCGGGATTGTCGGCGACGAAGGCGATGTCGACGCGCTCGCGCGGGGTTGTCGGCGACGAACGCGATTTCGGCGGACTCCCGCGGCGCCAGCAGCGCCGTGTCGGCGAGGTCGCGCCGCGCCAGTGCGCGGCCGTTGCGCGACAGGATGCGGAACGAGTGCCCGTGCACGTGGATCGGATGCCACCACGCGGTCTCGTTGCGCAGCGCGAGCACGTGCGTGCGGCCCTGCGCGAGCGTCAGCAGCGGCGCGTGCGCGTGCGTCTCGTCGGTCATCGCGATCCCGTTGATCGCCCAGACCGTGCCGGCGCCCATCGTGCCGCCGCCCATCATTCCACCACCCATGCCGCCGCCCATGCCGCCGCCCGCCATGCCGCCCATCATGCCGCCGGTGAACGTGATGGCGTGCCGCTGTGCGCCGTCGACGTCGGGTTCGGGGACGGGGTTCGGCGGCAGGCGCACGCGGTCCGCGGTCGCCGGCGGCGCCGGCGGGCGCAGCCGCGCGGGGCCGTAGGCGAGCGTGACCACCTCGTACGCCTGCCCGCCGTAGAAGTCGTCGATCACGCGGAACGCGGCGCCCGGCTCGCCGGTCGCCTCGAGCACGAGGTCGGCGCGCATGCCGGGTCCCAGCACGACGCGGCCGCGGCGCGGCTGGTACGGCTCGCACGGCATGCCGTCGTGCGCGACGACCCACGGCGCGTGGCCGTCGAAGCGCAGCGCGAACACCCGTGCGTTGGCGACGTTGGCGAGCCGCAGCCGGATGCGCTCCCCGGCGGAAAGCGCGACGCGATCCGGCACCGCGCCGTTGATCGTCACCGTGTTGCCGATGCGCCCGCCGTGCGCCGCGTCGAACATCGAGCCGAAGTCGCCGGCGACCTGGCCCTCGCGCGTCAGCCGCCAGTCGTCGAGCACCCACACGAGGTCGCGGTCGACCGCGGGCTTCTCGGGCTCGTCGACGATGAGCACGCCGTGCAGCCCCATCGCGACCTGCACGTGGCCGCGCAGGTGCGGGTGGTACCAGAACGTGCCGGCGTCGGGGCACGCGAACGCGTAGTCGAAGGTGCCGCCGTTGGCGGCGATCGGCGCCTGCGTCACCCCCGGCACGCCGTCCATCGCGTTCGGGATCCGCAGGCCGTGCCAGTGGACCGTCGTCGGCTCGGCGAGGTCGTTGGTCGCGCGCACGCGCAGGACCTCGCCCTGCGCGACGCGCAGGACCGGTCCCGGGACCTGGCCGTTGTACGCCCACACGTCCGTCGACGGCTCCCCGGCGCCGAGCATGGCGACGCGGGCGGGCGCGGCGCGCAGCGCGACGGGCGCGGGGTTCGCGGGCTGTCCGCGTGCGCCCGGCGTCGCCAGTCCGGCCAGCGGCGCGAGCGCGGCGCCGCCCAGCACGGCGAGGGCGCGCCGGCGGCCGGGGTCGGGAATGCGGTGTTCGCTCATCGGGATCTCCGGCACGCGATGCGCGCACGATAGCCGGCCGCCGGGGGCGACGCCTTGCGCGTCGTCAAGCGCGCCGGTGCAGCTCGTAGAGTTCCTTCGCGTGGGCGCGCGTCTTGGCCGTGACGGAGGCGCCGCCCAGCATGCGCGCGAGCTCGTCGACGCGCTCGCCGGCCGAAAGGCGCGCAAGCGCGGACGTGACCGTGTCCCGGTCGCCCGACTTCGTGACGCGGAAGTGCGTGTCGGCGAACGCCGCGACCTGCGGCAGATGGGTCACGCACAGCACCTGCCGGCGCGCGGCGAGCTTCTGCAGCAGCGCGCCCACGGTGGCGGCGACCGCGCCGCCGATGCCGCTGTCGACCTCGTCGAACACCATCGTGCCGACTTCCCCGGCCTCGCTCGCCACCACCTGGATGGCGAGCGCGATGCGCGACAGCTCGCCGCCCGAGGCGACGCGCGCCAGGGGTCCCAGCGGCTGCTTCGGGTGCGTGGCGACGGCGAGCTCGACCTGCTCCAGCCCGTGGCTCGCCGGCTCCCGCACGGGCACCAGCGCCACTTCCAGCCGGCCGCCGGCCATCGCGAGCGTCTGCATCGCCTCGGTCACGCGGTGGGCGAGCTCCGCCGCTGCGAACTGGCGCTTCCGGGTAAGCTGCGTGGCGGCCTCCCGGTAAGCCGCTTCGGCGGCGTCCGCGCGGCGTGCGAGCGCCGTCGCGTCGGCGGACTCGGCGAGCGCGGCGAGCCGCGCCTCCGTCTCGGCCAGCAGCGCCGGCAGCGCGTCGGGGCGCACGCGGTGCTTGCGCGCGACGTCGTGCACCGCGGACAGCCGCTCCTCGACGCGGCGCAGCGCGTCCGGGTCGGCGTCGAGCCGCCGCAGGTAGTCGCGCAACGCGCGCGCCGCCTCGTCGACGGCAATGGCCGCGGGCTCCAGCAGCGCGACCGCCTCGGCCAGCGTCGGGTCGTGCGCGGCGGCGCCGCGCAGGCGCTGCGTGACCTGCGCGAGCCGCGAACCCAGCGCGTCGTCCGCCTCGGCCAGCGCCGCCACGCCCTCGCTGGCCGCGGCGGTCAGGTCGACGACGTTGGCGAGCCGCGACTGGGTGGCCGCGAGCTCCCGCCACTCGTCGTCGGCCAGCGCCAGCGCGGCGAGCTCGCGCCGGCGCTCGTCGAGGAACGCGCGCTCTGACGCCGTCGCCTGCGCGGCCTGCGCCGCGGCATCGCGCCGCTCGGCGGCCGCCCGCCACGCCTGCCAGCGCGCGGCGACCTCGCGCGCGAGCACGGTGAAGCCGCCGAAGGCGTCGACGAGCGCGCGCTGGGCGGCCGGCTCGCAGAGCGTCTGGTGCGCGTGCTGGCCGTGGATCGCGACCAAGTGCGCGCCGACCTCCGCGAGCTGCGCGAGCGTGGCCGCCCGGCCGTTGATCCACGCGCGGCTCCTGCCCTGCGCGTCGAGCACGCGGCGCAGCAGCAGCAGCTCGGGGTCGTCGCCGGCCAGCGCCTGCTCGGCGAGCCAGGCCTGCGCGGCCGGCGCGTCGTCGAGCGTGAATTCGGCGGCGATCTCGGCGCGCTCGGCGCCGGCGCGCAGCTGCCCGGCCTCGAAGCGGTCGCCCAGGAGCAGCGACAGCGCGTCCAAGAGGATCGACTTGCCGGCGCCGGTCTCGCCGGTCAGCACGGTGAAGCCGCCGGCGAACTCGACGTCGAGCGCCGCGACGACGACGAAGTTGCGGATCGCGAGCGAGCGCAGCATGGCGTGGGCGCCTCTCCGGCGGCTACCGGGCCGGCGGCCGCGTGATGCGCTCCGGCGTGGCGCTCCAGTGCAGCTTCTCGCGCAGCATCGCGAAGTAGTCGTGCCCCTCGGGATAGAGGAAGCGGGCGTGGAACGCCGCGCGCTTCAGCCGCACGCAGTCGCCCTCGGCGAGCGCGAAGTGGTTCTGGCCGTCGCAGTGCACGCCCGCGTCGCGGCCGCGGATCACCGTGATGACGATCTCGGCGTCGTCGCCGATGGCGATCGGCCGGTGCGTCAGCGCGTGCGGCGCCACCGGGACCAGCAGGAACGCCGGCAGCTGCGGCGTCAGGATCGGGCCGCCGGCCGACAGCGCGTAGGCGGTCGAGCCGGTCGGCGTGGCGACGATGATGCCGTCCGCGCGCATCGCGTACCCGAACCGCGCGTCGATGTCGACGGCGCACTCGATCATGCTGCCGAGCGAGCCGCGGTTGACGACGACGTCGTTGAGCGCGAGCAGGCGCTCGCCGCCGCCGGCCGCGCGCGCGACGTCGACGGCGAGCAGCGTGCGCCGCTGCTCGACGTGGCGGCCGGCGAGCATCGCGGCGAGCGTCTCCTCCATGTCGGCGAGCGGAATGTCGGTGAGGAAGCCCAGGCGGCCCTGGTTGATGCCGATCAGCGGGACGTCGAACGGCGCCAGCTGCCGCGCGACGGAGAGCATCGTCCCGTCGCCGCCGACGACGATGGCGAGGTCGGCCTGCCGGCCCAGGTCCGCCGTCGGCGCCGTGGGATGGCCCGGCACCGGCGCATCGGCGGCGGTCTCCGCGTCGACGACCACCGTGTGCCCGCAGGCGGAGAGGAACGTCGCGAGGCGCCCGAGCGGTGCGGCGATCCCGGGGCTCGCGAGGCGGCCGACCAGCGCGACGCGGGGGAAGCGGGCGGGTGCGGGCGGCGCGGCCATGGCCGCGATTAAACCATAGCGGCCCGCGCGCTTCCCTCGGCCGAAGGACGGAGCGCCGCGCGCCGCCGCGCGGTCGCTGCGGGCGCCGGCGCGGCGGTAGAATCGCGGGCATGCTGGATCCGCGGGCGCAGCACCTCCTCAAGACGTTGATCGAGCGCTACGTCAGCGACGGCCAGCCGGTCGGGTCGCGCGCGCTGTCGCGCCACTCGGGGCTCGACCTGTCGCCGGCCACCGTGCGCAACGTGATGGCCGACCTGGAGGAGATGGGCTTCATCGCGAGCCCGCACACGTCCGCCGGCCGCGTCCCCACCGCCAAGGGCTACCGTTTCTTCGTCGACAGCCTGATGGTCGCGAAGCCGCTGGAGCAGGTCGAGATCCGCCGGCTCGAGGGCGAGCTCACCGCCGAGCGCCCGCAGCAGCTCGCGAGCGCCGCCGCGGGCATGCTGTCGCAGCTCACGCACTTCGCGGGCCTGGTGATGACGCCGCGCCGCCGCGAGCCGGCCTTTCGCCACCTCGAGTTCCTGCGGCTCGCCGAGCGGCGCGTGCTGCTGATCCTCGTCACCAGCGAAGGCGACGTGCAGAACCGCATCCTGCACACCGAGCAGCCGTTCACGCAGGCGCAGCTGGTCGAGGCGGCCAACTACTTCAACCAGAACTACGCCGGGCAGCCGCCGGCCGCGATCCGCGCACGCATCGCCGGCGAGCTGCGCGCGCTGTCCGCGGACATCGCCCGGCTGATGACGGCAGCCGTCGACGCGGGGGAAGGCGCGCTCGCGCAGGACGAGGCGCTGGTGGTCAGCGGCGAGCGCAACCTGCTCGACACCGAGGACTTCGCGTCGAACATGCAGCGGCTGCGCGGGCTGTTCGACCTCTTCGACCAGAAGACGTCGATCCTGCACCTGCTCGACGTCGCGCAGCGCGCGCAGGGCGTGCGCATCTACATCGGCGGCGAGTCGGGGCTCGCGCCGCTCGACGAGTGCAGCATCGTGACCGCGCCGTACGAGGCCAACGGCCGCGTGATCGGCACGCTCGGCGTCATCGGCCCGACGCGCATGGCCTACGAGCGCGTCGTGCCGATCGTCGACGTCACCGCCAAGCTCCTGTCCAACGCCATCACGCAGGCGCTGGCCGAGGACTGACGCGGCCATGCACGCGCACGCGGAGCTCCTCGAACGCCTGTACGCGTCGTTCGCGCGCCGGGACGCCGCCGCGATGGCCGCCTGCTACGTGCCGGACGCGGTGTTCCGCGACCCGATCTTCACCGTCACGGGACCGGACGTCGCGGCGATGTGGGCGATGTTCTGCGACCGCGGCGGCGACCTGACGCTGACGTGGCGCGACGTCGTCGCCGACGACGCGGCGGGCGCTGCGCACTGGGAGCCGCGCTACACGTTCTCCGTCACCGGCCGCCCGGTGCACAACGTCATCGAGTCGCGCTTCACGTTCCGCGACGGCCGCATCGCCACTCACGTGGACACGTTCGACCTGTGGCGCTGGAGCCGCATGGCCATCGGCCCCAAGGCCGTGCTGCTGGGCTGGACGCCGTTCGTGCAGAAGGCGATCCGCGCCGAGGCGGGGCGCAGCTTCGCCGGCTGGAAGGCACGGCGCGCGCCGCCTGTCGCGGCCGCGGCCTGAAGGCGCCGCGGCGCCCGGAAGCGACCCCAGGCACATGGCCCACGCCCCGGCCCCGCCGTTCGCGCACGACCGCACGCCGCGGACGGGCATCCTGCTCGTCAACCTCGGGACGCCCGATGCCGCGACGCCGGCCGCGGTGCGCCGCTACCTGGCGCAGTTCCTGTCCGACCCGCGCGTCGTCGAGATCCCGCCGCTCGTGTGGAAGCCCCTGCTGCACGGCGTGATCCTGCGCGTGCGTCCGGCGAAGTCCGCGCGCAAGTACGCGGCGATCTGGACGAAGGACGGCTCGCCGCTGCTCGTGCACAGCCTGCGCCAGCGGTCGCTGCTGCTGGGCTACCTCGGGCAGCGCCTCAAGGCCGCCGGCTACCCGGCCGACCTGTGCCCGGTCGAGCTCGGCATGCGCTACGGCAACCCCGCGATCGCCGGCGCCATCGACCGGCTGCGCGCGGCGCAGTGCGAGCGCATCCTCGTCCTGCCGCTCTACCCGCAGTACTCGGCCAGCACCACGGGCTCCGCCTTCGACGCGGTCGCCGCCCACCTGGCGACGGCGCGCTGGGTGCCCGGCCTGCGCTTCGTCGATACCTTCCACGTCGACGACGGCTACGTGAAGGCCTTGGCACAGAACGTCAACGACTACTGGGTGAAGCACGGCCGGCCCGACCGCCTGGTGCTGTCGTTCCACGGCGTGCCGCGGCGGACCCTTGAACTCGGCGACCCGTACCACTGCTTCTGCCACGCCACTGCGCGGAAGCTCGTCCGCGAGCTGGGCCTCGGCCCGAAGGAGTGGACGCTCACTTTCCAATCGCGCTTCGGGCGCGCGGAGTGGCTGACGCCCTACACCGCGGAGGTGCTCGCGCGGCTGCCCAGGGAAGGGGTGCGGCGGGTCGACGTGTTCTGCCCGGGGTTCGTCGCCGACTGCCTCGAAACGCTGGAGGAGATCGGCATCGAGGGCCGGGCGACGTTCACCGGCGCCGGCGGCGCCGAGTTCCACCAGATTCCCTGCCTCAACGAGCACCCGTTCTGGATCGCCGCGCTCGCGGACCTCGCGTTCCGGAACCTGGCCGGCTGGCTCGCGCTGCCGCCCGAAGCCGACGCCCGCGACCTCACGCTGGTCCGGGCCAAGGCGCTGGGAGCGCGGATCTAGGGTGATCCCCCCGAGGACGCTACGTGTTCTCCCCCAGGGGGCACGCGCCTTGGGGCGGCCCGGCGGCGCTGGAACGCAGGGATGGCCGTAACCCGCTGATTTGACTGCACTTCAACTTCGGAGCCGCGCCGGGGTTGTTTTTCCTGCGTTGACCCCAAAGTCCGTGCGGGTAGCCAAATCCGCGCCAAAGGACCCTTTCGCATGACCGCCGACCCCAATCCCGCCTCCGCCGCCGCCGACGCCACGACCGCCGGTGCCGCCGCCGCGGCCGCTCCCGAGGCGCCGGCCGCCGATCTCGCCGAACAACTCGCCCGCGTGCAGGCCGAGGCCGCCGAGTACAAGGACGCCTGGCTGCGCGCCAAGGCGGAGACCGACAACGCCCGCAAGATCGCGCAGGCGGACGTCGCCAAGGCGCACAAGTTCGCGATCGAGCGCTTTGCCGAGGACCTGCTGCCGGTGGCCGACGCGCTCGAGAAGACGCTCGCCGCCGGCGACGTCACGCTCGACACGCTGAAGGCCGGCGCCGACCTCACGCTGAAGGCGCTGCGCACGGCGTTCGACCGCGCGCAGGTCGTCGCGGTGGACCCGGCCGGCGAGAAGTTCGACCCGCACCGGCACCAGGCGATGCAGATGGTGCCGTCGGCGCTGCCCGCCAACACCGTGGTCGACGTCTACCAGAAGGGTTACCTCGTCAGCGACCGCGTGCTGCGGCCCGCGCTCGTCACCGTGGCGAGCGGCGCGCCCGCGCCGGACCCGCGGTCCGCCGCGGGTTGATCCGCGGCGCGCGAGCCCCCATCTGACGTCCAGGCAACCAACACGCATCCCGGAGATATCACGACATGGGCAAGATCATCGGCATCGACCTCGGCACGACCAACAGCTGCGTCGCCATCATGGAAGGGACGACGCCCAAGGTCATCGAGAACTCGGAAGGCGCGCGCACGACCCCGTCGGTCGTCGCGTACATGGAGGACGGCGAGATCCTGGTCGGCGCGCCGGCCAAGCGGCAGGCCGTCACCAACGCCAAGAACACGATCTACGCGGTCAAGCGGCTGATCGGCCGCAAGTTCGGCGAGCGCGAGGTCCAGAAGGACATCGACCTCATGCCGTACCAGATCGTCAAGGCCGACAACGGCGACGCGTGGGTCGAGGTGCGCGGCAGGAAGATCTCGCCGCCGCAGGTGTCCGCCGAGATCCTGCGCAAGATGAAGAAGACCGCGGAGGACTACCTCGGCGAGGAGGTCACCGAGGCCGTCATCACGGTGCCCGCGTACTTCAACGACTCGCAGCGGCAGGCGACCAAGGACGCCGGGCGCATCGCCGGCCTCGAGGTCAAGCGGATCATCAACGAGCCGACCGCCGCCGCGCTCGCGTTCGGGCTCGACAAGAAGGAGGGCGACCGCAAGATCGCCGTCTACGACCTGGGCGGAGGCACGTTCGACATCTCGATCATCGAGATCGCCAACGTCGACGGCGAGCACCAGTTCGAGGTGCTGTCGACCAACGGCGACACGTTCCTCGGCGGCGAGGACTTCGACCAGCGCCTCATCGACTACATCGTCACCGAGTACCGGAAGGAAGCGGGCGTCGACCTCAAGAACGACGTGCTCGCGCTGCAGCGCCTCAAGGACGCCGCCGAGAAGGCGAAGATCGAGCTCTCGAGCTCGCAGCAGACCGAGATCAACCTGCCGTACATCACGGCCGACCAGTCCGGTCCGAAGCACCTGTCGATGAAGGTCACGCGCGCCAAGTTCGAGTCGCTGGTCGAGGAGCTGGTCGAGCGCACGATCGAGCCGTGCCGGATCGCGATCAAGGACGCCGGCATCAAGCTCTCCGACGTGTCGGACGTGATCCTCGTCGGCGGCCAGACGCGCATGCCCAAGGTGCAGGAGAAGGTCAAGGAGTTCTTCGGCCGCGAGCCGCGCCGCGACGTCAACCCGGACGAGGCGGTCGCCGTGGGCGCGGCGATCCAGGGCGGCGTGCTGAAGGGCGACGTCAAGGACGTGCTGCTGCTCGACGTGACGCCGCTGTCGCTCGGCATCGAGACGCTGGGCGGCGTGCTGACCAAGCTCATCCAGAAGAACACGACGATCCCCACCAAGGCGCAGCAGGTGTTCTCGACCGCCGACGACAACCAGGCGGCGGTGACGATCCACGTGCTGCAGGGCGAGCGCGACATGGCGTCGGGCAACAAGAGCCTCGGCCAGTTCAACCTCGAGGGCATCCCGCCGTCGCCGCGCGGCATGCCGCAGATCGAGGTGACGTTCGACATCGACGCCAACGGCATCCTGCACGTGTCGGCGCGCGACAAGGCGACCGGCAAGGAGAACAAGATCACGATCAAGGCGAACTCCGGCCTGTCCGAGGACGAGATCCAGCGGATGGTCAAGGACGCCGAGTCGCACGCCGCCGAGGACCGCAAGCTGATGGAGACCGTGCAGGCGCGCAACAGCCTCGACGCGCTCGTGCACAGCGTGAACAAGTCGGTGGCCGAGTACGGCGACAAGGTCGGCGCCGACGAGAAGGCGAAGATCGAGGCCGCGGTGAAGGACGCCGAGGAGCTCCTGAAGCAGAAGGACGTGTCGAAGGAGAAGCTCGAGGCGAAGGCCGAGGAACTCGCCAAGGCGGCGCAGAAGCTGGGCGAGCTCATGTACGCGCAGGCGCAGGCGGCCGCCGGCGGCGGCGCGGGTGGAGCTGGCGGCGGCCCGGGAGCGGGTCCGGCCGGCGGCGCGCACGCGGGCGGCGGCGGGCGCGCGGACGAGAAGGTGGTGGACGCGGAGTTCACCGAGGTGAAGTCCGACCAGAAGTGATGTTCGTCGAAATTCCGTCGCGATCGGCAGGCTGCCCGCGGTAGCCTGCCGCGCGCGACGTGATGTCCGGCCGGATTGGAGCGAGCGCCTCGCGGCGTCGCTCGATCCGGCCTTTCCGCGTCCTGCGAGGGGCGCGGGTGGGGGCGGGGGCCGGAATCCGGTGCTCGCGGTGCGGGCGGCAAACAGAACGGGGTCAGACTCGATTTTCCGGCGCACGGCCGGGGGAGCGCCGAACGCCGGCGCCGGAAAATCGAATCTGACCCCTTGCGAGCGTCAGTCATGTCGAAGCGCGATTACTACACGGTCCTCGGCGTCAACCGCGACGCTCCCGAGGACGAGATCAAGAAGGCGTATCGCAAGCTCGCGATGAAGCACCATCCGGACCGCAATCCGGACGACAAGGGCGCGGAAGCCAAGTTCAAGGAAGCGAAGGAGGCCTACGAGGTCCTGTCGGACGCGAAGAAGCGCGCCGCGTACGACCAGTTCGGCCACGCCGGCGTCGACCCGTCCGCCGGCTTCGCGGGCGGCCGCGGGCCCGAGGGCTTCGGCGGCTTCGCCGACGCGTTCGGCGACATCTTCGGCGAGATCTTCGGCCAGCAGGGCCGCGGCGGCGGGCGCGGCGGCGTCTACCGCGGCGCCGACCTGCGCTACAACCTCGAGCTGTCGCTGGAGGACGCCGCGCGCGGCGCCGAGGTCAAGATCCGCATCCCGGCGCTGGAGAAGTGCGAGACCTGCCACGGCACCGGCGCCAAGCCCGGCACCGAGCCCAAGCAGTGCGGCGCGTGCCACGGCCGCGGCGAGGTGCGCGTGTCGCAGGGCTTCTTCTCGATCCAGCAGACGTGCCCGACCTGCCACGGCACCGGCAAGGTGATCCCCGACCCGTGCGGCACGTGCCACGGCGCCGGCCGGGTCAAGAAGCACAAGACGCTGTCGGTCAAGATCCCGCCGGGCGTCGACCAGGACGACCGCATCCGCCTGACCGGCGAGGGCGAGGCCGGCGTCAACGGCGGCCCGCCGGGCGACCTCTACGTCGTCGTCAACCTGAAGCCGCACGCCGTGTTCCAGCGCGAGGGCGCGGACCTGCACTGCGAGATGCCGATCAGCTTCGCGACGGCCGCGCTGGGCGGCGAGCTCGAGATCCCGACGCTCGACGGCCACGCGACGATCAGGATCCCGCCGGAGACCCAGACCGGCCAGACGTTCCGGCTGCGCAACAAGGGCATCCGCCCGGTGCGCGGCTCCGTGCACGGCGACCTCTACTGCCACGTCGCCATCGAGACGCCGGTCAAGCTCACGTCGCGGCAGAAGGAACTCCTGCGCGAGTTCGAGGCGATCAACGCCGAGGACCCCGGCAAGCACAACCCGCGCGCCAAGGGCTGGTTCGAGAAGGTCAAGGAGTTCTTCGGCGACTAGCGCCCGCCATGGGCGCCCCGCGCGTGGACGTGGACGTCGTCGTCGTCGGCGGCGGCGCCGCCGGCATGATGTGCGCGGCGCAGGCCGGGCAGCGCGGCCGGCGCGTGCTGGTGGTCGAGCACTACCACGTGGTGGGCGAGAAGATCCGCATCTCCGGCGGCGGCCGCTGCAACTTCACCAACATCCACGCCGGCCCCGCGAACTACCTGTCGCGCAACCCGGATTTCTGCCGGTCGGCGCTGGCGCGCTACACGCCCGCGCACTTCGTGCGGCTGGTCGAGCGCCACGGCATCGCGTACCACGAGAAGAAGCTGGGCCAGCTCTTCTGCGACGACTCGGCCCGCGACGTCATCGGGATGCTGAGGGCCGAGTGCGACGCCGGCGGCGTGCAGTGGCGGATGCCCTGCGCGGTCGACGGCGTGACGCGCGAAGGCGACCGCTTCGTCGTCGCCACGCCGCAGGGTGCCGTGCGCGCGTCCTCGCTCGTCGTCGCCACCGGCGGACTCACCGTGCCGAAGATCGGCGCCACACCCTTCGGCTACCGGATCGCCGAGCAGTTCGGGCTGGCCGTCGTGCCGCCGCGTCCGGCGCTGGTGCCGCTCGCGCTCGCGCCGGACGCGCTCGCCCGCTACGGCGACCTGTCGGGCATCTCGCTCGACGCCGAAGTGTCGTGCAACGGCGGCCGCTTCCGCGAAAGCCTGCTCGTCACCCACCGCGGCCTGTCCGGGCCGGCGATCCTGCAGGTCTCGTCGTACTGGGACGGCCGCGCGCCGCTCGCGATCGACCTCCTCCCGGGCGTCGACGCGCAGGCGTGGCTGCTGGCGCGGAGGGGATCCGACGCGCTGCTGCCGAACGTGCTCGCCGAGCGGCTGCCGAAGCGCTTCGCGCAGCAGTGGTGCGCGGCGCACGGCGCGGCGGTGCCGGTGCGGGCGCTGCCCGAGCCGCGCCTGCGCGAGGTGGCCGCCGCGCTCGCCCGCTGGGAGGTTCTGCCGGCGGGTACGCTCGGCTGGAACAAGGCGGAGGTCACGCTGGGCGGCGTGGACACCCGCGGCCTGTCGTCGAAGACGATGGCCGCCGGCACCGTGCCCGGCCTCTACTTCGTCGGTGAAGTCGTCGACGTCACCGGCTGGCTGGGCGGCTACAATTTCCAGTGGGCCTGGTCGTCCGGCCACGCGGCGGGGCAGTTCGCCTGACGCCCGCCGGACTTCGCCCTCCACCTCATCGAAGGAGTCCCCGTGTTCCCACGTCTTGCCCTTTGCTGCCTCGCCGTCGCGCTGTCGACGGCTGCGGCGGCGCAGGTGAAGGTCGGCCTCATGGTGTCCGCCACCGGACCCACGACCGCCATCGGCATCCCCCAGAAGAACACCGGCGACCTGCTGCCGCGGAAGGTCGGCGACGCCACCGTCGAGTACGTCCAGCTCGACGACGGCGGCGACACGACGCGCGCGGTGCAGAACATCAAGAAGCTGATCCAGGAGCACAACATCGACGCGATGATCGGGCCGTCGACGACGCCCAACGCGCTCGCGATCACCGACATCATCGCCGAGGCGAAGGTGCCGGTGATGGCGACGGTCGGCACGTCGGCGGTGGTCGAGCCGCTCGACGCGAAGAAGCGCTGGGTGTTCAAGACGACGCAGAACGACGACCTCATCGCCGCGGCGCTCATCAGGCACATGGCGAAGAACGGCGTGAAGACGATCGGCTTCATCGGCTTCAACGACCCCTACGGCGAGAACTGGTACAAGGTGTTCTCGGGCCTCGCGGAGAAGGCGGGCGTCCGCATCGTCGCCAGCGAGCGCTACGCGCGCACCGACCAGAGCGTCACCGGGCAGTCGCTGAAGCTCATCGCCGCCAAGCCCGACGCCGTGCTGATCGCGGCGGTCGGCGGCCCGGCGGTGCTGCCGCAGGCCACGCTGTTCGACCAGGGCTACAAGGGCCGCGTCTACCAGACGCACGCGGTGGCGACCGACGACTTCATCAAGCTCGGGCGCGAGAAGGTCGAGGGCACGGTGCTGGCGGCCGGGCCGATGCTCGTCATCGACGAGATCCCGGACACGAACCCGACGAAGAAGGTCGCGCAGGCGTACATCGCGGCCTACGAAAAGCAGTTCGGCACGCGGCCGGCGACGTTCGGCGCCAACACGTGGGACGGCGGCATCCTGCTCGCGCGCGCGATCCCCGTGGCGCTGAGGGCGGGCAAGCCCGGCACCGAGGCGTTCCGCGTCGCGCTGCGCGACGCGCTCGAGCAGGAGCGCGACGTGGTCGGCACGCAGGGCGTGTTCAACATGTCGCCGACCAACCACAACGGCATGGACGAGCGCGCGCGCGTGCTCGTCGTCGTGAAGGACGGCAGGTTCCGGCTGCTCCCGGAATGAACGCGGCCGGCGCGGGCGGGCGCGCAGCCGGCGCTGCCGGCTGACCGCCACGGACTGGCGAAGGAGGCGCGATCCGCATCGTCGGCATCCTGCTCGCCGCCGGCCGCGGCGCGCGCTTCGGCGGCGCCAAGCTGCTGGCGCCGCTGCCGGCCGCCTCGCATGGCGTCGGCGTCGGCGCGCCGGTCGGCGCCGCGGCCGCCACGCACCTCGTCGCGGCGCTGAACGACGTGGTGGCCGTCGTGCGCCCGGGCGACCCTCTGCTGCAGCGTGCGCTCGAGGCGACCGGCGCGCGGGTCGTCGCGTGCCCGCGCGCCGACGAGGGCATGGGTGCGAGCCTCGCGTGCGGGATCGCCGCCGCCGCCGACGCCGACGGCTGGGTCGTCGCGCTCGGCGACATGCCGTGGATCGCACCGGCGACGATCTCCGCGGTGGCGGACGCGCTGCGCGACGGCGCCGAGATCGCGGCCCCCGCGTTCCGCGGCGAGCGCGGGCATCCGGTGGGCTTCGCGCGCCCCTACGGGCCGCTGCTCGCCGCGCTCGAAGGCGACGAGGGCGCGCGCGCCATCGTCAACGCGCGCCGCTTCGCGCTGCGCCTGGTCGACGTCGACGACGCCGGCGCGCTGCGCGACGTCGACCACCCGGCGGACCTCGCCGGCGGGCGGAAGTGAGCGTCCGGAACCGAGGGTCGGACTCGAGTTCCGCAGGTAGTGCTGCGCGTGAACGAACGTCCTGCCCGCGAAATTCGAGTCTGACCCTCATTTCCGCTGCCACAGGTCGCCCTGGCGCGCGCTGCCCTGCTGCAGCTCCTCCTGGATCCGCCACCACGAGCGCAGGTCGGCCTCGGTCAGCGGGTGCGAGATGAGGAAGCCCTGCGCCTCCTCGCAGCCGTGGGCCTTGAGGAAGCTCCACTGCGCCGGCGTCTCCACGCCCTCGGCGATGCAGCGCAGGCCGAGCGAGTGCGACAGCGCGATGATCGCCTGCGTGATCGCCTCGTCGTTGCGGTTCTGCTCGAGGCCGTGGATGAAGCGCTGGTCGATCTTCACGCCCTGGAGCGGCAGCCGCGCGAGGTACGAGAGGCTCGAGTAGCCGGTGCCGAAGTCGTCGACGGTGATCGACACGCCCATCTGCTTCAGCTTCACCAGCGTCGCGACGGCCTTCTCCGGGTGCGTGATGATGACGCTCTCGGTGATCTCGAGGTCGAGGTAGCGCGCGGCGAGGCCGCTGCCGCGCAGCGCGTCCTCGACGACGGCGATCCAGCTGTCGTGCTGCAGCTGCTGGACCGACAGGTTGACCGACAGCCGCAGCGGCATGTCCTGCCGGTGCCACTGCGCCACCTGCCGGCACGCGTCGCGCAGCACGCGCGCGCCGAGCGCCTGGATCATGCCGGACTCCTCGGCCACCGGGATGAACTCGGACGGGCCGATGATGCCGCGCTCGGGATCGCGCCAGCGCAGCAGCGCCTCGACGCCGCAGGCGCGGCCGGACGACAGCTCGATGACCGGCTGGTAGACGAGGAAGAACTCGTCGTCCATCAGCCCGCGCCGCATGTCGGTCTCGAGCTGCAGCCGCAGCTGCACGCGCGCGTTCATGTCGGCGGTGAAGAAGCGGTACGCGTTGCGCCCGGCGTCCTTGGCCGCGTACATCGCGGTGTCGGCCTGCTTGATGAGGCCGATGCCGTCCTGCGCGTCGCCGGGGTAGAGCGCGACGCCGATCGAGCACGTGAGCGTCGGCGTCTGGTCGGCGAGCCGGAACGGCGCCTGGAACGAGTCGCGCACGCGCGTCAGGACCGTCATCACCTCGAACATCGCCGGCTCCGGGGCGAGGCCCGGCAGGATCACGACGAACTCGTCGCCACCCAGCCGCGCGACGGTGTCCGACTCGCGCACGGCGCCGGTCAGCCGCTGCGCGATCGCCTGCAGCAGCTGGTCGCCGGCGTCGTGCCCGAGCGTGTCGTTGATCCGCTTGAAGTGGTCGAAGTCGAGGAACAGGCACGCGACGTGCGTGGCGTCGCGCTGCGCCTGTGCCAGGATCTGCCGCAGCCGCTGGTTGAGCAGCGACCGGTTCGGCAGGCCGGTGAGGATGTCGTGCTGCGCGAGCTTGTACGCCTGCGCGGTGGCGACCTCGAGCTCGCGCGTGCGCTGGGCGACCTTCTCCTCCAGCGTCCGCTGGTAGTTCGCCACCTCCGACTGCGACGCGGCGAGCTTCTGCGTCATGTGGTTGAACGTGTGCGTCAGCAGCCCCAGCTCGTCGGACGAGTGCGCGGGGACGTAGACGTCGAGCCGGCCGGCGCCGACCGCGCGCGCGGCGCGCATCAGCCGGCGCATCGGCGCCACCAGCCGCCGCGTCAGCAGCAGCGTGGCGACGATCGCGACGACGACGAGCAGGCCCACCACGCCGATGGCACCGACGACCTGCTCGCGGAACTGCCTGCGCTGGGTCTCGAGCGACATCCCGAGCCGGATGAGGCCGAGCGGCCGCGCTGCGCCGTCGTTCGGCCTGGCGGCCGGGTCGGCGTCGGAAGCTTCGGGCGCGGGCGGCTTCGACGCGACCACCGGGCCGGCGAGCTCGATGTACCGCTGCCCGTCGATCGTGACGTCCGAGCTCACGGCCGGTCCCGGCGTCGGCTGGAAGCGCTCGACGGTCAGCGCCGGCAGGGCCGCCTTCGCGAGGCCCGGCGCGAAGCGGCGCTCGGCCAGCACCTCGCGCTTCATGTCCAGCACGGCGATGTACGCGACGCGCGGGTCGCCGCCCAGCCCGTCGAGGATCTGCGCAAGGTAGGACCGGTCGGACGTCTGCAGCCCGTAGTCGGCGAGCTCCGCCAGCACGCGGACCAGCGACACACCCTGCGTGCGCAGCTCCGCCTCCTCCTCGCGCCACTGCTGCGTGAAGTGGAACGCGGTGATCGTGACGGCCGTCAGGAAGATGAGCCCGATCGTCAGCAGGTTGAGCTTCGCGAGCAGCCCCATGCGCACCGGCGGCAGGTCGAGCATCGACGCCGAATCCGCGCCGAGCGGCGTCAGGTGGCGGCGCAGCGACCGGCGCAGGGGCTTCATCGGTGCGGACCGCCGGCGGCCGCCCGCTTCCGGGCCGGGGTGCTGCCGGCGTCCGCGATCGCACGCCGGCCCGCGGCGGGGCGGCCCGCGGCAGGCAGGCGGTGGCCGGCGCTGCGCGCCGGCGAGGAGGGACGAGGAGCCACGTGCATGAATAGCACGGGCCGTGCCATCGGACGCGGCCCCCGGGGGTGCACGCCGGCTAGTCGGCCGTGACGGGGATCTTGCCGATCCGCGCCTGCCACTCCTTCGGCGCCGTGTGGTGCACGGACTTCCCGCGGGCGTCGACGGCCACGGTCACCGGCATGTCCTTCACGTCGAACTCGTAGATCGCCTCCATGCCGAGGTCGCCGAACGCGACGACGCGGGCGCCGCGGATCGCCTTCGACACGAGGTAGGCCGCGCCGCCGACGGCCATCAGGTAGACGGCCCCGAACTTGCGGATCGCCTCGATCGCAACCGGCCCCCGCTCGGCCTTGCCGATCATCGCGAGGAGGCCGTGGTGCTCGAGCATCATGTGCGTGAACTTGTCCATCCGCGTGGACGTCGTGGGGCCGGCGGGGCCGACCACCTCGTCGCGGACGGGGTCGACCGGCCCGACGTAGTAGATGGCGCGGTTGCGGAAGTCGACGCCGTCGGGCAGCTTCTCGCCGCGCGCCAGGTGGTCGGCGATCCGCTTGTGCGCGGCGTCGCGGCCGGTGAGCATCTTCCCCGACAGCAGCAGCGTGTCGCCGGGCTGCCACGCCGCCGCCTCCTCGCGGGTCAGCGTGTCGAGGTTCACGCGCTTCGCCGTCGGCGACGGCGCCCAGTGCACGGCGGGCCACTGCGCGAGGTCCGGCGCCTCGAGGTGCGCCGGGCCGGAGCCGTCGAGCGTGAAGTGCGCGTGGCGCGTCGCGGCGCAGTTGGGGATCATCGCGACGGGCTTGGAGGCCGCGTGCGTCGGGTAGTCGAGGATCTTGACGTCGAGCACCGTGGACAGCCCGCCCAGGCCCTGCGCGCCGATGCCGAGCGCGTTGACCTTCTCGTAGAGCTCGATGCGCAGCTCCTCGAGCGCGCTCCTCGGGCCGCGCCGCAGGAGCTCGTGCATGTCGACCGGCTCCATCAGCGCTTCCTTGGCCAGCAGCATCGCCTTCTCGGCGGTGCCGCCGATGCCGATGCCGAGCATGCCCGGCGGGCACCAGCCGGCGCCCATCGTCGGCACGGTCTTCAGCACCCAGTCGACGATCGAGTCCGACGGGTTGAGCATGACGAACTTCGACTTGTTCTCGGAGCCGCCGCCCTTCGCGGCGAGGCTCACCTCGACGCGGTCGCCGGGCACGAGCTCGTAGTGGACGACCGCCGGCGTGTTGTCGCGCGTGTTCGCGCGCGCGCCCGCCGGGTCGGCGACGACCGACGCGCGCAGCCGGTTGCCGGGGTCCATGTACGCGAGGCGGGTGCCCTCGTTGATCATGTCGGTCACCGACATCGTCGCGCCGTCCCAGCGCACGTCCATGCCGACCTTGACGAACGCGACGACGATCCCGGTGTCCTGGCAGATCGGCCGGTGCCCTTCGGCGCACATCCGCGAGTTGGTGAGGATCTGCGCGATCGCGTCCTTCGCCGCCGGCGACTCCTCGGCGCGGTACGCCTCGCCGAGCGCCCGGATGTAGTCGACCGGGTGGTAGTACGAGATGAACTGCAGGGCGTCGGCGACGCTCTCTACGAGGTCTTGCTGGCGGATCGTGGTCATTGCAGCCCCTCCGGCAGGCCGCTGCCCGGCTTCGCGTCGTGGCCCGGCGCCCGGTGCGCCTTGCCCGGCAGCATGATGCGGTCGACGGCGGCGATGGCGAGCGCCGACAGCAGGAACGTGATGTGGATGACCGTCTGGTAGAACAGCGCCTTCTCGGTGAAGGCCTGCGCGTTGATGAACGTCTTCAGGAGGTGGATCGACGAGATGCCGATGATGGCCGTGGCGAGCTTGACCTTCAGCACCGACGCGTTGACGTGCGACAGCCACTCGGGCTGGTCCGGGTGCCCCTCGAGGCGCATCCGCGACACGAACGTCTCGTAGCCGCCGACGATCACCATGATGAGCAGGTTGGAGATCATCACGACGTCGATGAGGCCGAGGACCACCAGCATCGTCAGCGTCTCGCGCGACTTGATCTCGATCGACTCGGCGCCCGGCACCGCGACGCTGCGCCGGATGACGTCGATCGCCTCCTGGTTGCCCAGCGCGGCCTCGACCAGGTGCACGAGCTCGACCCAGAACTGCACGACGTACACCACCTGCGCGACGATGAGGCCGACGTACAGCGGCACCTGCAGCCAGCGGCTCATGAAGATGAAGCGCGGCAGCGTGCTCATCCGGGGATCGGTGGGGTAGCGGCGTTCGGCCATCGGGAGGGGCGGCAAGGGCGGGCGGAGCCTTCGAGTCTACCATCGGCGCAGGTCGCGCGAGGGCTGCCACGGCCGCCGTTACGGCGCGCCGTAAGCCTCCCGTAAGTCGGGCCGGATAGAACGTCCCCCGGCGCTCGCGTCGGCGGCGCCGTTGCACCGGCCGCGACGCAGCAGGTAGACTCTTCAGCCCAGACCAGGCGCACAGCAACCCCCGGAAGGAGTACAGGAAATGTCGTCGACGATCGAATCGGTGCTGACCGAAAGCCGCGTGTTCCCGCCGTCGCCGGACTTCGTCCGGCAGGCCAACATTTCCGGCATGGACGCCTACCGCGCGATGTGCGCCGAGGCCGAGCGCGACTTCGAGGGCTTCTGGGCGAAGCACGCGCGCGCCGAGCTCCTGTGGAAGAAGCCGTTCACGCGGACGCTCGACGAGTCCAACGCCCCGTTCTGCAAGTGGTTCGACGACGGCGAGCTGAACGCGTCCTACAACTGCCTCGACCGGCACCTCGCCACGCAGCCGTCCAAGGTCGCGATCATCTTCGAGGCCGACGACGGCAAGGTCACGAAGATCACGTACAAGGAGCTCTACCACGACGTGTGCCGGTTCGCCAACGCGCTGAAGGCGCACGGCATCAAGACCGGCGACCGCGTGCTCGTCTACATGCCGATGTCGATCCAGGCCGTGGTGGCGATGCAGGCCTGCGCGCGCATCGGCGCGACGCACTCCGTCGTGTTCGGCGGCTTCTCCGCGAAGAGCATCCAGGAGCGCATCGTCGACGCCGGTGCGGTCGCCGTGATCACCGCCGACGGGCAGTTCCGCGGCGGCCGCGAGATCCCGCTGAAGCCCGTCGTCGACGAGGCGCTCGGCATGGGCGACTGCGAGGGGATCAGGAACGTGTTCGTCTGGAAGCGCACCGGCACCGCGGTGCCGATGAAGGCGGGCCGCGACGTCTGGTGGCACGACGCGGTGGCGGGCCAGGCCGACACCTGCGAGCCGACGTGGGTCGGCGCCGAGCACCCGCTGTTCATCCTCTACACGTCGGGCTCGACCGGCAAGCCGAAGGGCGTCCAGCACTCGACCGGCGGCTACCTGCTGCAGGCGATCCTGACGATGAAGTGGACGTTCGACTACAAGCCCGACGACGTCTTCTGGTGCACGGCGGACGTCGGCTGGGTCACCGGCCACACGTACATCGCGTACGGCCCGCTCGCCTGCGGCGCCACCGAGGTGATGTTCGAGGGCGTGCCGACGTACCCGGACGCCGGCCGGTTCTGGAAGATGATCCAGGACCACAAGGTCACGGTGTTCTACACGGCGCCGACCGCGATCCGGTCGCTCATCAAGGCCGGCGGCGACCTGCCGAAGAAGTACGACCTGTCGAAGGTGCGCATCCTGGGCACCGTGGGCGAGCCGATCAACCCCGAGGCGTGGATGTGGTACTACGAGACGGTCGGCGGCTCGCGCTGCCCGATCGTCGACACGTGGTGGCAGACGGAGACCGGCGGGCACATGATCACGCCGCTGCCCGGCGCGACGCCGCTGAAGCCCGGCTCGTGCACGTTCCCGCTGCCCGGCATCATGGCGGACATCGTCGACGAGACCGGCCACACCGTCGAGTTCGGCAAGGGGGGCATCCTCGTCATCAAGCGGCCCTGGCCGGGGATGATCCGCACGATCTGGGGCGACCCCGAGCGGTTCCGGAAGAGCTACTACCCCGAGGACTTCCAGGGCAAGTATTACCTCGCCGGGGACGGCGCCTCGCGCGACCTCGAGGGCTACATCCGCATCATGGGCCGCATCGACGACGTGCTGAACGTGTCGGGCCACCGGCTCGGCACGATGGAGATCGAGTCGGCGCTGGTCGCGAACCCGCTGGTCGCCGAGGCGGCCGTCGTCGGCCGCCCGGACGACCTGACCGGCGAGGCGGTCTGCGCGTTCGTCGTTCTCAAGCAGGCGCGTCCGGCCGGACCCGAAGCGGAGAAGATCGCAAAGGACCTGCGCGACTGGGTGGCCAAGGAGATCGGCCCGATCGCCAAGCCGAAGGACATCCGCTTCGGCGACAACCTGCCCAAGACGCGCTCCGGCAAGATCATGCGCCGGCTGCTGCGGTCGATCGCCAAGGGCGAGGAGATCAAGCAGGACACCTCCACGCTCGAGAACCCGGCGATCCTCGACCAGCTGAAAGAGGTCAGCTAGCGCGTCGGCAGGGGCCGGCAGGGGTCAGACCCCTGGGCGTGCGGGGCGGCGCGGTGCACAGGGGTCAGACCCTTGCGGAGTGATAGCGCGGTGCCGGGCTGACTCACGCGACTCGCCGCGGCACGCGCCCAAGGGTCTGACCCCGGCGACCCCGGCGACCCCGCGTGCGTTAGCGCCGCAGCCGGCCGGGCCCTGGCGGAGTGCTATCGTGGCGGCGATGAGATGCCTGCACCCTGCCGCTGACGCACGTCCAGGGCTCCGACCCCGAGCGACGCCTTGAGACAGTTCCTCGGCACCGTCCAGCTCGTCGTCGCCATCGCGATGATGGCCCTCGTCGGCCAGGCCGTGCTCTACGTGCTGGCCGGACGCGACCGCGAGAAGAACCTCTTCTACCAGGTCGTGCGCATCATCCCGTCGCCGTTCGTCAAGCTGGTGCGGCTCCTCACGCCGCGCGTGTTCGAGGACCGCGTGATGCCGTTCGCGACGTTCTGCATCCTCGCCGCGGTGTTCCTTTGGCTCGCGTTCGCGATTCCGCAGACCGCGCCGTGACCGCGGAGGGCGTCCGGTGAGCGCCGGCCTGCGGCGCTGGTTCTGGGTGCAGGTCGCGAACTGGTGCCACGTCCTCCGGCAGCGCGAGACGGCGTTGCGGTTCTTCGGGCTGGCGCTGCAGGCGGCGCCGGGCGATCCGCGCATCCTCGCGAGCATGGGCTACGAGCTCCTGCTGGCCGGGCGCAAGCGCGAGGCGCTCGCCGTGTTCGACCGCGTCGTGGCGGCGAAGCCAGACTGGGCCGAGGTCCAGTTCGGCCGTGCCATGCTGTTGCAGGAGAACAACGACCACGAAGCCGCGCTGGCGGGCTTCGACGCGGCCCTCGCGGCCAACCCCGATCACGACCGCGCGTGGTACGGCAAGGCGCTCTCGCTTATTGCGCTGCAGCGCAAGGACGCCGCGGTCGCGCCGCTCGAGCGCAACACCAAGCTGCAGCCGATGAGCCCGTACGGCTGGTACCAGCTTGCGCGCGTGCAGTTCGACCGCGGCAAGCCGGACAAGGCGCAGGCGATCATCGACCACCTCGCGACGTTCGAGCCCAAGGTGGCGGCGCAGCTCGCGCGCGAGACGGGCCTGGTCGCGCCGCCGCTGCCCTGACCGCACGCCGCGCCCGCATCGTCGCCGGGACGACAAATGTCAAGGAATCCCGCGTCGGCATCCGAGCGGGCTTGTTGCCGCGGAAAAAACGCGTTTATACTCCGGCCAATTTGCCGCGTCGCCCCTCGGGCGCCGGCGGCAGCCGGGAAGTCGCCGCCAAGAGCGCGCCCGGGATCGCATTCTTAGGGACGGGGCAGCCGCTGCCGTCCCCAATGCGGAGGAGGCAAGCCATGCAGTTGACCCAGAAACACCTGGAATACTGGAGCAAAAACCTCCGTATGACCGGGTTCCTGCTGTTCGTCTGGTTCGTCGCGACTTTCGTCGTCGGGTACTACTCCCGCGAACTGAGCTTCAATTTCTTCGGCTGGCCGTTCTCGTTCTACATGATGGCGCAGGGATCGCTGATCATCTACGTGATCATCATCTGGTTCTACGCGCGCTACATGAACAATCTCGATCTCGAGTACGACGTGCACGAAGGGGAGGACGACTGATGGCTGCGCCAGGACAGACGGGCATGTTCGCCGCGGGATCGCAGCGCGCGTTCAACGCCCAGCTCAAGAAGGTGTACACGTGGTACACCGGCGGGTTCCTCATCTTCATCATCGCGCTGGCCATCCTCGAGCAGGTCGGCCTGCCGCGGGCCTGGATCGGCTACCTGTTCCTCCTCGCCACGATCGGCCTGTACGCGGGCATCGGCGTGATGAGCCGCACGTCCGACGCGGCGGAATACTACGTCGCCGGGCGCCGCGTGCCTGCGCTGTTCAACGGCATGGCCACCGGCGCCGACTGGATGTCGGCGGCGTCGTTCATCGGCATGGCCGGCACGCTGTACCTGCTGGGGTTCAACGGGCTCGCGTTCGTCACCGGCTGGACCGGCGGCTACTGCCTGGTCGCGCTGCTGCTCGCGCCGTACCTTCGCAAGTTCGGCCAGTTCACGATCCCCGACTTCCTCGGCGCGCGCTACGGCGGCAACATCCCGCGGTTCGTCGGCATCCTCGCGGCGATCCTGTGCTCGTTCACGTACGTGGTGGCGCAGATCTACGGCGTCGGCCTCATCACCACGCGCCTGACCGGCGTCGCGTTCGAGCTCGGCATCTTCCTGGGCCTCGGCGGCATCCTCGTCTGCTCGTTCCTGGGCGGCATGCGCGCGGTCACGTGGACGCAGGTCGCGCAGTACATCATCCTCATCATCGCGTACATGATCCCGGTCGTCTGGCTGTCGGTGAAGCAGACCGGCATCCCGGTGCCGCAGCTCGTCTACGGTCAGCAGCTGCAGAAGGTCACGGCACGCGAAGCCGACCTCATCAAGGACCCGAAGGAAATCCAGGTCCGCGACATCTTCAAGCAGCGGGCGGCCGACGCCTCGGCGAAGCTCAAGGACGTCGACAAGTCGTTCGCGTCCGGCAAGGCGGCGCTGGAGGCCGCGGTCACCAAGGCCGAGGCCGACAACGCCGGCCCGGAGGCCGTGGACGCCGCGAAGAAGGCGCTCGCCGCCTATCCGAAGGACGCCGCCACGGCCAAGGCCGCGTGGACCAAGGAGGCGGGGCTCGCCGCGCGCGCCAACCCGCCGCTGCGGCACGCCGAGGCGTTCCCCGGCAAGGACGACGCAGCGCGCGACACGTCGCGGCGCAACTTCCTCGCCCTCGTGTTCTGCCTGATGGTGGGCACGGCCGCGCTGCCGCACATCCTGATGCGGTACTACACGACGCCGTCGGTGAAGGAGGCGCGCCAGTCGGTGTTCTGGTCGCTGTTCTTCATCTTCCTGCTGTACTTCACGGCGCCGGCACTGGCGGTGCTCGCCAAGTACGACGTCTACACGAATCTCGTCGGAACGGCATACGCGAGCCTGCCGCAGTGGGTGGCCTCGTGGCAAAAGGTCGATGCGTCGCTGCTGTCGATCGTCGACGTCAACAAGGACGGCATCGTGCAGCTGGCCGAGATCGCCATCGGCGGCGACATCATCGTGCTGGCCACGCCGGAGATCGCGGGGCTGCCGTACGTGATCTCGGGGCTCGTGGCCGCGGGCGGCCTCGCGGCGGCGCTGTCCACCGCCGACGGCCTGCTGCTGACGATCGCCAACGCGCTGTCGCACGACTTCTACTACAAGATGCTCGACCCGACCGCGTCGACGACGCGCCGCGTGACGATCTCGAAGGTCCTGCTGCTGGTCGTCGCGCTGGCGGCGGCGTCGGTCGCCGCGCAGAAACCTGCGGACATCCTGTTCCTGGTGTCCGCGGCGTTCTCGTTCGCGGCGGCGGCGTTCTTCCCGGCGCTCGTGCTCGGCATCTTCTGGAAACGCGCGAACAAGTGGGGCGCGATCCTCGGGATGCTGGCCGGCCTCGGCATCACGTTCTACTACATGGTCACGACCCAGCCGTGGATGCGCAGCGTGTTCGGCGTGACCAGCCCGATCGCCGACAACATCTGGTGGGGCATCCAGCCGATCTCGGCGGGGCTGTGGGGCGTGCCGCTCGGCTTCGCGGTGATCATCATCGTTAGCCTGGTGACGCCGGCGCCGGACAAGGAGACGCAGGAGCTCGTCGAGCACGTGCGGTATCCGAACCTCGCCGGGGACACGGTGAACACGGTCGGGACCTGATCCACGCCGCACGCCGCACGATGCGGGCCTTTTTCCCTGAGCCCGCGCGAGAGCGCCGACCATTGCCCTTCGGGTCCTTCTTCAGCACGACGATCGTCTTCTCGTCGTCCGCTGATTCTCCGGGGAACGTCTTCTTGTTGTACCGCGCGGCCCGCGGGTCCGCCGTCCACGGCGTCGGGAGGGCCGCCGGCCGGACTCCTCCGCGGAGCCAACGATCCTGGAAGATGCCGCGCTGGTAGCCGCGCGCATGACCAGGCGCGCGCCGCCGTGTTGCGCGGCATGAAATGCCTCCCCGGCGCCAGCGACCGGCCCCGACGCGCGTTCGCTAGACTTTTTGCGGCGGTTCGCGCTCCGCCACGCTCGATGCCGTACCGACCACGACGCCGACGCCGACCTGGCCGCCCTGACCGCGCTGTCGCCGCTCGACGGCCGCTACGCCGCCAGGCTGGCGCTGTCCGCCCACTTCTCCGAGTACGGGCTCATCCGCCATCGCATCCGCGTGGAGCTCGCGTGGCTCGTGGCGCTCGCCGACGAGCCCGCGATCGTCGAGCTGCCCCCGTTCTCCGCCGACGCACGCGCCGAGATCGACCGCGTCGCGGCCGGGTTCGGCCCGGCCGACGCCGCGCGCGTCAAGGCGATCGAGCGCACGACCAACCACGACGTCAAGGCGGTCGAATACTGGCTGAAGGAACGCTTCGCGGCCGTGCCCGAAGTCGCGCGGGCGGCCGAGTTCATCCACTTCGCGTGCACGTCCGAGGACATCAACAACCTCGCGCACGGTATCGCCCTCGCGCACGCCCGCGCGGAGATCCTGCTGCCGGTCCTCGCGGCGATCGCGTCCGACCTGCGGGCGCTCGCGCACGCCCACGCCGGGACGGCCATGCTCGCGCGCACGCACGGGCAGGCGGCCACGCCGACGACCCTCGGCAAGGAACTCGCCAACGTCGTGGCCCGGCTCGAGCGGCAGGCGGCCGACGTCGCGCGCGTGCCGCTGCTGGGCAAGATGAACGGGGCGGTGGGCAACTACAACGCGCACGTCGTCGCGTATCCGGACGTGGACTGGGAGCGGCTCGCGGCGCGCGTGGTCGCCGGCCTCGGCGTCGGCTTCAACGGGTACACGACGCAGATCGAGCCGCACGACTGCATCGCCGAGTACTTCGACGCGCTCGCGCGCGCCAACACGATCCTGATCGACCTCGACCGCGACGTCTGGGGCTACGTGTCGCTCGGCTACTTCCGGCAGCGGACGAAGGAGGGCGAGGTCGGCTCGTCGACGATGCCGCACAAGGTCAACCCGATCGACTTCGAGAACTCCGAGGGCAACCTGGGGCTCGCCAACGCGCTGCTGCGGCACCTCGCCGAGAAGCTCCCGGTCTCGCGCTGGCAGCGCGACCTCACCGACTCCACGGTGCTGCGCAACATGGGCGTCGCGCTCGGCTACGCGCTGCTGGGCTGGGTGTCGCTGCGGCAGGGGCTCGCGAAGCTGGAGGCGGATCCGGCGCGCATCGCCGCCGACCTCGACGCCAACTGGGAGGTGCTGGCGGAGCCGATCCAGACCGTCATGCGCCGCCACGGCGTGGCCAATCCGTACGAGCAGCTGAAGGCGCTCACGCGCGGGCGCACCGGCGATGACGCGCGAGTCGCTGCACGCGTTCATCGACGGGCTCGCGCTGCCGGCGGACGCGAAGGCGCGCCTCAAGGCGCTGACGCCCGCCACCTACACCGGGCTCGCCGCCGCGCTCGCGAAGCGCGTCTGACCGCTTCCGTCACGCGCGGCGCGACCGCGCGCGCTCCTGCAGGTAGGTGGTGAACGCCGGGATCAGCGACACCACGACGATCCCGATCACGATCAGCGTCAGGTTGCTCTTCACCCAGGGGATGTTGCCGAACAGGTAGCCGGCGTACACGAGCGACGTGATCCACAGGACGGCGCCGATCACGTTGTACGACAGGAACCGCCGGTAGGACATCTGCGCCACGCCGGCGAGGAACGGCGCGAAGGTCCGGATGATCGGCACGAAGCGGCCGATGATGATCGTGACGCCGCCGTAACGGTCGTAGAACGCCTGCGTGCGCCGCAGGTGCTCCTGGCGGAACCAGCGCGAGTCCGGCCGGTCGTACACGCGAGGCCCGATGTAGCGGCCGATCGAGTAGTTGACCGAGTCGCCGAGGATCGCGGCGAGCGCCGAGGATCGCGACGAGCGCGTGGACGTTGAGGCCGGCCGCGGCGACCACCGTCCCCGAGATGAACAGCAGCGAGTCGCCCGGCAGGAACGGCGTGACGACGAGTCCGGTCTCCGCGAAGATCACGAGGAACAGCAGCGCCGTAGAGCCAGGGGCCGTACTGGGCCGCGAGCATCGCCAGCGTCTGGTCGAGCGACAGCAGCGACTGGAAGAGCGTGGTCAGCACGACGGTGGGCGCGGGACGCGCGCCGGGGTCGCGGGGGCGGCCGGGGAGGCCGTCCGGCAGTCGGATCCGGCCGGAGCGATTTCTACGGCAGGATCTTGTCGCCCGCCGCGCCGCCCTTCTTCTCGGGCTTGACGAGGTCCTCGCGCGACACGCCGAGCCACATGACCAGCGTGGCCATGACCAGCGCCGACGAGTAGATGCCGAAGCAGATGCCGATCGCCAGCGCCAGCGCGAAGTAGTGCAGCGTCTCGCCGCCGAAGAAGTAGATCGACATCACCATCATCAGCGTGCTGCCGTGCGTGATGATCGTCCGCGACAGCGTGCTGGTGATCGCGTTGTCGATGACGTGGGTGACGGAGGCGCGGCGCAGCTTGCGGAAGTTCTCGCGGATCCGGTCGGCGATGACGACCGACTCGTTGACGGAGTAGCCGAGCACCGCGAGGATCGCCGCCAGCACCGGCAGCGAGAACTCCCACTGGAACAGCGCGAAGAAGCCGAGGATGATGACGATGTCGTGCAGGTTGGCGACGATCGCCGCGACCGCGAAGCGCCACTCGAAGCGCAGCGCGAGGTAGCCGACGATGCCGAGCGACACCAGCAGCAGCGCCAGCGCGCCGTTCTCGTAGAGTTCCTTGCCGACCTGCGGGCCGACGAACTCGACGCGCTGCTGCGCGGCCGTCGGGTCGTCGGCCTTCAGCGCGCCCATCACCTTCTCGGACAGCGCGGCGGAAGACAGTCCCTCCTTCAGCGGCAGGCGGATCAGCGCGGTGTCGGAGCGGCCGAACGCCTGCGCCGAGTACTCGCCCAGCTCGAGCTTGTCGAGCGCGGCGCGCATGCGGGAGAAGTCGACGGCGTGGCCGTACGTGACCTCGATCACCGTGCCGCCGCGGAAGTCGACGCCGAGGTTCAGCCCCCGCGTGGCCAGGAAGATCACGGCGAGCAGGAACGTCACGAGCGAGATCACGTTGAACGCGAGCGCATGCCGCATGAACGGGATGTCGCGCGTGATCCGGAAGAATTCCATGGACGGCCTTTCGTCTGTCGCGGGCGTGGGGGCTGGCGGCGCCGCGCGCTACACCTTGGTCGGGGCCGCGGGCGGCGCCTGGGGCTTCCACACCTGGCCGATCGAGATCCGGTCGAGCTTCTTGCGGCTGCCGTAGATCAGCGCGACCATGCCGCGCGACACGAACACCGCCGAGAACATCGACGTCAGGATGCCGATGCAGTGCACGACGGCGAAGCCGCGCACCGGGCCCGAGCCGAACAGGAACAGCGCGATGCCGGCGATCAGCGTGGTGACGTTGGAGTCGAGGATCGTGCCCCACGCGCGCTCGTAGCCGGACTGCAGCGCCGCGTGCGGCGTCGCGCCCCAGCGCAGCTCCTCGCGGATGCGCTCGTTGATCAGCACGTTGGCGTCGATCGCCATGCCGAGCGTCAGCGCGATCGCCGCGATGCCGGGCAGCGTCAGCGTGGCCTGCAGCATCGACAGGATCGCGACCAGCAGCAGCAGGTTGACCGACAGCGCGATCGTCGAGATCAGGCCCATCAGCAGGTAGTACGCGCACATGAATATCGCCAGCACGACGAAGCCGTACAGGACGGACTTGAAGCCCTTGTCGATGTTCTCGGCGCCGAGCGACGGCCCCACCGTGCGCTCCTCGACGATCTCCATCGGCGCCGCCAGCGCGCCGGCGCGCATCAGCAGCGCGACGTCGTTGGCCTCGCGCGTGGTCATCCGCCCGGAGATCTGCACGCGGCCGCCGCCGATCTCCTCGCGGATCACCGGCGCCGTGATGACCTCGGCCTTCTCGACCAGCACGATCGCCATCCGCTTGCCGACGTTCTCGCGCGTGACCTCCTTGAAGATCCGCGCGCCGGTGCCGTCGAGGTTGACGTGGACGGCGGGCTCGTTCGAGCGCGAGTCGAAGCCGGGCTGCGCGTCGTTGATGCGGTCGCCGGTCAGCACGACCTGCCGCCGCACGACCAGCGGCGGCCCGCCGCGCTCGGTGAAGAGGTCGCTGCCGAGCGGCACGCTGCCCGCCACCGCGGCCTCGAGCACGCCCGGCTCGTCGTTGACCATGCGGATCTCGAGCGACGCGGTGCGGCCGAGGATGTCCTTCGCCCGCGCGGTGTCCTGCACGCCGGGCAGCTGCACGACGACGCGCTCCGCCCCCTGCTGCTGGATGATCGGCTCCGCCACGCCGAGCTCGTTGACGCGGTTGCGCAGGATCTGGATGTTCTGCGCGACCGCGCCGTCCTGGATGCGCTTCTGCGCCTCGGGCTTCAATCCCGCGATCAGCCGCAGGTCGCCGCCGGTGGCCTCCGCTTCGCGCACCAGCAGGTCCGGGTAGTTCTTCTCGATGGCGAGCCGCGCCTTCGTGCGCTCCGCCTCGTCGCGGAAGCGCAGGACGACGTTGGCGCCCTCGCGCGCGATGCCCGCGTACTGGACCTTCTCGCCGCGCATCAGCGAGCGCAGGTCGGTGGAGTAGCGGTCGGCGGCCTTGTCGAGCGCGGCCTTCATGTCGACCTGCAGCAGGAAGTGCACGCCGCCGCGCAGGTCGAGGCCCAGGTACATGGGCACGGCGCCGATCGCGGCCAGCCACTGCGGGGACGCCGACAGCAGGTTGAGCGCGACGATGTAGGCGTCACCGAGCTTGGCGGCGAGGGCGTCCTTCGCGCGGATCTGCGTGTCCGGGTCCGCGAAGCGGACCTTGACGCCGGTCGCGTCGAGCGTCGCGCCGCGGAACGGGATGTTCGCCGCCTTCAGCGTCTCCTCGATGGTGCCGAGCAGCGCCGCGTCGACCTTCACCTTCGCCGACGACACCTGCACGGCCGGCACCTCCGGGAAGAGGTTCGGAAGCGCGTACAGCGCGCCGACCAGGAGCGCGACGGCGATGACGATGTACTTCCAGAGCGGATAGCGGTTCATGGGTGCGGCCCGGTGCAGGTGGGCGCCGGCGGTGACGGCGGCGGGACTCTCGTGGCGGGCCCAGGCCGCGCTCGCGGCTTGCGGCCCGGCGCGGTCAGAGGGCCTTGATCGTGCCCTTGGGCAGCAGCTGCGCGATCGCGGCGCGCTGGACGCTGATCTCGACGTTGGGCGCGATCTCGATCGCCGCGTACTGGTCGGTGAGCTTGGCGATCTTGCCGACGAGGCCGCCCGCGGTCACGACCTCGTCGCCCTTCTGCAGCGCCTCGAGCATCGCCTTCGTCTCCTTGGCGCGCTTCTGCTGCGGGCGGATCAGCAGGAAGTAGAACACGACGAAGATGGCGATCATCGGCAGGAACGTCATCAGGTCGCTTCCGGGCGAAGCGCCGGCGGCCTGGGCGTAGGCGGGGCTGATCAGCACGTTGGGTCCTCCAGTGGCGGGCAGCGGGGGCGTCGGCGCCGTGGCCCGCCCGGTCCGGCGCGCGGGTCGCGCGCGGCCCGGCGGGCCCGCTGCCTTGATCGAAAACTCACAATTCTAGCATGCGGGCCCGCCCGGCCCGGAACCGCTCCACGAATGCCGGCAGCGCGTCCGCCGCCACGGCGTCGCGCAGCTCCGCCATCAGCGTGTGGTAGTAGAAGAGGTTGTGGACGGTCGCGAGGCGCGCCCCCAGGATCTCGTTGACGCGCTGCAGGTGGTGCAGGTAGCCGCGGGAGAACTGGCGGCACGTCGGGCAGGCGCACTCGGGGTCGACCGGCCCGGTGTCGGCCTTGTGCCGCGCGTTGCGGATCTTGACGTCGCCCCAGCGCGTGAACAGCCAGCCGTTGCGCGCGTTGCGCGTCGGCATCACGCAGTCGAACATGTCGATGCCCGCGACGACGCCCGCGACCAGGTCCTCCGGCGTGCCCACGCCCATCAGGTAGCGCGGGCGGTCGGCGGGCATCCGCGGCGCCATCCGCGCGAGCACGCGCAGCATCTCCTCCTTGGGCTCGCCGACCGAAAGGCCGCCCAGCGCGTAACCGGCGAAGCCCAGGTCGGCGAGCGCGCCGAGCGAGGCGTCGCGCAGGTCGTCGTACATGCCGCCCTGGACGATGCCGAACAGCGCGTTCGGGTTTTCGAGCCGCGCGAACTCGTCGCGCGACCGCTGCGCCCAGCGCAGCGACAGCTCCATCGACGCCGCGGCCTCGTCGCGCGTCGCCGGCCACGGCGTGCACTCGTCGAAGATCATCACGACGTCGGAGCCGAGCGTCTGCTGGACCTGCATCGACACCTCGGGCGTGAGGAACAGCCGGTCGCCGTTGACGGGCGAGGCGAAGGTGACGCCTTCCTCGGCCACGCGGCGCAGCGGCCCCAGGCTCCACACCTGGAAGCCGCCGGAGTCGGTGAGGATCGGGCGGTCCCAGCCCATGAAGCGGTGCAGGCCGCCGTGGGCCGCGATCACGTCGAGGCCGGGGCGCAGCCACAGGTGGAACGTGTTGCCTAGCACGATCTGCGAGCCGACGGCGACGAGTTCCGCCGGCGCCATCGCCTTGACGGTGCCGTAGGTGCCGACGGGCATGAACACCGGCGTCTCCACGGTGCCGTGCGCGAGCTCGAGGCGCCCGCGCCGGGCAGTGCCCGACGTGGCGAGGACCGAGAAACGCATCTGGAGCGGCGGCCGGTGCGCGGCCGGGAGCGCCGACCGCGCCGGCTAGCGCGCGCGGCGCCGGCGCTGGAACGCGGCGCCGGCGCCGACGAGGAGCACCGTGAGCGCGAGACCGGCCGGCGACAGCGCCGGGATGGCCGCGGCCTCCGGCGGCGCCGCCTCGGAGGTCGAGGCGATGCACCCCTTCGCGGCGAAGTCGAACGCGTTCTTCCACGCGCGGTGGAAGTCGCCCGAGTAGCCGTTCGCAGCGTCCGGCGTGGACGGATAGTTCGGCGCGATCGCGACCTGGATGACGCAGGCGGCGTCGGTGATCCGGTACGCGATGGCGGGGTCGGGCTTGCCCAGCGCGTTCGGCTCCTTCCACCACGCGACGACCGTGGTGCCGGGCTTGGGCTGGTTGCCGCCCGCGAACTTGGCGCTGGCGAGCGAATTGAGCCCGGCCGTCAGCGGATGCAGCGCCATGGTCGCGGTGTCGAGCGAGCGCGGTGCGTACGGCGTGCCCGTGCCGTCGGTCGTGTTCGGGTCGAGCTGCTCCAGCGCGCCCCAGCCGTGCGGCGTGTTGGCCGCCGGTGCATCCGAGCGGTCCTGGTCGTAGAACGTGCCGAGCACCACGGGGCGCCCGGTCCTGGCGAAGGCCGCGGCGACGTTGCCGACCGACGGCGCGTTGCCGTAGGTCGCGTCCTCGAAGATGAGAATCGCGTCGAACGCGTTGGTGAGCGCGGCGAGCGTGGGGATCGCGGCCGCCGTGTCGACGGCCGTGAACGTGTGGCCGGCGAGGCTCGTGTTGAAGTCCGCGGCCGTCTGCGTCCCGTACTTGTTGGTCAGGATGCCGATGCGCGCCGCCGCAACGGGCGCGGCGGCCGTCACGGCTGCGGCGAAGACGATCAGGGCGCGCGCCGCACGGGCGCGCAACGAAGGCGCATTCATGGAAACGCGGAAATCCTCGCCAATTCCGGTAACGAGGCGGTTTCCGCCAAGAAATCAGTTGTGCCGAGAGTAGCGCGTTCGGGGCGTCGTGCCAAGCCAATTGCGACGGGCGGGCGTTCGGGTCCTGTGGATGTTGCGACAAAAGCAGCGTCAAACGCGGATGTCGCCTGCTGGCGACGGTTTCCGGAATCGAAGTGTCGGGATTTGGCGTCAGCGCGGTGCGTCCGCGGCGTCCGGGGCGCGCTCGAGCAGCAGCGCGTCGCCGTAGCTGTAGAAGCGGTAGCGCGCGGCGATCGCGTGCGCGTACGCGGCGCGGATCGCGTCGAAGCCGGCGAACGCGCTCACCAGCATCAGCAGCGTGGACCGCGGCAGGTGGAAGTTGGTGAGCAGGCGGTCGACGACGCGGAAGCGGAAGCCGGGCGTGACGAACAGCGACGTCTCGGCGGCACCGGCGCGCAG
>JBGAMF010000136.1:0-8955 GCA_044223185.1 Casimicrobiaceae bacterium | reverse complement strand
CACCCCAACCCTCTCCCCGCAAGCGGGGAGAGAGAGGGCTTCGTCACGCGTCGTCACAAACGTGCTCCCTCTCCCCGGAACGGGGAGAGGGTTGGGGTGAGGGGCCGCTCGCGTACCGCAGTACCCGTGGATCCGCTCGCATGACCCCGGCCGCCGCACCGCTCATCCTGTCCGCCGTGCGCATCGAACTCGCCGGCCGCGAACTCAACCCTCTCCCCGTTCCGGGGAGAGGGAGCACGCCTGCGACGATGCGTGGCGAAGCCCCCCCTCTCCCCGCTTGCGGGGAGAGGGTTGGGGTGAGGGGCCGCTCGCGTACCGCAGTACCGGTGGATCCGCTCGCATGACCCCGGCCGCCGCACCGCTCATCCTGTCCGGCGTGCGCATCGAACTCGCCGGCCGCGAACTCGTGCCGCCGCTGTCGCTCGAGGTGGCGCCCGGCGAGTGCGTGACGGTGATGGGGCCGTCCGGCTGCGGCAAGTCGACGCTGCTCGCGTTCGTCGCGGGCACGCTCGACCCCGCCTTCCGTGCCGGCGGCCGCGTCGCGGTCGGCACGCGCGACATCACGGACCTCGCGCCGGAGGCGCGCCGGGTGGGCATCCTGTTCCAGGACGACCTCCTGTTCCCGCACCTGTCGGTCGGCGGCAACCTCGCGTTCGCGCTGCCGCCGGGCGTGCGCGACCGCCGCGAGCGTGCCGCACGCGTCGAGCGCGCGCTCGCGGAAGCCGAGCTCGCCGGCTTCGCCGACCGCGATCCGGCCACGCTGTCGGGGGGGCAGCGCGCGCGCGTGGCGCTGATGCGCACGCTGCTGTCGGAGCCCGCGGCGCTGCTGCTCGACGAGCCGTTCAACAAGCTCGACGCGCAGCTGCGGCAGGAGTTCCGGCGCTTCGTGCTCGATCACGCGGCGCAGCGCGGGTTGGCTACGCTGCTGGTCACCCACGACGAGGCCGACGCACGGGCCGCGGGCGGCCGCGTGGTTACGCTGGCGCCGCCGCCTTGACGCGCGCCGGCGCCCCGAACACGTTGCGCTGCGCGGCCTCGAACACGGCGCGGGTGGCGGGGTCGCGCATCCGGCGCTCGGTCGTGATCGCGTAGAACTGCTCGACGACCGCCGGGATGCGGCCGACCGCGACGACGCCGTACTGCGGCTCGATGTCCGCGGCGGCCGCCGCCGGCGCGAAGAACAACCCCGCGCCGCCCTGCCCGAACGCCTTCATCAGCGCGCCGTCGTCGAACTCGCCGACGATGCGCGGGCGCAGGCGCTGCGCCTCGAGCCACGCGGCGAGCTTCGGCCGGATCGCCGAGCCCTCGCCGGGCAGCAGCAGCGGCGCGCCGTCGAGCAGCGCCGGGAACGCGCGCGGCAGCGTCGCCGCCAGCCGCGGCGCGGCGAACACCGCGAGCGCGGAGGCGCCGATCAGGTGGTTGTAGCCGCGGACGTGGACCTCGGCCGGCAGCGGCCGGTCGGCGATCACCATGTCGAGCCGGTGCAGCGCGAGCTCCCCGAGCAGCGCCGGCAGCGCGCCCTCGCGGCACACGAGGCGCACGCGGTCGGCGAGCGCCAGCGCGGGCTCGACGACGCGGTAGGCGACGGCCTTGGGCACGGCGTCGGAGATGCCGACGCGAAACGGCACCGACTTGCGCGCCGCCTGGTCGCGCGCGGCGGCGAGGAGCTCGTCGCCCAGCGCGAAGATGTCGTCCGCGTAGCCGGCGACGCGCCGGCCGAGGTCGGTGAGCTCGACGCCGCGCCCGACGCGGCGCAGGAGCTCGACGCCGAGCGCGCCCTCGAGCTCGGCGAGCTGCCCGCTGATCGACTGCGGCGTGACGTGCAGCTCCGCGGCCGCGCGCGCGAGGCTGCCGGTCCGGGCGACCGCCCAGAAGTAGCGCAGGTGCTTGTAGTTCAGGCTCACCGGCTCGGTATTACATCGAAAAAAGCGATGTATATGTAATTATATTCGATTTGTGCGAATTGTCTGGGCTTCGTAAGATCCGGCTGTTGCCGCCGCCGCGCGGCGAAACGGCAGTGACGACGCATGGAAACGATCGGTGTCTGGTGGATGTGGGCGGGCTTCTTCGCGCTGGTGCTCGTGATGCTGGCGGTCGACCTCTTCGCCGTCGGCGGGGGGCGCGAGCACCGCGTCACGCTGCGCGAGGCGGCGACGTGGTCGGCGGTCTGGGTCGGCGTCGCGTTCGCGTTCGCCGGCGCGCTGTGGTGGTACCTCGCGGGCACCGCCGGCCGCGCCGTCGCCGACGAGACGACGCTCGAGTTCGTCACCGGCTACCTGATCGAGAAATCGCTCGCCGTCGACAACGTGTTCGTCTGGCTGATGCTGTTCTCGTTCTTCGCGGTGCCGCCGGAGCTGCAGAAGCGCGTGCTGATCTACGGCGTCCTCGGCGCGATCGTCATGCGCACGGCGATGATCTTCGCCGGCAGCTGGCTGATCACGCAGTTCCACTGGCTGCTGTACGTGTTCGGCGCCTTCCTGCTGGTCACCGGCGTCAAGATGTGGTGGGCGGCCGGCGAGAAGCCGGACCTCGAGAACAACCGCGTGGTCCGCTGGCTGCGCTCGCACGTGCCGATCACGCCGACGTTCCACGGCGAGCGCTTCTTCGTGAAGGTCGAGGAGGGCGGCCGCCTGGTCCGGTACGCGACGCCGCTGTTCATCGTGCTGGTGCTCGTCGAGGCGACGGACCTCATCTTCGCCGTCGACTCCATCCCGGCGATCTTCGCGATCACGACCGACCCGTTCATCGTGCTCACGTCCAACGTGTTCGCGATCCTCGGCCTGCGGGCGATGTACTTCCTGCTGGCCGACGTGGCCGACCGCTTCTCGCTGCTCAAGTACGGCCTCGCGGTCGTGCTCGTGTTCGTCGGCGCCAAGATGATCCTGATCGACCTCGTCAAGATCCCGGTCGGGCTGTCGCTGGCGATCGTCGCGACGGTGATCGGCACGTCGGTCCTGCTGTCGCTGCGGCAGGACGCGCGGCGTCGCGCCGCGGCGGTGCACGCTTCGGCGAAGGCGTGAATCTGTGCGACTTCGTCGACGTGCACCACGACGAGAAGATCAGGGTCGTCGGGGACATCGCGGCCGCCGCCGCCGGTCTCGCGATCTTCGTGCGGGTCGTCGGGCTCGCGGTCGAGGCGGGGCGGTTCCGGCCGGCGCCCGCCGCCGGCGAGTGTAGGATGGTGCTGCGCCAGCCCCGCGACCCGCCATGATCCGCATCCTCATTGCCGACGACCACGCCATCGTGCGGGCGGGCCTCGCGCAGTTCATCGCCGACCAGCCCGACATGCAGGTGGCGGGCGAGGCGGCGACCGGCAGCGAGGCGATCGCGCGGGTCCGTGCGGAGACCTTCGACGTCGTCCTGCTCGACATCTCGATGCCCGACCGGAACGGCATCGACACGCTGAAGACGCTGCGCCAGATCGCGCCCGGCCTGCCGGTGCTGATGCTGTCCGGCTACGCGGAGGACCAGTACGCGGTGAACCTGCTGCGCGCGGGCGCGGCGGGCTACCTCAACAAGGAGGCCGCGGCGCACGACCTCGTCGGGGCGATCCGAACGGTCGTCAACGGCCGCAAGTTCGTGAGCCCGGCGCTCGCCCAGATCCTCGCCGATGGCGTCTCCGGCAACGCCGACCGGCCGCTGCACGCGGAGCTGTCGCAGCGCGAGTTCCAGATCCTGTGCAAGCTCGCGGCCGGCGCGGCAGTCTCGAAGGTGGCCACCGAGCTCAACCTGTCCGTCAAGACCGTCAGCACGTACCGGTCACGCGTGCTGGAGAAGATGGGCATGAAGACCAACGCGGATCTCACGTACTACGCGATCAAGAACGGGCTGATCGACTAGCGGCGCGGCCGCGCGGGCCTCCGGCCGTCCGCGCCCGGCTGTCGGACAAACGCCGATGGCGCCGCCGCGCGCCGGCTGCTAGGCTGTCGTGCAGCGCGTGTTCCGGTCCCGTTCGCGGCGCCGTCGGCTCCGACGGCCGACCGGGGCCGGGCGTCGCACCATCCATTGCCGGCGGAGGACCGTGGAAACTCCCAAGCTGCGCGTCGTCATCGTCGAGGACTCGGCGATCATCCGCGCCCGCCTGTCCGAGTCGCTGGCCGAGATCCCCAACGTCGAGATCGTCGGCCACGCGAGCACGGAGGACGACGCGCTCGCGCTGCTGCGCGGCAGCGCGTGGGACGCCGCGGTGCTCGACCTGCAGTTGAAGCACGGCACCGGCCTCGGCGTGCTGAAGACGCTCGGGGACGGCGCGCGCCCCGCGCACGCGAAGGTCATCGTGTTCACGAACTACGCTTTTCCGCAGTACCGCGACCGCAGCATGCTGCTCGGTGCCGACTACTTCTTCGACAAGGCGCGCGAGTTCCACCGCGTGCGCGAGGTGGTCGCCGACCTCGCGACCGTCGCGCACTGACGCCGGTCCTCCGGCACGGTTCGCCGGTGGCGCCCCCGAGGGCGCTGCGCGCCCTTCCCCCCCGGAGACGGGGGCGCGCCGTGGGACGGCCCGGCGGCGCTAGTCGCGCACGCCCTCGTCGTTCAGGCGCGCGATCAGCTTCGCGATGCGCAGGAATTCGCGGTCGACGAACGCCGTCGTGCCCCGGCCGGACAGGCCCGTGAACGCGAGGCCCGCCGCGCGCATCTCCGCGGCGTGGCGCGGCTCCGACAGCAGCACGCCTACCGCGGGCGCGAGCCGCAGGTAGGCGTTCGGGTCGAGCCGCTTCGGCGCGACGAGAGCCAGCCACACCACGAACGACTCCCGCCACAGCTCGCCGAACGCCGGGACGTCGGGCAGCGCCTCGACCCGGCGCTCCGACGTCACGGCGACGATCGGGTTCCCCGAGCGCGGCGCCTCGGCGAGCGCGTTGGGCACGCCGTCGAACAGGACGTCGAGCGTGCCGTCGGCGAGCTGCGCGTAGCCGTCGTTGAGCGTGTGGAGCGTCCGGTGCACGAGGCGGGCGTCCTTCTCGTAGCGCAGGTACGCGCCGGCGAGATGGCCGGCCGACCCCGTGCCGAACGAGCCGTAGGTGAGCGGCGCCGGCGCGCGCCGGGCCTCGGCCAGCCAGCCGGCGAGCGTGCGCTGCCCGGACCGGGCCGAGACGACCATCGCGTTCGGATAGGTGCCGAGGATCGCCAGCCACTCGAAGTCCTCGCCCGGATTGAAGCGCGCGCTGCGCGACAGCAGGCGGCCGCCGACGATCGTCGAGTTCGAGACGATGCCGAGCAGCGAGCCGTCCGTCGCCCCGCCGGCGATCGCGTTGGTGCCGGTGACCCCGGCGTTGCCGGGAACGTTGTCGACGTCCACCGTCGTCTCCAGGATGCCGGCGAGCGCCTCGGCGACGATGCGCGCGATCCGGTCGCTGGAGCCGCCCGCGGGCGCCGGCACGATCAGCCGAAGGGTCCCCGCCGCGGTGCGCGTCTGCGCGCCTGCGCCGCGCGCGAGCGGAAGCGCTCCCAGCAGCGCGAGCAGGCGGCGGCGCGCCGGGGCGGGCAGCGGGGCGTCGGTGGCCATGGTCGGGCGCAATGCGGGCCGGACGGGCGCGTCAGGCGGGAAGCGACGCGGGCGCGGCGGCGGTCGCCGGGACACCCCCGAGCGGCAGGTTGATCTCGACGGTCGTGCCACCTTCGCGACGGCGGGCGATCGCGAACTCGCCCTGCAGCGCGCGCACGCGCTGGCGCATGCCGGCGATGCCGTGCGACAGCCGGTTGTGCTGCGCCTGGTCCGGGATGCCCACACCGTCGTCCTCGATCAGCAGCGTCAGCGCGTCCGCGGTGAGGCCGAGGAACACCGTCACCTGCTTCGCGTGCGCGTACTTGACGATGTTGGTGAGCGCCTCCTGCACGATCCGGTACAGCGCGATCGCCGTCGCGGACGGGATCGCGCTGTCGTCGGCGGGCGTCGCGATCTCGCACTCGAGTCCGGCGCGATCGCAGATCTCGTGGACCTGCCACTCCAGCGCGGCGGCGAGGCCCAGGTTGTCGAGCAGCGTCGGGCGCAGGTCCTCGATGATGCGGCGCTTGATCTCGACGCCGTCGTCGAGCGCCTGCAGCGCGCGCTCGAGCTTCGCGGCCGCCTCGGCGTCGCGGTCGTGGACGCGCTTCTCCACCCACGCCACGTCCATCTTCGCGCTGACGAGCAGTCCGCCCAGCTCGTCGTGGATGTCGCGCGCGAGCTTGGCCTTCTCTTCCTCGCGCACGCGCTGCAGGTGGTTGGAGAGCTCGGACAGCTCCGCGGTCCGCTGCTCGACGACGGTCTCCAGCCGGCGCTTCTCCTCCTGCACGCCGCGCCGCCGCGCGTCGCGCTGCTGGACGTCGCGGCGCGCGAGCAGCCACACGACGAGCAGCAGCACGACGGTGAACGCGGTCATGATCTGCATGCCGGCGCGCGCGAAGCCGACGTCGTTCGCCCAGCGCGTCGTCGCCTCGGCGAGCTGCGCGCGGTGCGTGCCGCCCATGGCGTCGACCTCGGCGCGGATCTCCTCCATCGTCCGGCGGCCGATGCCGGTGGACAGGAGCGCCTGCGCGGCCTCCGCGCCGTTGGTCCGGTAGAGGGCGATCGCCGCTTCCAGCTCGGCCAGCTTCTTGCCGACGAGGTTGTTGATGCGTCCGGCCGTCGTGCGCTGCGCCGCGGTGCCGTTGGCGACGAGCAGCTCGCGCAGCCGCGTGAACGCGCCGTCGATCTTCGGCAGCGCGGCGTTGTACGGCGCCAGGTACTCGTCGCGTCCCGTCAGCAGGTAGCCGCGCTGGCCGGTCTCGGCGTCGACGATCAGCGCCAGCGTCTCGTTGAGCGTCGCCTGCATCTCCAGCGCCACGGCCATCTCGCGGTTGGCGGACTCGAGCCGGCGGTAGCCCAATTCCGCGTAGATCGCGATCGCCAGCGAGACGGCGATGCCGAGGACGAGCGGCACCACGATCTTGAGGGGGAGGACGGATTTGAACGGTCGCATCGTGCGCCTGCCTGCCCGGAACCGCCGACTATACGCATGGCGACTGCGGTGCTCAACGTGTAGGGCGGAGTCCTACACGCGCATCGGCGTCGCGCCGACAGAGCGCGCGGACGCGCCGCGCGATACTGCAGAGGTCGGGCAGGCCACCTGCCCACTCTCTCCCCTCCGCTCCGATCAGATCATGGAGCGGGCTTAAACGCCGCGGCAACGCGGCGTTTTTTTGTCTGCGGACCGCGTCTGCGGAACGCGCCGGGATCGAGGCCGCGGCAGCGGGTTTCGGGATCACCGATAACCGAGCCTGGCTCGGTTTCGCGTCGACGGCAAATCGAGCCTGGCTCGGTTTCGCGCCGTTTCGCCTAGAATGCGAGCGTTGCCCCACGAGCTGCCTTCTCGCATGGTCGCCCCCCTCGCGCCACGCCGCGCGCGGCGCCCCGCCCCGACCGTCCCAGCCTGCCGAGGCCTGCCGTGAGGGCCCTGCGCTTCGCGCGCTTCGGCCCGCCCGAGGTCCTGCAGCCGGCCGACGTCGACGAGCCCGTTCCCGCTGCGGGCGAGGTCAAGGTCCGCGTCCACGCCGCCGGCTTGAACCCGCTCGACTGGAAGATCCGCGCCGGGCACCTGAGGTTCCTTCCCGCCGGCCGGCCACCGCGCGGACTGGGTTGCGACTTCGCGGGCACGATCGTGGGCAGCGGCGGCGGCGCGCACGCTCGCCACGTGGGCGAGCGGGTCTTCGGCATGGCGTCGCCGTTCGCGCACGACGGCGCGTTCGCCGAGTACGTCGTCGTGCCGCACGACGCGGTTGCGCCGATGCCGGGCAATCTCGACTTCGTCGCCGCCGCGGCGCTGCCGACCGCCGGAGGAACGGCGCTGCAGGCGCTCGCCGACGTCGCGAAGGTCGGTGCCGGACAGCGCGTTCTCGTCACCGGCGCCGCGGGAGGCGTGGGTCACTTCGCCGTGCAGGTCGGCAAGCACCTCGGTGCGCACGTCGTCGGCGTTTGCGGGGCCGCCAACGCCGACTTCGTCCGCGCGCTCGGCGCCGACGAGGTGGTCGACTACGGGAAGGACGACTTCACGCGCCGCGCCGACCGCTTCGACGTCGTGTTCGACGCCGCGTCGGCGTCGACGTATCACGCGGCGCGCGCGGTGCTGGTGCCTTCCGGCGTCTACGTCAGCACGTCGGGGAGTGCGGCGGCCGTCGCGTCGACAGTCGTCGGCGGCCTCCTGGGCCGGCTCACGTCGCGGCAGCGCGCGGTGGCGTTCCGGCTCGCGACCGGCGCCGGGCAATGGCAGCGGCTGGCGGCGCTCGCGGCCGCCGGTGTGCTGGTGCCGCACGTCGGGCGCGCGATCGCGCTCGCCGAGGTGCCGGCGGCGCTGGGTGCGATGGAGTCCGGGCACGGGCGCGGGAAGACGGTCGTGCGCCTGGTGTAACGTGGCGTGCTCCGGAGGTTCGCGATGAAGCGATGGGTGGCAGGCGTGGTGGCGGTCCTCGTGCTCGGCGCGTGTGCGTCGTCGTCGTCGCGCCCGGCGAGCGCCGTCAAGGACGGCGATCCCGCGACGGTGAACCGCGACTGCAGGCTCCTCGGCACCGTCAGCGGCCGCAGCGTGTTCGGCGGCAGCGAGGAGGGTCGCCGCGACAGCGCGATGAACGACGCCCGCGCCAAGGCCGCGGCGCTCGGCGCGACGGACATCGTGTTCGTCAGCGTCGACAACTCGGGGATGCTCAACACCGGGCACGCGACGGCGCGGGCGTATCGGTGCCCTTCGGGAACGTGACCCGGGGCGCGGGCGTTGGCCGTGCGGCCCCGAAGCGACGAACCCGCCGTGCCGGCGGGTTCGGGGAAAACGTGGTGGAGACGAGGAGGATCGAACTCCCGACCTTCGCATTGCGAACGCGACGCTCTCCCAGCTGAGCTACGTCCCCACGAGGGGCATGATTATAGCCGGTTTGGCGCCCGCCGGTAAACGGCCGTGCCGCCGCCGCGCCGCGGCGCCCGAAGTCGCCCGGGAGGCCGGGCTG
>JBGAMF010000135.1:0-8982 GCA_044223185.1 Casimicrobiaceae bacterium | reverse complement strand
CTCCCTGCACCGGCGTGCCCGCGTTGCAGGTCTGCACGACGGGCGGGGCGGGATTCGGCGTCCCACCCAACGTGCAGGTGTATGCGCCGCACCCCGAGAGATTGGTGGGGCTCTTCGGCCAGCCGGGGCCGTTGGTCTTGCACCAGATCGTGCGGTTGGTGTGGTTGCCGCTGATCCGCGAGTTGCGGTAGAAGAACTTGGCGTCCTTGGTCGGCGTCCCGAAGCTGCTCGCGTACGGATAGTTGTAGTCGTTGACGACCGCCGGCGCGCTGTCGAGCGGGTCGTACACGGTGCCGTTGATCCGGCAGTCCCTGCCCGCCGTGGCCGTGTACTCGCCGTTGACGTCGCCGACCTCGGACCACGTCGCGGGGTCCTGCCCGCCGGGGAGCGCCGTGCGCGGCCAGTCGGTGTTGCACCACACGAGCATCCGCACTTTCACCGAGAGGTCGGTCGTGTTCGTGGCGACCGGCGGCGGCAGGCTCGCCGGCGGCGTCAGGTACATGTCGTTCGGCACCCGCACCCAGTTGAGCGTGTTGGCGGCGTTCATCAGCTTGTAGGCGGTGGCCGCGGGCGCGCCGCCCGGGTTGGCGGTCGACGCCTGGTTGCCGGCGCCGTCGACCGGCGGCTCGTACGTGATGTTCGGGTTGTAGTGCAGCTTGTTGAACTCGGCCGCGTGCATCGGCTCGTCGAGGCCGCGCCTGGTGCTGCCGCCGTTCGTGAAGTTGTCGAAGTAGCCGGTGCTGCACGCGGCGATGTTGTTGCCGGCCGAGCTGCGGCAGTAGGCGGTCGTGACCACGTAGTCGGGGCTGTAGCGCAGCGACATGCTGCCCGACTCGTCGAACGTGTAGAGGAGGTTCGGCTTGGCGGCGACCTTGGCGGCGATCGGCTGGTCGGACAGCAGCGTCACGGCGCCGTACGCGGCCTGCGACATCGGCATCGTCGCCAGCGTGACCGCGGTGACCGCGGCGATCCACTTGCGCGCGACGGTGGGTGCGTTCGTCTTCATGGTGTCCGTCCTGTCTTGCGCTCGCTCAGCGCAGCATCGCCTGCGCGTACGTGACCGTGTTGGTGCCGGCGGGGCCGTCGATGCGGATCGACACGCGGTACAGCGGCGTGGGCGGCACCTCGGGACGCTCCTCGCCGTGCGTGCCGGCCGTCGAAACCTTGGGCGGGAGCATGTCGCACGCCTGCAGGCCGGTCGGCGTCAGCGGATCGCCGAAGAACGGCCCCGGCGCCGGCGCCGAGCCCTGGCACATGCGCTCGATCACCCAGCGCACCGAGTACATCGAAGGCGTGGCCGGGTCGTCGTACTTCTGGAACGTCACCGGGTACGCCGCCGGCGTGGTGCCCTGCAGCGCGGCCGGCACGCCGTTCGCCGTTTCCCCGGGCTGGATGTTCGCGTAGTAGTTCTTCGCGAGGTCGTGGTTGTACAGGTCGGCGATGGCGCCCGGACCCTCGAACAGGGCGGCCACCGCCTGCTCGACGGCGTAGTTGACCGGTCCCAGCGTCGACTGCTTGGACGCGAGGTTGCCGGAGATCGACGTGCCGGAGTCGGTCGCGCGCAGCAGGGCGACTGCGCCGAGCGCGAGCACCACCATCGCGATCAGCGCGATGAGCAGCACGACCCCCCGTTCGTGCGACGGGCGGGACGAGCGGCCGGGCGTGGGGGCGGGGCGTCGGGTCACGACTGATTCCAGATCGCGTTGCGCAACGGGATGGTCGCCTCGTAGATGCGGTAGCGCCCGTAGTCCTGCAGGATCGTGTTGTCGAGCTGGATGCGGCCCTGGCAGGTCGCGTCGTTGGCCGCGCAGTTGAAGATCCACGCGGACTGGTTGACGAGCGTCGCGTTGGCGGCGTCGGCCTTGGCGACGTCCTCGCTGCGCACGACGAGCGCGACGCGCACGGCCTTGATGGCGCGGATGCGCGCGGCGAGGTTGGCCGGCGCGCCGCCGGTGAAGAACGCCTTGGAGAAGTCGAGGCCCACGCCGCACGTATCGGTGTTGTCGGCCGGCGTCCAGCAGTCCGGGATCTGGTCGTTGTTCGTGTCGACGCCGTACTGCGCCTTCAGCAGCACGACGTTCTGCGCGAGCGGCGCGGCCGCCGCGGCCGCCGCGAGCCCCGGGTTCTCGTCGGTCGAGTTCAGCTGCCACTTCGCCGGGTCGATCGAGTACGTGGTGCGCGTGACGTTGCGGCCCAGGTTGACGACGCGCGACGACAGCGTCGGATAGGCGTGGTCGACACCGGCTTTCTTGGTGAACGTGAGTGCCACGAACCCGCCGGGTGCCGCGGGCGGATAGGCGCCACCGGCCGGCAGCGGTTGGGCCATTCCGGTCACCTGCCCCATCGTGCAGTCCGTCGTCGCGCGGTCGGCGGCGATGAACCAGTCGTTGACCGAGAAGCCGTTGGGGCTGACCACGGTGATCGGATCGGTCGTTGCGACCTGCGCCGGGATGTCGACGCGCACCGGATGCACGATCCGCGGCGAGTTGCTGTAGAAGAGCGTGATCCGGTCGTTGAGAACGCTGGCGCCGGCCGGCGTGTCGCCGACAACGCTGTCCTCGATCAGCACCGGCATCGGCCGCAGCCCGGCGAGGCTGCAGTTCGCCAGGACGTCCACACCCTCGCCGGACATGACGCCGTTGCCGGCGTTGGCGAGTTCGCGGCCGATGACGAACTGCGACAGCTGGCCGGTGACCTGCGCGTCGGCCACGCCCAGCGTCGACCGCCGGAACCCCTCGGCGACGATCAGCACGTTGTAGATGACCGCGACGACGATCAGGCCGATCAGGATGCCGACCATCACTTCGACGATCGACGCGCCGTGCTGACGGCCGCGTCCGGTCACGCGGGTTGTCGGGATGCGGGCCATCAGTTGTTGAGCCTCACGGTGGCCGTGGCGTCGTAGCGGTGCCGCCACGCCGCCGACGGCGGCTGCCAGTAGATCGTGACGAGGACGTCGTAGCCGAACGACGCCGTGCCGCCGCGCGGCGTGACCGTGATGTCCGGGTCCTGCAGGGTGGCCCCGGGCAGCCGGCGCTGGACGAGCGTCTTGAAGTTGTCGTACGGGGAGCCGGCGGTCGCGTTGTTCTCGAAGTCGGCGACCAGCGTGGTCTGGTTCGACGTCCACATCTGGCTGATGACGTCGGTGGCGAGGAAGGCGGCCTCGCTGCGGTACTGCGACTCGTCGGTGTCCTGCATGGTCCGCGCCTGCAGGCCGACCAGCCCGAGGATGCCCAGCGCGACGATCAGCACGGCGACGAGCGCCTCCAGCAGGAAGGCGCCGTGCTGGCGACGCGGGCTGGCGGCGGCGGTCATGGCGCGCATCAGGCGGCGGTGCAGAAGCGCGGGTCGGCCGTGTTGGTGACCGCCGGATCGCACAGCTTGATGCCGGTGCGGCCGCCGCCGACCAGTACGGTGAGCGGGCGCGTGTTGACGGTGGCGCCGCTGAACGTGACGGCGACCTCGGTGAGTGTGGCCGTGGCGTCGGCGTTGGCGATCACCTGCCCGAGCGGGTTGAACGTCACGGTGGTCGCGCCCCCGGGTGCGGCGACGAACGCCGCCAGCTTCGCGCCTTCGCCGAAGTGATCGGTGCGGATCGCGGTGCCGTCCTGCAGCTGCACCGTGAAGCCGCCGCTGCCGGTCGCCGGGTCGAGGATGAACTCGACCGGCTGGTTGCGCTTGATGGCCTCGGCGTAGGCGACGCGCATGCCGCCGACGATCGACTCGCCGCCGGCGCGGATCTGCGCGTCCGCGACCCACGATGCGTAGTTGGGCGCGGCGAGGACGAGCAGCATCCCCAGGATGGCGAGCGCCATCATGAGCTCGATCAGCGAGAAGCCGCGCGGGGGGCGACGCGTCACGAGCAGTCCCCGTTCTTGCGGACGATCCAGCAGTTGGCCGACGTCGTCCAGCCGGCCGGCACCGCCGAGGTGGCGCGGACGTTGGCCTGGTTGACCGTGAACGTGAAGCCGGTCATGCCACGGGCCGCCCGGCCGGTGGCGGTCAGCGTGTAGGTGGTGGGCGTTGCGGCCGCGCAGGTGATGTCGAAGCTGCGGCCGCCGTCGGCGTTGTAGGTGGCCGTCATGTTGATGGCCGCGTCGTCGATCCCGCACGCCGTGCCCGTCGTGTCCTGGTACGTGCGGTTGTCGAGGAAGTAGCGTTCCATCTGCCCGCGCAGGTCGCCCAGCTTGGCGTGGGCGTCGGTCAGCCGGCCGCGCATGACGAAGTTGCTGTAGCTGGGGATGGCGACCGCCGCCAGGATCGCGAGGATCACGACGACGATCATCATCTCGATCAGCGTGAACCCGCCCGTACGGACGGCTTCCAGGCGATTGGCGCGGTGCATGGCGACTCCCAGTGGACAGCTTCATCGTAAGGGCGTGGCGAGGGCGTCGCAACGAAGCCCCGACTAGTGGTGGATCGACCGGTACGGACGGTCGGCGGGACCGCGGCGCTTGCGTCCGGCGGCGGGCGGCCGGGTCGCGCGGCCGGCGAGCGCCCGGCACGCGGCCCGCGCGGCAGCAATCATGGGCAAATCGACCGGATCCGGTCAATGCGGACCCGACCGGTGGCTACCAGCACGACTTCGACGGCGCGGCGGCCCGGCTTGCACAAGGTAAACGTGCCCATTTGCAGGGCGCCGGACAGGAGGCGCGCCTGGCCGTACGCCGTGTACGAGACGTAGTCCCGGAGGGGCCGGTTGGCGCTGACCCGGATGTCCCGCGGCGGCGGCTCGTAGCGGATCACCGTGTCCGGGCCGTCGACGTCGCCGGTGCGGCCGAAGTCGCCGTGCATCAGGAAGCCCTGGTCCCAGCCGCCCGCGTCGGCGCATTGCGCGCCGTCCGCCGACTTGCACAGGTTGACCCGGTGTCCGCGCTTGATGGCCTCCGACCGGGCCGTGCGCATGCTTTCGGCCAGCAGGCGGGCGTGATTCATCAGCTGCTGGTCGGCGATCCAGCCGAAGTAGCCAGGGACGGCGAAGGCGATCAGAAGCGCGAGGATTGCCGTGCCGACGGCGAGCTCGACCAGCGAAAAGCCGCGCCGGTGGCGCCGGCGCCGCGGCGGCCTTCCGGGCCTGCCCGGCAGGCGGGGGGGTGAAGCGGCGGGCCGGCGCATCGTGGCCTCCTGCCTCGGCGGGTTGACGGCGATCCGGAAACGCTAGTCCCGCCCGGTGGCGACGGGGCATCGGCCGAACGGACGAGCGGGCTGGCGCAGCGGGGGCGGGCGCGCGGCGGCCCGCGGGTCCGGGGCGCGGTCGTCACGGATTCGGCAGCACGCGGTGCGAGGGTCGCGGGGTCGCAGGCCGACGCCGTCGGGTCTCCGCCTTCGCGGGGATGCCGGCCGGGAGGGCCGGGCCGGCGTCGACCTGCCGGCGCCGCCGGGTCGCCGCGCCCGCATCGGGCATCCGGCGGGGTTGACAGCGAATATTTCATAATTAAAATGTTGACGCCGACCCAGAAATCCGCGGACCGGAAGCCGGGCGGCCAAGGAGACTTCGCTATGCGCGTGCTGTGCATCGGCGGCGGCCCCGCCGGGCTCTACCTGGCGCTGCTGCTCAAGAAGGCCGACCCGGTCCACGCCGTGCGCGTGGTCGAGCGCAACCGCCCCTACGACACGTTCGGCTGGGGCGTCGTGTTCTCGGACCAGACGCTCGACAACCTGGCCGCCGCGGACCCGGAGACGGCGACGGCCATCGCCGGCGCCTTCAACCACTGGGACGACATCGACGTCCACTTCAGGGGCCGCACGATCACGTCGGGCGGCCACGGGTTCTGCGGCATCGGCCGCAAGCGCCTGCTCAACATCCTGCAGGCGCGCTGCGAGGCGCTCGGCGTCGAACTCGTGTTCGAGACGGACGTCGCCGACGACGCCGCGGCCGCGCGCGAGTTCGGCGCCGACGTGGTCATCGCCTCCGACGGCCTGAACAGCCGGATCCGCACGCGCTACGCGGCGACCTACCGGCCCGACATCGACGAGCGCCGCTGCCGCTTCGTCTGGCTGGGCACGAAGAAGCTGTTCCCGGCGTTCACGTTCGCGTTCGTGGAGACCCCGCACGGCTGGTTCCAGGCGCACGCGTACCAGTACGACGGCGACACGTCGACGTTCATCGTCGAGACGCCGGAGGAGACGTGGCGCGCGGCCGGGCTGGACACGATGTCGCAGGAGGACGGCATCGCGTACTGCGAGCGGCTGTTCGCGCCGTGGCTCGACGGCTGGCGCCTCATGTCGAACGCCGCGCACCTGCGCGGGTCGGCCATCTGGATCCGCTTCCCGCGCGTCGTCTGCCGCACGTGGGTGCACTGGACCGCCGTCGACGGCCGCGACGTGCCGGTGATCCTGATGGGCGACGCCGCGCACACCGCGCACTTCTCGGTCGGGTCCGGCACCAAGCTCGCGCTGGAGGATGCCATCGCCCTCGCGGACGCGCTTCGCGAGGGCGGCGGCCTCCACGCCTCGCTCGCGCGCTACGAGGCCACGCGGTCGGTCGAGGTGCTCAAGATCCAGAACGCCGCGCGCAACTCGACCGAGTGGTTCGAGCACGTCGCGCGCTACACGGCGCTCGAGGCGGAGCAGTTCGCCTACAGCCTCTTGACGCGCAGCCAGCGGATCTCGCACGAGAACCTGCGGCTGCGCGACCGCGGGTTCGTCGAGCGCATGGAGCGCTGGTTCGCCGCCCGCACGCCGGCCCCCGGCCGCGCGGTGCCGCCGATGTTCACGCCGTTCACGCTGCGCGGGCTGACGCTGCCCAACCGCGTCGTGGTGTCGCCGATGGCGCAGTACTCGTGCCGCGACGGCACGCCCGACGACTACTACCTGGTCCACATGGGCAGCCGCGCGCACGGCGGCGCCGGCCTCGTGTTCACCGAGATGACGTGCGTCGCGCCCGACGCGCGCATCTCGCCGGGGTGCGCCGGCATGTACGCGCCGGAACACGTCGCCGCCTGGAAACGCATCGTCGACTACGTGCACGCGCGCACGCCGACGAAGGTTGCGCTCCAGCTGGGCCACGCCGGCCCGAAGGGCAGCACGCAGCGGGGCTGGGAGGACGCCGACATGCCGCTGCCCGCGGGCAACTGGCCGCTGCTCGGGCCGTCGGCGATTCCCTACGGCCCCGACAACCAGGTGCCGCGCGCGATGACGCGCGCCGACATGGACCGCGTGTGCGACGACTTCGTGCGGGCCGCGCGCGGCGGGGCGGACGCCGGCTTCGACTGGCTGGAGCTGCACTGCGCGCACGGCTACCTGCTGTCGGCGTTCATCTGCCCGCTGACCAACCGCCGCGACGACGAGTACGGCGGTCCGCTCGCCAACCGCTGCCGCTATCCGCTCGAGGTGTTTCGGGCCGTGCGCGACGTGTGGCCCGCCGAGCGCCCGATGTCGGTGCGCATCTCCGCGCACGACTGGGCCGAGGGCGGCAACACGCCGGACGACGCCGTCGAGATCGCGCGGCTCTTCCGCGCCGCGGGCGCCGACCTGATCGACGTGTCGTCGGGCCAGACGACGCGCCTCGCGCAGCCGGTCTACGGGCGCATGTACCAGACGCCGTTCGCCGACCGCATCCGCAACGAGGTGGGGATCGCGACGATGGCGGTCGGCGCGATCTTCGAGCCCGACCACGTCAACAGCATCCTGATGGCCGGCCGCGCGGACCTCTGCGCGCTCGGGCGGCCGCACCTCGCCGACCCGTACTGGACGCTGCACGCGGCGGCGCAGCTCGGCGTGGCCGATGCCCCGTGGCCGGTGCAGTACCTGTCCGGCAGGGCGCAGCTCGAGCGCAACCTCGCGCGCGCCGCGCAGATGGCCGCCGAGCGGCCCGAGGCGAACGGGTGACCGTGGAGACCGGCATGGACGATGCGACGGCGGGGACGCGTCCGCCTTCCGGCGACGCCGTCGCGGCCAACGAGCCGGCGCCGGACTTCGAGTCGCGCGCGTCCGACGCCCACCACGAGTCGCTGCGCCTGTGGCTGCGCCTGCTGACCTGCGCGACGATGATCGAGCGGCGCGTCCGCGGGAACCTGCGCGAGCGCTTCGCGATCACGCTGCCCCGCTTCGACCTGATGGCGCAGCTCGAGCGGCACCCGGAGGGCCTGCGCATGGGCGAGCTGACGCGCCGGCTGATGGTGACGGGCGGCAACGTGACCGGACTCACGGACCAGCTGGTCGCGGAAGGGCTGGTCGAGCGGCGGCCGATCCCCGGCGACCGCCGCGCGCACGCGGTGCGGCTGACCGCCGAAGGGAAGCGCGCGTTCGACGCGATGGCGCGCGAGCACGAGCGCTGGGTGGTCGCGCTGCTGGCGGACGTGCCGGCGGCGGACCGCGTGCGGCTGTACGCGCTGCTCGGGACGCTCAAGGCCGGCCTGCAGGCGTCCGGCGCGGGGACGGGCTGACTTGGACCGCGCGCAGCGCGACCGGCCGTTCGCCGCCGACGGGGACGTCGACGCGGCGGCGCCGCTCGTCTATCGTGCGGCGTGGTGGCGCGGCGCCCGCACGACCCGCGAGGCGGCGCCGGCGAAGCGCAAGCTGCCGGGGCCCGTGCAGCGGGCGATCGACGCGGCCGTGCAGCGGCCGCTCGGCGGCCGGCCCTTGCGCAACGATCGGGAGGGAGCCCACGCATGACTGCCACCGCACACGTCGACACCTTCGCCCGCGACCACCTGCCGCCGCGTGAGCAGTGGCCGGAGTTCCTGTACACGCTGCCGGAGCTGCATTACCCGGACACGCTCAACTGCGGGACCGAGCTCCTCGACGGCGCGCTCGCGCGCGGGTGGGGCGGGCGCACGGCGGTCCTCGCGCCCGGCGGCACCCGCTGGACCTACGCGGAGCTCGCGGCGCACGCGAACCGCATCGCCCACGTGCTGGTCGAGGACATGGGACTCGTGCCCGGCAACCGCGTGCTGCTGCGGGGCCCCAACACGCCGATGATGGCCGCGTGCTGGTTCGCCGTGATGAAGGCGGGCGGCGTCGCGGTGGCGACGATGCCCC
>JBGAMF010000134.1:0-9180 GCA_044223185.1 Casimicrobiaceae bacterium | reverse complement strand
CTTCGCGCAGCACGCGGCGATGAAGGACCTGTTCGCCGGCGCGGTGCGCGCGGCGAAGACGCCGGCGCGTAAGCGGACCGTCCGCGCCTAGGCGCCCCTCGCCGCGGGCCGGCGCCGAGGACCGCCGGGTCGCGCCAAACCGAGCCTGGCTCGGTTTTCGCGGTTTTCCGGCGTTTCGATGGCGGCCCGGGGCCGGCAGCGGCGCCGGGGGCCTGGCAGCCCAAGTCTCGCGCCATGGCCCGGAATCCGGGCCGCGCCGGCGATCCCGGATCCGGTGCCGCCCCCGCGCGGCCCGCCCGCGGCCACGCCGCGCCCTGCGCCCGGCCCTGCCACTGCCGCGGACCGGCCGCGCCCGGCCGGAGCTTGATCCCGGCCAAGGACGCTCCCGGGCCTCCACTCGCTAGAATAGCGGGCTGGCAGGATCCACCCCTCACCGCTCTCGAGGCACCACCGTGGCCGACCCCGATCCCCGCGCCGTCCCGCCCCCGACGCTTGCCGACTGGCACCGTGCTGCCGCGAAGGGCGCGCCGGGCGGCGACGCCGACCGCCTGGTCTGGACCACGCCCGAAGGCATCCCGGTCAAGGCGCTGTACACGGCCGCCGACGTGGCGGGCCTGCCGTACACCGACACGCTGCCCGGCTTCCCGCCGTTCGTCCGCGGCCCGCAGCCGACGATGTACGCGGTGCGCCCGTGGACCATCCGCCAGTACGCGGGCTTCTCCACCGCCGAGGAGTCCAACGCGTTCTACCGCCGCACGCTCGAAGGCGGCGGGCAGGGCGTGTCGGTCGCCTTCGACCTCGCCACGCACCGCGGCTACGACTCCGACCACCCGCGCGTGGTCGGCGACGTCGGCAAGGCGGGGGTGGCGATCGACTCGGTCGAGGACATGAAGATCCTGTTCGACGGGATCCCGCTCGGCCGGGTTTCGGTGTCGATGACGATGAACGGCGCGGTGCTCCCGGTGCTCGCCGGCTACGTGGTGGCGGCCGAGGAGCAGGGCGTCGCGCAGAAGGACCTTTCGGGAACGATCCAGAACGACATCCTGAAGGAGTTCATGGTCCGCAACACGTACATCTACCCGCCCGCGCCGTCGATGCGCATCGTCGCCGACATCATCGAGTACACGGCGGCGAACATGCCGAAGTTCAACTCGATCTCGATCTCCGGCTACCACATGCAGGAGGCGGGCGCGCACCAGGCGCTCGAGCTCGCGTTCACGCTGGCCGACGGCCGCGAGTACGTGCGAGCGGCGCTCGCGCGCGGGATGGACGTCGACGGGTTCGCCGGCCGGCTGTCGTTCTTCTTCGGCATCGGCATGAACTTCTACCTGGAGATCGCCAAGCTGCGGGCGGCGCGCCTGCTGTGGTGGCGGATCATGTCGGCGTTCGCGCCGAAGAACCCGAAGTCGCTGATGCTGCGCACGCACTGCCAGACGTCCGGCTGGTCGCTGACCGAGCAGGACCCGTTCAACAACGTCGTGCGCACGACGATCGAGGCGATGGCCGCGGTCTTCGGCGGCACGCAGTCGCTGCACACGAACTCCTTCGACGAGGCGGTCGCGCTGCCGACCGACTTCTCGGCGCGCATCGCGCGCAACACGCAGGTGCTGCTGCAGGAGGAGACGCACATCGGCAGCGTGGTCGACCCGTGGGCGGGCTCGTACATGATGGAGCGGCTGACGCAGGACATGGCCGACCGCGCCTGGGCGATCCTCGAGGAAGTGGAGGCGATGGGCGGGATGACCCGCGCGGTCGAGTCCGGCTGGGCCAAGCTCAAGATCGAGGCGGCGGCGGCCGAGAAGCAGGCACGCATCGACGGCGGGCACGACGTGATCGTCGGCGTCAACAAGTTCCGCCTCGACCACGAGGACCCGCTGGAGGTGCGCGAGATCGACAACACGGCCGTGCGCGAGGCGCAGGTCAAGCGGCTCGCGGCCGTCCGTGCCGGCCGCGACGGCCGCGCCGTCGACGCGGCGCTCGCCGCGCTTTCCGAGGCGGCGCGCTCCGGGCACGGCAACCTGCTCGACCTCGCCATCCGCGCGATGCGCGTGCGTGCGACCGTCGGCGAGGTGTCGAGCGCGCTCGAGGCCGTCTGGGGCCGGCATCGCGCGACGACGCAGAGCATCTCCGGCGTCTACGGCGGCCAGCTGGCGGGGGACACCATGTGGGATCGCGTCAAGGGCGACATCGCGGCGTTCGCCGCCGAGGAGGGCCGGCGGCCGCGCATCATGGTCGCGAAGCTGGGCCAGGACGGGCACGACCGCGGCGCCAAGGTGGTCGCGACGGCGTTCGCGGACGCCGGCTTCGACGTCGACATCGGGCCGCTGTTCCAGACGCCGGAGGAGGCCGCGCGGCAGGCGATCGAGAACGACGTCCACGCGGTGGGCGTGTCCACGCTCGCTGCCGGCCACAAGACGCTGGTTCCCGCGCTGATCGACGCGCTGCGCCGCGAGGGCGCCGACGACGTCGTCGTGTTCGTCGGCGGCGTGGTGCCGCAGCAGGACTACGCGATGCTCGAGGCGGCCGGCGTCGCCGGCGTCTACGGCCCCGGCACGGCGATTCCCGAGTGCGCCGCCGACGTGCTCGCCAAGATCCGCGCCGCGCGCGCCGCGTCCGCCGGCGCTTGAACGCCCGTCGCAGCGCCGTGGTGCGGGAATCGCCGCCCGATCCGCAGGAGTGCGCGCGGCTGGCGGTGGGCGTTCGCGCCGGCGACCGGCGCACGCTCGCCAAGGCGATCACGCTGGCCGAGTCGACGCGCGAGGACCATCAGGCCCTCGCCCGCGCCGTGATGGCCGACCTGCTGCCGGAGACCGGGCACGCGCTGCGGATGGGCATCACCGGCGCGCCGGGCGTGGGCAAGTCGACGCTGATCGAGGCGCTCGGCCTGCACCTGGTGGCCGCCGGGCACCGCGTCGCCGTGCTCGCCGTCGATCCGTCCTCGGCCGTCAGCGGCGGCTCGGTGCTGGGCGACAAGACGCGGATGGAGGGGCTCGCGCGCCACCCGCAGGCGTTCATCCGGCCGTCGCCGTCGAGCGGTGCGCTGGGCGGCGTGGCCGCGCACACGCGCGAGGCGATCCTGTTCGTCGAGGCCGCCGGCTACGACGTCGTGATCGTCGAGACCGTGGGAGTGGGCCAGAGCGAGACGGACGTCGCCAACCTGACCGACGTGTTCGTGCTGATGCAGCTGCCCAACGCCGGCGACGACCTGCAGGCGATCAAGCGCGGCATCGTCGAGCTGGCCGACGTCTTCGTCTACAACAAGCGCGACCTCGATCCCGCCGCGGCCGACCGCGCGATGGCCCAGATGGCGGGTGCGCTCTCGCTGCTGCGGCCGCCGGCGGCCGGCTGGAAGCCGCCGGTGCTGGGGGTCTCGGCGCTGACCGGCGAGGGCGTACCCGCGTTCTGGCGCGAGGTGCTGCGCTGCCGCGACACGCTGGCCGCGTCGAGCGAACTCGCCGCCAAGCGCCGGCGGCAGGCGCTGGCGTGGACGTGGCACCTGATCGACGGCGGGTTGCGCGAGCGCTTCCACGCCGACCGCGCCGTTCGCGCCGCGCTGCCGCTGGTGCTGGAGCAGGTGGGGGCGGGCACGCTGACGCCGACGGCCGCGGCCGCGCGGCTGCTCGACGAATCCAGGGGGAGGTGACGACGTGCACGACATCATCCGGCAACTCGACGACAAGCGCGCGCTGGCGCGGCTGGGCGGCGGCGAGCAGCGCATCGCGTCCCAGCACCGCAAGGGCAAGCTCACCGCCCGCGAGCGGCTGGAGATCCTCCTCGACGAGGGCTCCTTCGAGGAGTGGGACATGTTCGTCGAGCACCGCTGCAGCGACTTCGGCATGGCCGGCGAAACGGTCCCCGGCGACGGCGTCGTCACCGGCTACGGGATGATCAACGGCCGGCTGGTGTTCGTCTTCTCGCAGGACTTCACGGTGTTCGGCGGCTCGCTGTCCGAGGCGCACGCCGAGAAGATCTGCAAGGTCATGGACCACGCGATGAAGGTCGGCGTGCCCGTGATCGGCCTCAACGACTCCGGCGGCGCGCGCATCCAGGAGGGCGTGGCCTCGCTCGGCGGCTACGCCGAGGTCTTCCAGCGCAACGTGCTCGCGTCGGGCGTCATCCCGCAGATCTCGCTGATCATGGGCCCGTGCGCCGGCGGCGCCGTGTACTCGCCGGCGATGACCGACTTCATCTTCATGGTGAAGGACTCGTCGTACATGTTCGTCACCGGACCCGAGGTCGTGAAGACGGTCACGCACGAGGAAGTCACCGCCGAGGAGCTGGGCGGCGCCGTGACGCACACGACGCGCTCGGGGGTCGCCGACCTCGCGTTCGAGACCGACGTGGACGCGCTGCTGATGCTGCGCCGGTTCTTCAACTACCTGCCGCTCAACAACCGCGACGTGCCGCCGATGCGGCGGACCAACGACCCGGCCGACCGGCCGGAGATGTCGCTCGACACGCTGGTGCCCGACAACCCGAACAAGCCGTACGACATGAAGGAGCTGATCGTCAAGGTGGCCGACGACGGCGAGTTCTTCGAGCTGCAACCGGACAGCGCGAAGAACATCGTGATCGGCTTCGCCCGGATGGAGGGCGCGCCGGTCGGGATCGTCGCCAACCAGCCGCTGGTTCTGGCCGGCTGCCTCGACATCAGGAGCGCGATCAAGGCGGCGCGCTTCGTGCGCTTCTGCGACGCCTTCGGCATCCCGATCGTGACGTTCGTCGACGTGCCGGGCTTCATGCCGGGCACCGCGCAGGAATACGGCGGCATCATCAAGCACGGCGCCAAGCTGCTCTACGCCTACGCCGAGTGCACGGTGCCGAAGGTCACGCTGATCACCCGCAAGGCGTACGGCGGCGCCTACGACGTCATGAGCTCGAAGCACCTGCGCGGCGACGTGAACTTCGCGTGGCCGTCGGCCGAGATCGCCGTGATGGGGCCGAAGGGCGCCGTCGAGATCATCTTCCGCGAGGAGAAGAACGACCCGGCCAGGATCGCGGCGCGCGAGCGCGAGTACCGCGAGAAGTTCGCCAATCCGTTCATCGCGGGCCGCCGCGGGTACATCGACGACGTGATCATGCCGCACGAGACGCGCAAGCGGATCTGCCGCAGCCTTGCGATGCTGCGCGACAAGAAGCTCGAGAACCCGTGGCGCAAGCACGGGAACATTCCGCTCTAGGCGATCGAGAAGACCATGTTCACCAAGATCCTGATCGCCAACCGCGGCGAGATCGCGTGCCGGGTGATCCGCACCGCCCGGAAAATGGGCATCGCGACGGTCGCCGTGTACTCGGAAGCCGACCGCGACGCGCGCCACGTCGACCTTGCCGACGAAGCCGTGTGCATCGGCCCGCCGCCGTCGCGCGACTCGTACCTGCGCGCGGACCGGATCATCGAGGCGTGCAAGGCGACCGGCGCGCAGGCCGTGCATCCGGGCTACGGCTTCCTGTCCGAGAACCAGGCGTTCAGCCGCGACCTCGAGGCGGCGGGCATCGTGTTCATCGGGCCGAAGCACGAGTCGATCGCCGCGATGGGCGACAAGATCGCGTCGAAGAAGCTCGCGCTTGCCGCGAACGTCAGCACGATACCGGGCCACACCGACGTCATCGCGGACGCGGACGCCGCCGTGCGGATCGCGCGCGAGGTCGGTTACCCGGTGATGATCAAGGCGTCGGCCGGCGGCGGTGGCAAGGGCCTGCGCGTCGCGCACGACGACCGCGAGGCCCGCGACGGCTACGCGGCGTGCCGCGCCGAGGCGAAGGCGAGCTTCGGCGACGATCGCGTCTTCATCGAGAAGTTCATCGAGGAGCCGCGCCACATCGAGATCCAGGTGCTGGGCGACGCGCACGGCAACCTCGTCTACCTGTGGGAGCGCGAGTGCTCGATCCAGCGGCGCCACCAGAAGGTGATCGAGGAGGCGCCGTCGCCGTTCCTCGACGAGGCGACGCGCCGCGCGATGGGCGAGCAGGCGGTGGCGCTCGCCCGCGCGGTCGGCTACCAGTCCGCGGGCACCGTCGAGTTCGTCGTCGGCCGCGACCGCAGCTTCTACTTCCTCGAGATGAACACGCGGCTGCAGGTCGAGCACCCGGTCACCGAGATGATCACCGGGCTCGACCTGGTCGAGCTGATGATCCGCGTGGCCGCGGGCGAGCGGCTGCCGTTCGCGCAGGGCGACATCCGCCGCGACGGCTGGGCGATCGAGTGCCGGATCAACGCCGAGGATCCGCTGCGCGGCTTCCTGCCCTCGGTCGGGCGGCTCGTCCGCTACCGGCCGCCGGAGGAGGTCGACGGCAGCGTGCGCGTGGACACCGGCGTCTACGAGGGCGGCGAGATTCCGATGTACTACGACTCGATGATCGCCAAGCTGATCGTGCATGCCGCGAGCCGCGGCGAGGCCATCGCGAAGATGACCGAGGCGCTGAACGCATTCGTGGTCCGCGGCATCGCGTCGAACATCGTGTTCCAGTCGGCGCTGCTGCGCCATCCGCGGTTCGCCAGGGGCCGGCTCACGACGGCGTTCATCGCCGAGGAGTATCCGAACGGATTCCGGTCCGAGGACGTCCCGCCGGAGAATCCCGTGTTCCTCGCGGCGATCGCCGCTGCCGTGCACCGCGCGTACCGCGACCGCGCGGCGGGCATCGTCGGGCAGGTCCCGGGGCACGAGATCCACATCGGCGTCGAGTACGTCGTGCTGATGCCCGACGACGAACTCGCGGCGACCGCCTACGCGGTGCCGGGCGGCTGCGACGTGTGGATCGGCACCGAGACCTACGCGATCCGGCACACGTGGCGGTTCGGCGAGATCCTGATGCGCGGCACGTGCAACGGCACGCCGTTCGCCGTGCAGGTCGAGCGGCCGAGCCTCAAGTACCGGCTGACGCACATGGGCACGCAGCTCGACGTGCAGGTGATGCCGCGGCGCGCGGCCGAGCTGCTCGAGATGATGCCGCGCAAGGCCCCGCCGGACACGTCGCGGTTCCTGCTGTCGCCGATGCCCGGCCTGCTGGCGGAGGTCGCCGTGAAGGCGGGGCAGGAGGTCAAGGCGGGCGAGCGGCTGGTGGTGATCGAGGCGATGAAGATGCAGAACGTCATCGTCGCCGAGCGCGACGTCGTCGTCGCCGAGCTGCTGGCGCGGGAGGGCGAGAGCCTGGCCGTCGACCAGCCCGTGCTGAGGTTCGAAGCGGCGGTCGCCGCGGGAGCAGCGCCATGAACGAAGCGAGGCCGTTCCGGATCCTCGGGGTCCAGCAGATCGCCGTCGGCAGCACGAGCAAGGAGCGCCTGCGCCGGCTGTGGGTCGACTGCCTCGGCCTCGCGGTCGAGGGCAGCTACCGGAGCGAGCGCGAGAACGTCGACGAGGACATCGCGGTGGCCGGCCACGGCGCCGCCCGCTGCGAGGTCGACCTGATGCAACCGCTCGATGCCACGCGCCGGCCGGCGGTGCACGAGCCGCCGTTGAACCACGTCGGCCTCTGGGTCGACGACCTCCCGCGGGCCGTGGCGTGGCTCTCGGCGCGCGGCGTGCGCTTCGCGCCGGGCGGCATCCGCAAGGGTGGCGCGGGCTACGACATCACGTTCATCCATCCGAAGGGCAACGACGAGTTCCCGATCGGCGGCGAAGGCGTGCTGATCGAGCTCGTCCAGGCGCCGCCGGACGTGATCGCCGCGGCGGCGCGGTAGCGTGACCCCCGGGGGCGCGGCCCCCTCGCGCAGTCGGCTACAATTCGCCTGACGGACGACCGGCGACGCGCCCCGCGCGCGCGGCTATCGCAACCGCGATGCGAATCATCCTCAAAGCCCTGACGCACATCCCGTTGCCGATCCTGTACGGGGTCGGCTACGTGGCCTATCTGGTCGCGTACCACGTGATGCGCTGGCGGCGCGACCGCGCGGAGGCCGACGTCGCCAACGCGTTCCCGGAGAAGAGCGCGAACGAACGCACGGAGATCGTCCGCCAGTGCTACCGCAACCTCGCCGACACCATCGTCGAGGCATTCTGGGGTTTCGGCGCCAGCGCCGAGGCGCTCAAGGCGCGCGTGTCGTTCGACGACGGCGGGCTGATCCGCCGGGCGATCGACAACCGGCAGACGATCCTGCTGCTCGCCGCGCACCACGGCAACTGGGAGTGGCTGCTGCTCGCGGCCGGCGCGTACTTCCCCATCCCGATCGACGTCGTCTACCAGCCGCAGCGGCTCGCCTCGCTCGACGCCTTCCTGCGCGAAGTCCGCTGCCGCTTCGGGGGCCGGCTGATCCCGCGCAAGGAGTTCGTGTACGAGCTCCTGAGCCACGGCGACGACCCGTGCGCGTACGCGATCATCGCCGACCAGACGCCGCGCAAGCAGGACCCGAAGCACTGGACGCGCTTCCTGCGCCAGGACACGGCGTTCTTCGTCGGCGCGGACAAGATCGCGCGCTTCCTCGACTCGCCGGTCTACTTCGTGTCGATGCGCCGCGTGCGCCGCGGTCACTACGTCGTCCGCCTCGACGTGCTCGCCGAGCCCCCGTACGACCAGGTCGACGAGGCGATGATCGTCGAGCGCTACGCGCGCGCGCTCGAGCGCGCGATCGTCGAGAGCCCGGCGGACTGGCTGTGGCTGCAGAAGAAGTGGAAGTACGCGAAGCCCGCACCCGGCGAAGACACGTATGCCGGCCCGCTGCCCGTGCGGGCGCACCGCTAGGCGCTCAGCCGCGATGCCACAGCGCCACCGTCGCGAGGAACGCGCCCGGCGCATCGGCCGCGGCGAGCCGCCACGCGGCGGGCACGTACGGCGCCGGCCCGGCGGCGAGGCGCAGACCGTCGGCCGTCGCGACGGACAGGCGCCGGAACGGCGCCGCCAGCGCTTCGCCGGTCGCCTTGCTCATCGCCTCCTTGCACGTCCACAGCCGCAGCAGCGCGCGCCGGCGCGCGTCCGGCGCGAGGCCCGCGAGCGTGCGCTGCTCGTCCGGTGCCATGAACTTGCGCGCGACGCCGTCGACGTTGAGGACGCGGTCGCCGCGTTCGACGTCGACGCCGATGCGCACCCCGGCCGCGAACCCGATGAGCGCAACGCCGGCGGTGTGCGACACGTTGAAGTCGAGGCCGCGGGCGTCGGCGGCGTAAGGCCGGCCGCGCTCGCCGCGCCCGATCACGACCTCCGCCGGCGCGCACCCGAGGCGCGCGCCCAGCAGCGCGCGCAGCGTAC
>JBGAMF010000014.1:0-56756 GCA_044223185.1 Casimicrobiaceae bacterium | reverse complement strand
TAGCGCGCGCGTGCACATTGACAGCCTGCGATGCGCGTTTCCGTTGCCCGCCGCCGTACGCCCCTCACCCCAACCCTCTCCCCGTTCCGGGGAGAGGGAGCGTCGGCGCCAGCGCTCGCCTGCACCTCCCACTCCCCGCTTGCGGGGAGAGGGTCGGGGTGAGGGGCGCCGCCCGCAAACCCGACACGCACGCGCGCTGCCGATGCGCGGCGAGGCGTCCTGCTTCGGTCAGAGCACCGCGATCCGGGTCAGTGTACGGACGGACGTCGACGGAAACGACAGCTCGATCCGGATCTGGTCGAACGCGACGTTGCGCGCCCCCGTCGTGCGCGCGACGGCGACGCCCGCCGCGGTGCTGCGCAGCGCGTTGCCGGACGCGTCGGCCAGCGTCTCCCAGCCGCTGTCGGGGCCGCGGCGGCCCTGCACCCGCACGCGCCGCACGCCGCTGTCCTTGGGCAGGCCCAGCACGAACTCGCGGGCGTCGCGCACGGACGACGGCAGCCCGCGCGGTGAGGTCAGCGTCACGCGCCGGTTGGCGTCGGGCTGCAGCGCGACGTGGCCGCGGCCGAGTGCGAGCGAGCCCGGGTCGGCCGTCCAGCCGTCGCCGTCGGCGTGGACCGGCGTGCCGAACGTGTAGAGCACGGACCCGAGCGGCAGGCCCGCGCGCGCGAGCATGAAGTCGCGCGCGGCGCTTTCGAGCGGCGTGTTGCGCCACGCGGTGAACGTCGCGTAGCCGGGCTGGCCGGCGAACGCGCCGTTGCTGCCGTTCCAGGCCATCGGCGACACGTAGCGCGCGCCGAAATTCCACATGTCGCGCAGCCCCCGGTACGCGGCGGCGTAGGTCGGCTGCGCCTGCGGGTTGCGCAGGTCCGCCGTGTTGTACTCGACGACCGCCCAGCGCGGGTCGATCCCGGCCAGCGTGGCGAACAGCGACCTGCCGTTGTCCATCGGCACGTCGTTGACGGCGGCCTCGCCGTAGAGGATGACCCCCAGGTGCCCGAGCGCGGGCTTGGCCCCGGCGAGCGACATCCCGCCCGAGTCGTAGTTGCGCGGCGCGCTCGAGAGGTCGACCGCGAACGGCATCGCGTCGCCGCGCGGCGCCATCAGGCCCTGCGACGACCAGATGCGGTCGCGCGCGACGCCGGCCTCCGTCAGCCAGCGCGCGAGCTCGTCGTAGTGCAGGTGGACGAGGTGGCGGCGGAACACCTCCCACTCGCGGACCCACGGGTCGCTCCAGAACGGCTTCGCGCCGCCGGCCGCGTCGCGCGGAAACGCGCGCGGCGGATCGACGTCGCTCCAGCGCTTCCAGTCGCGGCCGGCGAGCCGGTTCACTTCGGCGAGCGACAGCGGGCGCGCGCGCCGGTAGGCCGAGAGGTCCGGCGCGCCCGGCGGCGGCCGCCCCGCATACGGGCCCGTGCTGGCGAGCCACTCGCGGAACTGGCGCAGCGTCCCGGGGTTGTAGTCGTACCACTGGCCCTCGGCGAAGAACGGATTGACGTAGGTGTCGGGGTCGAGGTTGACGCCGACGAAGAGGTCGGGGTGCGCGCGCGCGAACGCGGCGAGGATCGCCCCCGCCTGCTGCAGGTTGCGGCGCTTGTAGCGGCGCACGTCCGCCGCGTGCACGTTGAACGTCAGCGAGCGCGCGAGCTCCGGCGAGTCCTGCGAGCCGGGCAGGCCCTTGAGGAAGTCGTCCGGCATCACCTCGTTCTTCTCGTTCCACTGGCAGTTGGCCGGGTCCTGCTCGAGCCGGTCGTTGACGTCCCACTGCGGCACGTCGCAGTAGGCGTCGGCCCAGATGCCGCCGTTGAGCGTCACGAGCACCGGCAGCTTCTTCGCGACGGCGTGCGCGAGCACCGCGTTGAGCGAGTCGTCGCCGATGCGGCGCTCGCCGCACTTGCGCTTCGGGTCCCAGTCGGGGTCGAACGCGTAGTCGCCGGCGGCGCCCTTCGTCATGCGCAGGTAGAGGATCGGCACGCGGAAGCCGCCGCGCACGGTGGCCGAGAAGTACGGCGCGTAGATCGCGTCGAGCTCGCTCGCACCGCCCAGGTCGATGCCCGAGAGCGCCGGCAGCAGGTGGAACGGCTCGAAGCGCGCCGGCGTGAAGCCGGCCCAGCGCGCGAGCGCCGACGGCTCGATCAGGCTCTTCGTGCCGAGCACCGTCTCGCGGCCGTCGGCGGCGACCGCCACGACCGAAAGCGTCCTGCGGTCGACGCCCGGGGCCGCCGGGTGGGCCGAGAAGTCGCCGCTGAACTCGAAGCCCGCGGTCGCGTTGCCGGGGACGCCGGGCTTCACCGCGGCGACGTCGGGACGCGCGATGCCGGTCTTCGCGGGAAACGCGCGGCCGTCGACGCGGATCTCGACGGCGCGCACGCCGGCCGGATCCAGCGCCCAGCCCGAGATCGCGATGCGCGGCCCCACCGCCGCCTCGCCGGTCGGCGCGTCGACGTCGCCGGCGGGGCCGCCCTGGCGCGGCGCGGCGGGTGCGGCCGCCGGTGCCGGCGCCGGCGGCGCCGCGCGCTCGCGCTGGTGCGCGACCAGCGACCAGATCTCGACGCCGGCGACGGCCGCCACGACGGCCACGACGACGGCGAACGTGCGCGCCGCGCTGCCCCGCGCGCGCCGGCGCGAAGCGCGCGCGCCGTTCGAGGCGGGTGCGGGCGTGTCCGGCATGGCGCGCATTGTAGCGCCGGCGCCGCGTGCGGCGCCGGCATGCGCTAGCATGTGCCATGGACGCGAGGTGCGCGCACGCGACGGACCCGGCGATCCTCGCCGAGCAGGTCGCGTACTATCGCGCCCGTTCCGGCGAGTACGACGAGTGGTGGTTCCGCACGGGCCGCTACGACCGCGGGCCGCAGCTCAACGCAGCGTGGCACGCCGACGCGCAGGAGGTCGAGGGTGCGCTGGAGCGCTGGCTAGCGGCGGCACGCCCGCAGCGCGCGCTCGAGCTCGCGTGCGGCACCGGCCTCTTCACGCGGATCGTCGCGCCGCGCGTCGGACACCTGCTGGCGCTCGACGCATCGCCGGAAGTGCAGGCGATCAACCGCGCGCGTGTCGGCGCCGTCAACGTCGACTACGCGCTCGCCGACCTGTTCGCGTGGGAGCCCGCTGCGCGCTACGACCTCGTGTTCATGAGCTTCTGGCTGTCGCACGTTCCGGACGACCGCTTCGACGGCTTCTGGACGAGGGTGCGCGATGCGCTGGCGGACGGCGGCAGCGCCTACGTGATCGACTCCGGGTGGGACGTGACGTCGTCGGCGACGAATCACGTGCGGCCCGACCGCGAAGGCGGCGTGGCGGCGCGCAGGCTGAACGACGGGCGGGAGTTCCGGATCGTGAAGATCTTCCACGAGCCGGCCGCGCTGGCGGCGCGGCTCGCCGCGCTCGGGCTTGCGTCGCAGGTCGTGCACACGCCGCGCTATTTCATCCACGGCGCGGTGACGCGCTGACCGCACGCCCCGGGGAGCCGATCCGATGGAACCCGCAGTCTCGTCCGAAGTGCTGAAGGCGCTGGCACCGACCGGCCGCGTGCGCGCCGCGATCAACTTCGGCAACCCGGTGCTGGCGCAGCGGGACCCTGCGACCGGCGAGGCGCGCGGCGTGTCGGTCGACATCGCACGCGAACTCGGGAACCGCCTCGGGGTCGGCGTCGACCTCGTCACGTTCGACGCCGCCGGCCGTGTTTTCGCGGCGCTCGCGGACGGCGCGTGGGACGTCGCGTTCCTCGCGATCGATCCGAAGCGCGCGACCGAGATCGACTTCACGGCGCCGTACGTGATCATCGAGGGCACCTACATGGTGCCCGCCGGCTCGCCGTTGCAGTGCGTCGACGACGTCGACCGGCCAGGCGTGCGCATCGCCGCGGGCAGCGGCAGCGCGTACGAGCTCCACCTCGCGCGCACGCTCCGCCACGGAGAGCTCGTGCGCGCACCGACCGGGCCGGAGGCGATCGAGATGTTCCTGCGCGACGGGCTGGAGGCGGCGGCCGGCGTCAAGTCGCCGCTCCTCGCGTTCGCGCGCGGGCGCACCGACGTGCGGGTGATGGACGGCCGCTTCATGGCCATCGAGCAGGCGATGGGCACGCCGAAGGGGCGCGCGGCGGGCGCCGCCTACCTGCGCGGCATGATCGAGGCGCTGAAGGCGTCCGGCTTCGTCGCCGCGGGGCTCGCCCGCAGCGGCCAGCACGACGCGGTCGTCGCCCCGGCCGTGCGCTGACAGCAGCGCCCGCCGGGCCGCGCCCCAGGCGGCCCCTCGGGGGGAGGCGCGCGCGAGAGCCGCTCGGGGGAGCCTCCGCCGGGCCGCCCCAGAGGGCGCGCGCGCGCGAGCGCGCTTCGGGGGGAGACTAGCCGCCCGCCGGAGCGCCCCCGGGGCGCGGCCCCCTCGGGGAGCGCGCGCGAGCGCGCTTCGGGGGAGACCGCCCGCCGGGCCGCCCCAAGGGCGCGGCCCCCTCGGGGGGAGGCGCGCGCGAGCGCGCTTCGGGGGGGAGCTAGCCGCCCGCCGGGCCGCCCCAAGGGCGCGGCCCCCTCGGGGGGAGGCGCGCGCGAGCGCGCTTCGGGGGAAACTAACCGCCCGTCTGGTACACGTACGGCTTCTGCGGAACGCGGCCCTCGTCCATCCGGCGGCGCTCGCTGACGTCGTCGGAGGTCCGGTCCCACCAGATCTTCCGGCCCTCCTGCTGCTGCTTCGGCAGGTCGGGCTTCGCCTCGATCAGCTCGCGGATGAACTTCGTGTGGTCGGACACGTAGTTGCGGGACGGGAGCATGGGCATGGCGGTGCGGAAGCGAGGGCGCAGTGGAGTCCGCATCTTATCATCGCGACCGTCATCCGCCGGGCGTGTGGCGCCCGGCGACGATCGGGAACTCGAACAGCCGGCACTCCAGCGCGCCGTTGAACAGCGGCAGCTTGCGGGCGACCTTGAGGTGGATGAGCTTCGGCAGCCGCAGGTCGCCGGTGAAGAAGTACGCGGTCCAGCCGGCGTAGCGCTGCTTCAGCGCGTCGCCGACGAGCGGATAGAGGCGCGCGAGCCCGGCCTGGTCCGCGAGCCGCACGCCGTAGGGCGGGTTGGCGAGCAGCACGCCGTGCGTGGCCGGCGCCACGCGCGCGAGGAAGTCCGCCTGCTCGACGGCGACGAAGCCGTCGAGCTTTGCCGCGCGCAGGTTGGCGAGCGTCTTGCCGACGGCCCCGGCCGCGACGTCGCTTGCGAAGATGGCCGGCGCCGCCGGGGACGCGCGCACGCGGTCGCGCGCGGCCTGCTTCATCCGCTGCCACGCGGGGCCGTCGAACCACGCGAGCTTCTGGAAGCCGAACGTGCGCGCGAGACCCGGTGCGCGGTCCGCCGCGATCAGCGCGGCCTCGATTGCGATGGTGCCGCTGCCGCACATCGGGTCGAGGAACGGCGTGCCGGGCGTCCAGCCGGTGAGCGCGATCAGCCCGGCGGCGAGGTTCTCGCGCAGCGGTGCTTCCTCGGCGTCGCGCCGGTAACCGCGCTTGAACAGCGGCTCGCCCGACGTGTCGACGTAGACCGTCGCGTCGCGCTCGGTCAGGTAGGCCGCCACGCGCACGTCCGGCGCGCGCTTGTCGACCGACGGGCGCGTGCCCGTGTCGGCGCGCAGGCGGTCGCAGACGGCGTCCTTGACGCGCAGCGTCGCGTACTCGAGGCTCTGCAGCGGGGAGCGCGTCGCCGCGACGTCGACGCGCAGCGTGCGCGACGGCGCGAAGTGGCGCTTCCAGTCGATCGCCTGCACGAGGTCGTAGAGCGCGTGCTCGTCGCGGCACGCGCCGCCGCCGACGCGCCACAGGATGCGGCTCGCGAGCCGCGACTCGAGGTTGGCGCGCCACGCGAGCGGCAGGTCGCCGGCGAAGCCGACGCCGCCTTCGGCCGCCGCGACGTCGACGGCGCCGATGCGCGCGAGCTCGGCGGCGAGCGCGGCCTCGAGCCCGCGCGGGCAGGGCGCGAAGTAGCGTTCGGTCATCGCGCTACTTGAGAAGCCGCCGGCGACGCGTCGGCGCACTCCTTGTGGGCTTTACAGGCGCTTCTTGAGCACCAGCGCCACGTAGTAGGCGAGCGCCGCGTAGAACAGCAGCACGCCGACGTGCAGCGCGACGGCGTCGGGGACGCGGCCCAGCATCAGCGGGCGCGCGAGGTCGATCGCGTGCTTCAGCGGCAGCAGGCCGGCGGCGGTCGCGAGCCAGGCCGGCATCTGGTCGACCGGGAAATACACGCCGGAGAACAGCAGCATCGGCGTCAGCACCAGCGTGAAGAAGTAGGTGAAGAAGTCGTAGTTGGGCGCGAGCGCGTTCATCACGAGGCCCGCGGCGCCGAACGTCAGGCCGACCAGCAGCCCGACCGGCAGCACCCACAGCGCGAGCCACGTGTGGCCGTAGCCCAGCGCGGCGATCACGGCGAGGATCGCCGTCGTCGAGATCACGGCCTTCGACCCGCACCACAGCCACTCGGCCAGCAGGACGTCGTCGAGCGCGATCGGCGCGTTGATGATGCCCTCCCAGGTCCGCTGCACGTGCATGCGCGAGAACGCCGAGTACATCGCCTCGAAGCTCGCCGTGAACATCGCGCTCTGGCACACCATGCCGGTGCCGATGAACGCGACGTAGCTCATGCCGCCGACCTCGCCGACCAGCGCGCCGAGGCCGTAGCCCAGCGCCAGCATGTACAGCAGCGGATCGGCGATGTTGCCGAGCACGCTCGCCGCCGCGAGCTTGCGCCAGACGAGCAGGTTGCGCCGCCACACCGGGACGAAGCGTGCGGAGAGCATCGGCGGCGCGAACAGCTTGGCGGCGGTGGTCATCGCGGATCGTGCGGCCCGGGGGAACGCGGCAGCGGGCCGCGCGCCGTGCCCGGGATGACGTGTTGCGGGGAGTGCGCGCACGGGGTCAGTCCCGCAGCTCGCGGCCGGTGAGCTTGATGAACAGGTCCTCGAGGTTCGCGGGGCGGTGCAGGTAGCGCACGCCCGCGCGCGTCGCGAGGTCGGTCAGCATCGGCTGCGCGTCGAGCGCGTAGCAGAAGGCGGTCTCGCCGGCGACCTCGAGCCGCCGGGCGAGCCTGCGCCCGTGGATGTCCGCCCACGCCTTGGCCTCGTCGCCGTACACCTCGATCACCTCGGGCTCGACGTGCTGCGCGAGCAGCACGCGCGCGGCGTGTCGCACGCGATGAGCACGCCGTGGTCGATGACGGCGAGCCGCGTGGCCAGCCGCTCGGCCTCGTCCATGAAGTGCGTCGTGAGCAGGATCGTCTTGCCCAGCGACATCAGGTGCCGCAGCCCGTCCCAGATCAGGTGGCGCGCCTGCGGGTCGAGGCCGGTCGTCGGCTCGTCGAGGATCAGGAGCTCCGGGTCGTTGACGAGCGCGCGGGCGAGGGTCAGCCGCCGCTTCATGCCGCCCGACAGCGTGCGGATGCCGGCGTCGCGCTTGCTCGCGAGCCCGGCGAAGTCGAGGAGCTGCGGGATGCGCTCCTCCAGCACCGCGCGCGCGAGCCCGAAGTAGCGGCCGTAGATCAGCAGGTTCTCGCGGACGGTGAAGTCCGGGTCGAGGTTGTCCACCTGCGGCACGACGCCGACGCGCACGCGCGCCTCGCGCGCGCGTTGCGGCACCGGCTCGCCGACCATCTCGATTTCCCCGCCGTCCGGGTCGATGAGGCCCAGGCAGCAGCGCAGCGTCGTGGTCTTGCCGGCGCCGTTGGGGCCGAGCAGGCCGAAGCACTCGCCGCGGCGGATCCCGAACGACAGGCCGCGCACGACGTCGAGGTCTCCGTAGCGCTTGCGCAGGCCGGCGACGCGCAGCACGACGTCGCGGGCGTCGACAGCAGGGTTCGCGGCGTCGCGCACCGGCGCCGGTGCCGGTGCCGCTGGGACCCCTCTCCCCGCGTGCGGGGAGAGCGCGCGGTCGTTCAGTCCTCGCGCAAGCGATGGCGTGGTGCAGATCGCGCGCCATTGTCACGCCGCCTTCCACATGCCGGCGATCACGCGCGACAGCTGCGGCAGCCGCCCGTGGAAGAAGTGGCCGCAGCCGGGGAACACGACCACCGGCAGGTGCTGCGGCCGCGCCCACGCCAGCACGTCGGCGAGCGGCACGACGTCGTCCTCCTCGCCGTGGATCACGATGGTGTCGGCCGGGACGTGCTCGACCGGGAACCGCCGCACCGCGGGGCCTACCAGCACCATCCGCTGCGGCTGCACGCGCTGTGCGACGCGCGACTGCACGAACGACCCGAACGAGAACCCGGCCAGCGCGATCGGCAGCGCGTCGCCGAGCGCGCCGCGCGCGTAGGCGAGCACGGTCAGCGCGTCGTCGGTCTCGCCGACGCCGTCGTCGAACGTCCCGCCCGACCCTCCGACGCCGCGGAAATTGAAGCGGACGACCGCGTAGCCCAGCGCGTAGAACGTCTTCGCGAGCGTCTGCACGACCTTGTTGTCGAGCGTGCCGCCCTGCAGCGAGTGCGGGTGCGCGACCAGCGCGATGCCGGCCGGCGTGGCCTCCGGCACATTGAGCACGACCTCGAGCGGGCCGGTGGGCCCGTCGATGCCGACCCGCCGCGTCGTCCTCGGCGTCAAATGCGCAGGCGCTCGACGACCTCGCCGTGAACGACGTGGCGGTCGATGATCTCGTCGATGTCTTCGCGGTCGACGTACGTGTACCAGACGGCGTCGGGATACACGACGAGCACCGGGCCTTCCTCGCAGCGGTCGAGGCAGCCGGCCTTGTTGATGCGCACGCTGCCCTTGCCGTTGAGGCCGAGCTCCTTGACGCGCGCCTTCGCGTACGCCTGCAGGTCGGCCGCCCCCGCGTCCGCGCAGCATTTCTCGGGCGCGTCGCGCTTGTTGCAGCAGAAGAAGACGTGGCGGCGGTAGTAGCTCATCGGGATGCCTTCGCGCTGCGCGCGCCGGCTCGTCGGACACTCGGAACTTCGGGGCGGCCCCGGCACTCACGGCCTGCCGTGACGCCGCGCGAGGCGCGGCGATCGATTATAGCGGACGGCCGCCGCCGATCACTCGGGGGCGCCCCATGCCGGCCGGCCCGCCAGCGCGAACAGCCAGGCGGCGGCGAGGATCGGCCACACGAGCAGCACCGTCTGCGTCAGGCCGTTGAAGTTGAGCAGGTGACCGTAGCGCCAGTTGAACAGCGTGACCGGGGCGCGCGCCGGCGGCACGTCGCCGGCAACGAGCGGCAGCAGCAGCGACGCGAGCAGCGCAACGGCGCACGTCGCGACCTGCGCCGGCCGCGGCAGGAACACCGCGAAGAGCAGCGCCAGCAGGCCGCCGGCCATGCCGACCGACACGCCGGGCTTCAGCCACGTCTCCCACGCCGCGGGCTTCAGCAGCAGCATCGCCGCGCCTCCCTTGGCGAGCAGCGCGGCGCCGACGAGCAGGAGCACGGCGCCGCCGACGAACCGGCGGTCGCGCAGCAACAGCGCGAGGAACAGGCCGACGCCGGTGAGCTGCAGCGCCGTGCCCGCCGCCTCGATCAGCGTCGCCGCGGTGTCCGGGGCCGGCGCGACCGCAGCGGCGCCGCGCAGCGCCGGCTCCTGGTCGAGCGTGACCGCGAAAAGCGGGATGCCCGGGTTGATCTGCGCGACGATCCACACGACGAGCAACGCGAGCCCGACGTCGCCGAGACGGCCGCCGAGGAACACGCGGTGCCGGGCCGCCGAGAGCTTCTGCCGCACGCGGTACGAGCGCGCGAGCGCGGCGCCGGCGATGCCGCCCGCGAGCGCGCCGGCGGCGTTGGCGGCGGCGTCGATCGCGCTGGCGTCGCGTGGCGGCAGGTACGCCTGCAGCGTCTCGAGCGCGAACGAGAGGGCGAAGCCCGCCGCGAGCGCCAGCAGCGCGCGCATCCGCGGTGCCGCGCGCTGCGGAGTGAGCGAGACGAACAGGCCGAACGGCACGTAGGCGACGACGTTGGCGACGACGTCGAAGCGCGTGTAGCGCGGCGGCCAGGGCGCCGCGAGCCAGAACGACGTGCCGGCCTCCGGCGGGATCCACGGCGCGAACGGCTGCAGGCTCGCGAAGGCGATGGCGAGCCCGTACAGCAGCGCGAGTACGTGCGGCAGCAGCGTCCGGTGCCGGACCGCGAGCGTCGCGTTCACCGCGGCGCACCTTCGCGCTGCGCGCTCCGGCTCATCGGGCACCTCGGCCCTCGGGGCGGCCCGTCGGGCTCACCGCAGCGTCCTGCGCACGACGGTCAGGTTCTCGTGCACGGCGATCGGCACGAAACCCGCCTGCGCGAACATCGGCAGCGACCCGTGGTAGTGGTCGGCCGCCTTCGTGTTCGCAGGTTCGGTGTTCCACGGGAACGCGTCGACGACGGCGAGCCCGCGCGCCGCGAGGTTCGCCACGCCGGCGGCGAGCAGCGCGCGCGCGATTCCTTGCCGCCGGCGCGCCGGCGGGACGACGAAGCAGACGATCGCGGCCGCCTCGTGCGGCGGCACCGGCAGCGGCGGCGCCGCGATGTGCAGGCGCGCGCAGGCGTGCCGGAGCTTCGGGTACGGCTGCGCGTTCATCCAGCCGACGACCTCCCCGCCGTCGTACGCGAGGTAGCCCTCCATCTCGCCGGTGGCGATCCGCGCGGCCATGGCGGCGCGGTTCATCGGGCCGTCGAAGCTCTTCCAGTCGAGCGCAGGCGGAACCTCGTAGAAGTGGCAGTAGCACGTCGCCCACTGCGGATTGTCGGTGAAGGCCGGCCCGCGCTCGTGGTCGAAGAAGCGCAGGTAGTCGTCGGCGCGCGCGGGCGCGAGGCGCTCGACGCGCACGTTTCCGGAGGCGGCCATGAAGCGATGATGGCACGCGCGCCGCCGCGTGGGAACGACGTGGTTGCCGCGCGCGCGGTCCTCTGGTCGGGCCGCCAGCGTCGCGGGGCCGTCCCAAGACGCGGGCCCCCCTTTGGGGGGGCGCAGCGCCCTCGGGGGGATCGACCTAACCGCGCCGCGCGTGATTCGCGGCGCGCTGCAGGTGCGAGATGAAGTGCCGGGCCGCCGGCTTCAGCAGCGCCCCGGGCTTCGTGATGGCGCCGACGGTGAGCCGCAGGTGCCCCTCGCGGATCGGCACCACGGCGAGGAACGGCGCGGCGGCAGGGTGTGTCGCGATCGGCATCGGCATCAGGCCGACGTAGTCGCCGCTGCCGATCACCGCCATCAGCGCGAGCGTCGAATTGACCATGGCCGCCGCGGGAGGCGGGGGCAGCCGGTGGTGCTCGAACAGCGTCTGCCCGTAGCCGGTCGTCCCCGTCGCGCTCGTGTAGACCCAGCGCGCGTCGGCGAGCTGCCGCAGCGACGTCGCCCGCGCGAGCGGGCTGCCGCGGCGCGCGACGACCGCCATCTGGATCGGCATCAGCGCGCGGGTCGCGAACTCGCCGACCGGCAGGCCCTCCGGAAGCGGGCCGATCGCGACGTCGACTTCGCCCGCGCGCAGCTTGCCGAGCTGCGCGATGTACAGCTCCTCGGTGACGCGCAGCCGGATGCCGGGAAACTCGCGGGCGAACGTGCGCAGCGTCTCGGGCAGCAGGACCAGCACGGCCAGCGGGACGGCGGCGATCGTCAGCTCGCCCACCATGTCGCCGGTGAGCTGACGCACCTCCTCGACCGCGGCGTCGAGCTCGCGCGCGATGGTGCGCGCGTGGTCGACGATGACCTTGCCCTGCGCGGTGGGCGTCACGCCGGTCGTCGACCGCATGACCAGCGGCGCGCCCAGCTCCCGCTCGAGCTCGCGCACCAGCTTGGTCAGCGCCGGCTGCGAGACGCCGAGCCGGCGCGCGGCGGCGCGCAGGCTGCCTTCCTCGACGGCGACTACCAGCGCCTGCAGGGCGGAGAGCTTCATCGGATGTGTATATTAGCGATAACCGGCCGTTATCGCGTCCGGCGCTGCGGCATCTTCTCGCTCGCGACGGCGCCCCATAGACTGCGCGCCGCTGCCGCCGCGTTGCCGCAGATCAAGAGCCCCGCAACGACCGCCCGACCCGAGGAGGAAACGATCGTGAAGAAACGCCTGCACCTGCTGGCCGCCACCGTGGCCGCGACGACCCTGGCGGCGACCGCCGCCGCCCAGGACGTGACGCTCAAGGTCCACCACTTCCTGCCCGCCGGCTCCTACGCCAACACGCAGTTCATCCAGCCGTGGTGCGACAAGATCGCGAAGGAGTCGAACAACCGGATCAAGTGCCAGATCTACCCGTCGATGCAGCTGGGCGGCACGCCGCCGCAGCTCTTCGACCAGGTGAAGGACGGCGTGGCGGACGTCGTCTGGACGCTGCCCGGGTACACGCCGGGACGCTTCCCGCTGTCCGAGGTGTTCGAGCTGCCGTTCATGATGGTCGACGCGGAAGCGACCAGCAAGGCGCTGTGGGACTACAACACGCAGCAGGCCGCCGCCGAGTTCAAGGACGTCCACCCGATCGCCTACCACGTGCACGGCCCGGGCGTGTTCCACATGCGCGACAAGCCGATCAAGACGATGGCGGACCTGAAGGGCATGAAGGTGCGCGCGCCGACGCGCCAGACCAACCGCTTCCTCGGTGCGCTGGGCGCCACGCCGGTGGGCATGCCGGTGCCGCAGGTCAGCGAGGCGCTGTCCAAGGGCGTCATCGACGGTGCGGTCGTTCCCTACGAGGTGGTCCCCGCGGTGAAGATCCAGGAGATCGCCAAGTTCCACTCGGAGACGGACCCGGCCGAGCCCGCGTTCTACACGTCGACGTTCATGTTCGTGATGAACAAGGACAAGTACGCGAGCCTGCCGCCCGACCTGAAGAAGGTGATCGACGCCAACAGCGGGCAGGCGTTCTCCGGGCAGATCGGCAAGGTGTTCATCCAGTCCGACGTCGAGGGCAAGAAGCTCACGGCCAAGAACACGACCACGTCATCCCGAAGAGCGAGCTCGAGGGCTGGAAGAAGGTCGGGCAGACGGTGACCGACCAGTGGATCGCCGACGTGAACGCGAAGGGCGCCAACGGCAAGCAGCTGCAGGACGCGGCGAAGGCGCTGATCGCCAAGCACTCGGGCAAGTGACCGCGCGCGGGGGCGGCTGAAGCTCCCGCGACCGGCGCCCGCGGCCGCGCACCCAGGCCAGGGCACCCCTCCCGGCGTCGCCGGGAGGCGGCCGCCTTGCGCCCGCCGCTGCCCGAATCGAAGCCACGTACAGGAGCAACCATGGCCCGCATCGTCGGAGGCATCGCGGTTTCCCACACGCCGACCATCGGCTTCGCGTTCGACCGCGACAAGCGCGCGGACCCGGCGTGGACGCCGGTGTTCGAGGCGTTCGATCCGGTGCGCCGGTGGCTGGCGCAAGCGCGCCCGGACGTGCTGCTGTTCGTCTACAACGACCACGTCACGTCGTTCTTCTTCGATCACTACTCGGCGTTCGCGCTGGGGATCGGCCCCGCGTGGGAGGTGGCCGACGAAGGCGGCGGCCGGCGCGCCCTGCCGCCGGTGGCCGGGCATCCGGCGCTCGCGAACCACCTCGGCCACTCGCTGATGGCCGACGAGTTCGACATGGCGTTCTTCCAGGACAGGCCGCTCGACCACGGCTGCTTTTCGCCGCTGTCGATGCTGTGCGACCACCGCGGCGGCTGGCCGCTGCGGCTCGTGCCGCTGCAGATGGGCGTGCTGCAGTTCCCGATCCCCACGGCGCGCCGCTGCTGGAAGCTGGGGCAGGCGCTGCGGCGCGCGATCGAGAGCTACCCGGAGGACCTCGCCGTCGTCGTGGTCGCCACCGGCGGGCTGTCGCACCAGGTCCACGGCGAGCGCGCGGGCTTCAACAACACGCCGTGGGACATGCGCTTCCTCGAGCTGATCGAGGCCGACCCCGAGCGCCTCGCGGAGCTGACGCACGCCGACTACGCGGAGCTCGGCGGACTCGAGGGCGCCGAGGTGATCATGTGGCTGACGATGCGCGGCGCGCTGTCGGCGCAGGTGCGCCGCGTTCACCGGGCGTACACGCTGCCGTCGATGACCGGCATCGCCGCGGCCGTCTACGAGAACCTCGCGGGGCCGCCGGTCGCTGCCGAGGTCGAGCGGCATCGCGCGCACGTGGCCGCGCAGCTTTCCGGCGCGGAGCGCCTGCCGGGAACCTACCCGTTCGACTTCGCGCGCAGCGTCAAGGCGTTCCGGCTGAACCGCTTCCTGCACGGCCTGATCGACCCGGCGCAGCGCGCATGCTTCCTGGCCGGCGAGGACGCCGCGTGCCGGGCTGCCGGCCTCACCGACGAGGAGCGCGACCTGGTGCTGCGCCGCGACTGGCGCGGGCTCATCCACTACGGCGTCATCTTCTTCATGCTGGAGAAGCTGGGTGCCGTCGTCGGCGTGTCCAACCTGCACATCTACGCGGCGATGCGCGGCGAATCGATGGACGCCTTCCGCGCGACGCGCAACGCGCCGGGCGCGCTGTACTCCGTCTCGGCCGAGCCGGTCGCCTGGGACCGCAGCGCCGCCGGCGCGCGGTGACCGCGCCGCCGTCCGCGGCGCGCGGCAGGTGTACGATCGGCGGCTGCCTCGACGAGACAGCTCCGCGATGACGATCTCCGGCATTTCCTCCATGGCCACGCGCGCGCTGCTCGCGGAGCTCGCGGCCGCGTTCGAGCGGCTTGCCGGGTGCCGCGTGGCGTTCGAGTCGGTCGGCGGCGTCGACGCCGCGAAGCGCGTCGAGGCGGGCGAGCCGTTCGACGTCGTCGTGCTCGCCGCCGACGCGCTCGACCGGCTGCAGGCCGCCGGCCACACCGTGCCCGGCACCCGCGTCGACGTGACGCGGTCCGCCGTCGCGGTGGCCGTCCCCGCCGGCGCGCCGCGGCCGGACCTGGGATCGGAAGAGGCGGTGCGCCACGCGGTGCTGGCTGCGCAGCGCGTCGGCTACTCGACCGGACCGAGCGGCACCGAGCTCCTGAAGCTCTTCGCGCGATGGGGCATCGCCGGCGAGGTCGCACCGCGTCTGGTGCAGGCGCGGGCCGGCGTCCCGGTCGCGGCGCTGGTGGCCTCCGGCGAGGTGGACCTCGGGTTCCAGCAGTACTCGGAGATGATGAGCGCGCCGGGCCTCGACGTGGTCGGGATGCTGCCGCCGCCCATCGAGATCGTCACTACGTTCGCGGCGGGGGTGTGCGCGGCGGCGCGGGAACCGGCACGCGCGCGCGAGTTGCTCGCGTTCCTCGCCTCGCCCGAGACCGCGGAGGCCAAGCGCCGGCACGGGATGCAGCCGGCCTGACCGTCCGCGCGCGGGATCAGCGGACCTTCACCTCGGTCCACAGCCGGTTGAGCAGCCGGCGCGACTTGCGGTCGTAGTCCTTCAACATCTGCAGCTTCTTCATCCCGTCGGCATCGGGGAACACCGCGCGGTTGTTCTTCACCGCCTCGTCGATGAACGGCATCGCGGCCGCGTTGACCGCGCCGGAGCCGATCATGTTGGACAGCTCGGAGGCGTTCCTGCCGTCGAGCATGAAGTTGATGAACTGGTAGGCGAGGTCCGGCCGCGGGCCGCTCTTGTGCAGCACCATGCTGTCGACGGCGAGCACCGCGCCCTCCTTCGGCGTGAACGAGCCGATGCGGAACGGGCGCTTCGCCTTCTCGGCGTCGGCGTTCGCCTGGAACATGTCGTTGCTGTAGCCGTGCGCGACCCAGATGTTGCCGAGCGTCAGCTCCTTGATGTACGACGACGCGTTGAACGCCGCCCAGTAGGGCTTGGCGCGCAGGATGAGGTCGCGCGCCTCCTTCAGCTTCGCCTCGTCGGTCTCGTTGGCCGGGTAGCCCAGGTACATGAGCGCCGCGGCGAAGAGCTCGCGCTGGCTGTCGAGCACCGTGACCTTGCCCTTCAGCTTCTCGAGGTACTTCGGCTCGAAGATCAGCGCCCAGCTGTCGGTGGGCAGTCCCAGCTCCCTGATCTTCTCCGTGTTGTACCCGACGAGCGTCACCGAATAGGCGTACGGGACCGAGTACCGGTTGCCCGGGTCGAAGAACATGTCGCGGAACTCGGGCTTGATGTTGTCGAGGCCCCTGATCTTCGCGTGGTCGAGCTCGCGCAGCGCGCCCTGCGCGATCAGCGTCTCGACGGCGTTGCCGGTCGGCACGAGGATGTCGTAGCCGGTCGCGCCGGCCGCGAGCTTGGCCAGCATCTCCTCGTTGTCCGAGTAGTAGTCCTGCACGAGCTTGCACTTGCAGGATTCCTCGAACGCCTTCGCCGTGCCCTCGGCGAGGTAGTTGTTCCAGTTGTACAGGTGCAGTTCGTTGCCGCCGGCCTTCGCGCCCGCTTCGCCCCGGGCGGCGGCCTCCCCGCCCGGCTTCGGCTCCTCGGACCTGCCGGAACAGCCGGCGAGCGCCAGCCCGCACGCGAGCGCCGCGACGAGCAGCGCCCGGCGCGACAGCGGCTGCGCGCTCACGCCTTGCCCTTCAGCGCGTCGGGCGCCACGCGGCTCGCCACGACGATCAGCGTCAGCGTGATCAGCATGAGCAGCGTGGAGAGCGCGTTGACCTCGGGCGTCACCGCGATCTTCACCATCGTGTAGATGGTGAGCGGCAGCGTCGGCACGCCGGCGCCGGCGGTGAAGAACGTGATGACGAAGTCGTCGATCGACAGCGTGAACGCCATCAGCGCGCCGGCGACGATGCCCGGCATGATCAGCGGGAACGTCACCAGCCGGAACGTCTGCCACGGCGTGGCGCCCAGGTCGCGCGCGGCCTCGAAGATCGACTCGTCCATGCCCGACAGGCGCGCCCGGACGATGATCGCGACGAAGCCGATGCAGAACGTCGTGTGCGCGACCATCACGGTGCCGAGCGACAGCGCCTCTTCGCCGAACGTCGTGATGAAGAAGATGAGCAGCGACACGCCGAGCAGGATCTCGGGCATCGCGATCGGCGTGATCACCATGAACGGCAGGATCCGCGACGCGTAGCGGTGCATCGCGATGCCGGCCATCGTGCCCAGCACGGTGGCCGCGAGCGAGGCGACGAAGGCGATCAGCAGCGAGTTGCGCGCGGCGGCCAGCATCTCCTCGTTGGCGAAGAGCTTCGCGTACCACGACGTCGTGAAGCCGACCCACTCGGCGGAGAGCTTCGAGTCGTTGAACGAGAAGATCACGACGACCAGCAGCGGGATGTACAGGAACAGGTACACCGCGAGCGCGGAGCCCCAGAGCAGCGGCGACCTACGCACGGGCCACCCCCCGCCGCGCGAGCCACGCGGTGGCGCCGGCCACCAGGAACACGGCGACGGTCAGCATCAGCGACAGCATCGACCCGAACGGCCAGTCGCGCGTGCCGAGGAAGCTCTCCTTGATGAGGTTGCCGATCAGCCAGTCGTCCTTGCCGCCGAGGATCTCGGGAATCGCGAACATGCCGAGCACCGGGATGAACACGAGCGCCGAACCGGCGAAGATGCCCGGCAGCGACAGCGGGAACGTGACGCGCCAGAAGCGGTGCCACGCGGTGGCACCCAGGTCCTGCGCCGCGTCGAGCAGCGTCGGGTCGTGCTTCTCGAGGTTCGTGTACAGCGGCAGGATCATGAACGGCAGGTGCACGTACACCATGCCGACGATCACGGCGAAGCGCGAGAACAGCAGGTCGAAGGGCCCGAGGATGATCATCCACGCGTAGACGCGCACGAGGAAGTTGCTGGCGAACGGCAGCACGCACAGCAGCACCATCAGGTCGCGGTGGCGCTTCGGGCTCCTCGCGATCAGCAGCGCGACCGGGTACGCCATCACCAGGCACACGAGCGTCGTCAGCGCGGCGACGCCGAACGACTTCACGAAGATCTGCAGGTAGATCGAGTCCGAGAAGAAGATCGCGTAGTTCTCGAGCGTGAACCCGTGCTCCTCGTCGGGCTTGCCGAGGATCGGCGCCAGCGCGCCGAACTCGCCGGGGTAGCGGAAGCTCGCCGCCACCATGATCAGCGCCGGCACGAGGAAGAACACCAGCAGGAACAGGAACGGCGGCCCGCTGACGAGGAGCCGCGTCAGCCGGCCTTCCCGGGTGCGGGTCGAGGTCTGTCCGTGCATCTGCGCAGTCCGGTGCGGCGAAGGAGCGGGGGTCGGGCGTGGGGCGGGGACGCTACTGGTCGAGGAACGCGCCGGCCTCGGCCTTCCACGACACGCGCACCGGGTCGCCGATCTCGAAGAACTTCGCGCGGCCGGGCGCGGAGTTGGGCAGCAGCGCCTCGATCCGCTTGCCGCCGGGCAGGTCGACGATGTACGTCGTGACGTCGCCGACGTAGAGGAAGTTGTTGATCTTCCCCTCGAACTGGTTCGGGTCGGGCGAGGGCTCCGCCGCCGCGCGGATCGCGACCTGCTCCGGGCGGATGATGAACACGCCCTTCGCGCCCTGCCGGGCGCCTTCGCGCGGAGGCGCCTTCACCGTACCCACCGCCGGCAGCGTCAGCGCGAGCGGCGGGCCGGCGTCGGCCACCTCGGCGTCCAGCATGTTGACGTTGCCGATGAAGTCGGCGACGAAGCGGTTCTGCGGGAAGCCGTACAGCCGGTCCGGCTCGTCGAGCTGCTGGATGCGGCCGTGGTCCATCACGGCGATCCGGTGCGACAGCGCGAGCGCCTCGTACTGCGCGTGCGTGACGAAGACGAAGGTGACGCCGACGTCGTGCTGGAGCCGGATCAGCTCGATCTGCAGCTGCTCGCGCAGCTTGGCGTCGAGCGCCCCCAGCGGCTCGTCGAGCAGCAGCAGCTGCGGGCGGTTGACGAGCCCGCGGGCGAGCGCGACGCGCTGCTTCTGGCCGCCGGAGAGCTCGTGCGGGAAGGCGCCGCCCTTGCCGGTCAGCTTGACCTGCTCGATCGCCTCCTTGACCTTCGCCGCGGTCTCGGCCTCGGACTTGCCGGCCATCTTCAGCGGGAACGCGATGTTCTGCGCGACCGTCATGTGGGGGAACAGCGCGTAGCTCTGGAAGACCGTGTGGATCGGCCGGCGCTCGGGGGGCGTGTCCTTCAGGTCGACGCCGTTCAGGACGATCGCGCCGGCGTCGGGCAGGTCGAACCCGGCGATCATCCGCAGCAGCGTGGTCTTGCCGCAGCCCGAGGGGCCGAGCAGCGTGAAGAACTCCCCGGCCTTGACCGAGAAGCTCACGTCGTCGACGGCGGTGAAATCCCCGAAGCGGCGGGTGACGTTGCGGACTTCGAGCAGCGCCATCGGGCGGGTCCTTGCGAAAGCCGGAGGAGGCTGGCCGGGATTGTATCGGCAATTGCGGCACCGCACGACGGCGGGCTTGACGTGCGGCCGGCCGGCCGCGATCGGGCAGAGGGGTGACGCCCGGCGTCGGCGGGGACGGGCCGCGGCCACGGTTCCCGCTCTCTGGCGAGCCCGCGCCGGCCGCAAGGGCACGACCTTTGCATGAGGGGTCGGCAACGGTCCTCGACCGCCGGCCGAGGGCCATGCCAATGTCATGAAATCTCGACGGGCGGCACGAGGCGCGACATGCAACTCCAGACGAACATGGCCGAAGCACACGATCCGGCAGGCAGAACCGATCCGCTGAGACGGTCGCTGCTCGACAAGCTGCGCGAGAAGTCGGATGCACTGCGGGCGCAGGGCGAGGCCGCGCGCAAGCCGATGGAGGAGGGGCTGAAGGACATCGACCGCGTCCTCTGGCGGACCTTCCGCTGGCTGGACGAGGCGATGGGGCACCTCGCCGTGATCCGGCCGAAGGTCGGCCACAGCTTCCGGCTGCACAACGTCCTCACGATCGAGCGCCCGCAGTTCGACCGCGGCTTCGTCTCGTTCCGGCGCCGCGCGCTCGCCGGCATGGAGGTGCTCGAGCACGTCGAGGCCTTCTACCGGCTGGAGGGCGGGGGACCGGTGTCGCTGCGCGTCTCCCCGGCGTCGGCGACCAGCATCGAGGAGAAGCTGCGCGGCTCCACGCTGCCGTACCAGTACCAGACCGAGCAGGACGAGAGGCGGGTCGTCCGCTACGGGCTCTTCACCGTGCAGACGGCGATCGCCGCATCGGTGCGCTTCCAGCCCGACTACCACCACCAGGTGATCGAGGTCACGCTGCGCAACGTCGACCGGTTCGAGTCGGTGTCGCTCGAGTTCGCACCCGACAAGATGAACGAGTCGGCGCTCGAGGACATGGTGAAGTTCATGCTGGGCGAGCCCAACGGCTTCCTCCGGCGCGCGCCGCTCGCGCTGATCCGCGGCCGGCGCGACGACGCCACGCCGGCGTCCCCGCAGCGCGCCTAGTTGCGTCGCCGCGGCGCGGCGATCGCCGATAATGGCGGTCGCCACTTCTCGTCCGGCCGTCCGCGGCCGCCGCCCGCCGCCAACCGGAACCCCTCACGATGAACCGACTGCTCCTCGCGGGCGCGCTCGCGCTCGCCTGTGCCGCACCCGTGCCCGCCGCCGACGACGACAACCTGAAGGCCTTTCCGCCGGCCGAGCCCGGGCAGACCCGCTTCGTCGTCCAGTTGCCGAAGGCGAAGGACGAGTCGGCGCTGAAGGTGGAACTGCAGGCGGGCAAGACCGTGCGCACCGACGCGGCCAACCGCTACTTCTTCGGCGGCAGGCTGGAGGCGGTCGACGTGAAGGGCTGGGGGTTCACGCGCTACGTGCTGCGCGACCTGGGCCCGATGGCCGGCACGCTGATGGCCGTCGACCCGAGCGCGCCGCAGGTCGACCGCTTCGTCACGCTCGGCGGCGAGCCGAAGCTGTTGCGCTACAACAGCCGGCTGCCGCTCGTCGTGTACGTGCCCGACGGCGTGGAGGTGCGCTATCGCGTGTGGCGCGCCGCGCCGGAGTTCAAGGCAGCCGAACGCGGCTGACGCGCGGGCCTACCCGCGCTGCAGCAGCAGCACGACGACCACCGCGAGCAGCACCGCCACGAGCGCCAGCCAGCGGCTGCGCGTGCGCTGCGCGGCCGCGAGCTCCTTCAGCGCGGTGTCGGAGGCGGCGGGCGGCGCCAGCAGCCGCTGGTGCAGGAGGCGCGGCAGCTCCGGCAGCGCCGTGACGAGGTAGGGCGCCTCGGCGAGCAGCCGCCGCTGCAGCGCGCGCGGCCCGATCTGCTCCTCCATCCAGCGCTCGAGGTACGGCTTCGCGGTGGTCCACAGGTCGAGCTCCGGGTCGAGCTCGCGGCCGAGGCCCTCGACGTTGAGCAGCGTCTTCTGCAGCAGCACGAGCTGCGGCTGGATCTCGACGTTGAAGCGGCGCGACGCGCGGAACAGCTGCATCAGCACGCGGCCGAGCGAGATCTGCGACAGCGGGCGGTCGAAGATCGGCTCCAGCACGACGCGCACTTCCTTCTCCAGCTCGTCGACGCGCGTGTCGGGCGGCACCCAGCCCGACTCGACGTGCGCGGTCGCCACGCGGTGGTAGTCGCGCCGGAAGAACGCGATGAAGTTCTGCGCGAGGTAGCTCTTGTCGCGGTCGGACAGCGTGCCGACGATCCCGTAGTCGAGGCCGATGTACTTGCCGTGGTTCGCCGCGTCGACCGCGACGAAGATGTTGCCCGGGTGCATGTCGGCGTGGAAGAAGCCGTCGCGGAACACCTGCGTGAAGAAGAGTTCCACGCCCGCGCGCGCGAGGCGCTTCAAGTCGATGCCGGCGGCGAGCAGGCGGTCGACGTGCGAGACCGGGATTCCGCTCATCCGCTCCATGACCATCACCTGCTCGTTGCACCAGTCCCAGTAGACGGCGGGCACGAGCAGCAGCCGCGAGTTGCGGAAGTTGCGGCGCAGCTGCGAGCAGTTGGCGGCCTCGCGGGTCAGGTCGAGCTCGTCGACCAGCGACTTCTCGAACTCGGCGACGACCTCGCGCGGGCGCAGCCGGCGGCCGTCCGCCGACAGGCGCTCCAGAAGGCTCGCCGCCGTCTGCATCAGCGCGAGGTCGTGCGTGATCACGTGCTCGATGCCGGGGCGCAGCACCTTGACGGCGACCGGGGTGCCGTCCGGCAGGTCGGCGAAGTGCACCTGAGCGACCGAGGCGCTGGCGACCGGCACGCGGTCGAACGCCGCGAACACCTGGTCGACCGGCTTGCGGTACGCGCGCTCGAGCGTGGCGATCACCTGTTCGGCCGGGAACGGCGGCACGCGGTCCTGCAACCGGGCGAGCTCGTCGGCGATGTCGGGCGGCAGGATGTCGCGGCGCGTCGAGAGCACCTGCCCGAACTTGACGAAGATGGGGCCGAGGGCCTCCAGCGCGAGGCGCAGGCGCACGGCGCGCGGCTGCGACAGGTCGCGCCAGAACAGGACGCCGTTGACCCAGGGCCGCAGCGCGGAGAGCCGCTCGTGCGACAGCACGATGTCGTCCAGCCCGAAGCGCAGCGCGACGGTCGTGATGCGGATCAGGCGGAAGACGCGCATCGCCGTATGATAGGGCCAATGCCGCGGTGGGGGCTTTCGCCCCTTACCGGATCGCGCCGGAGCCGCGGATCGGGCGCGGTCTGCGCGCGCCGCCACCCGCGGCGACGTGGAAATGAGGGTCAGACTCGAATTTCGCGCGCGGACCGTCCGCCGATGGCGGTGACGGGTGCGCGATATTCGAGTCTGACCCTCATTTTCGCGCTAGAACACGAACTTCGGCCTTCGCTTGCGCCGGCGCGGCGCCGCCGCGGCCGCCGTGGGCGGCGGCGCGTCCGCGTGGTCGCGGTTTCCCTCGGCCGCGACGAGCCGGAGGACCGGCACCAGGCGCGCCGCAGCCGGCGGGGCGCCCCTGCGCGGCCGGCGCGTCATCCGGCCACCCGCGCGCCGCGCGGCCGCGCCGCCCGCAGCGTCGCGCCGGTCACTTCGGCGCTCCGGGAAACTGGACGTACGGTCCCTGCGGCACCTGCCCGGGCGCGACGTACGCGGGCGCCGGCTGCCCGGCGGGGCCGAGGTGGCGCACGTAGCGGTAGAACGCCCGCAGGTCCTGTTCCGCCATGTCGTGCAGGGCGAACCAGGGCATCGGCGGCCGCGTCTGCACGGACCGCGCGGCCTTCACCCACTGCGCCTCGGTCATGCCCTGCATGTAGAGGCGCAGGTTCACCGCGTACGTCGTACCCCAGTCGCCGCGCCAGCCGAGCGCGTCGCCGGTCAGCCAGTCCTTCTCGGCGACCTTGCCGCCGCTGGCCGCGTAGCCCGGCGTGTGGCAGTCGTTGCAGCCGGCGATCTTCGCGATGTAGCGGCCGCGCTCGATCGCGGGCGCGTCGGCCGGCCTGGCCGGCCCGGCGGCGGCGGGCAGGACCGCCAGTGCGGCCGCGGTGCAGACCGCGGCCGGGAACAGACTGCGGAAATTCGGCATGGTGTCTCCCTGTCGTGAGTGGCGAACGGGCGAAGCGAAGCCGGGTTGGCGCGCCCTACGGTGGTCAGGCGGCCTGCGGCATGCACTCCGGTGCGGTGGAAAACCGCGTGGCGAGCCGGCCGAGCGCCGGGTGCACGTCGCGCGCGAGCATGCGGCCGAGTTCGTGGTCGGCGTCGGGCGCCGGCCGGTTCGCGCGCGCCGCGTCGAACCAGCGGGCGAGCGGCGCCGCGTGCGCGTCGGCGTAGGCTTCGTACACGCCGCGCGTGAGCGCCAGCTGCACGAGCACCGACGCGAACGGATCGGCGGCTTCGTCGCCGCGTGGGGGCCCGGCGGTTCGCCCCGACGGCGAGGACCGGAGCCCGCCCGCGCCGACGGCCGCGTCGTCGAGCCACCGCGCCGCTTCGGCAAGCGTGCCGACGCGATGCAGGCCGGCCGGATCGGTGTCCGCGAGCACGGCGACGAGCGCGTAGTTGGCGAACGCCTCGGCCAGCCAGCGGCGCGGGAACGCCGCACCCGCCTGCTCGGCGATCACGTGCGCGACCTCGTGCGCGATCAGCGTGTCGGCCACGCCGGCGAGGTCGGGGCCCAAGGGATGGACGGGGTCGCGGCCGTGCACGCGGACCAGGTCGCGCAACACTGCCGCAGGCAGGTGCGTGGCGAAGCCCCGGCTGACCTCGTGCCACGCCGCGGCCGGCGTGGCGCCGACGACCAGGTGGCCTCCCGCCGTGAAGTGCGCGGTGCCGTACGCCGGCCCATCGCCGAAGCGCGGCCAGTCCGCGGGGTCGAGCACCAGCAGCCGGAACCGCGGCGTGAAGCCGAAGAGCCGGCGCAGGTGCCAGTACGCCCGCTCGGCGCGCCGGGCGGTCGCCTCTGCGGCGGCGACGTGGTCTCGGCTCGCCGCGACCGTGAACGGAAACCACGGCAGCGGCGCAAGGCCGCTGCCGCGCCACGCGAACGGGGTCGTCGCGGGCTCGGCGGCACGTGCGTCCATCGTGGCCTCCGTCACTTCGTGCGGGGCGCGACCGCCGCCGCGGCGGCCGGCGAATACGTGCCCGCGTGGACGGCGGCGTGCCCGGCGATCGTCGGCGCGATCTTCAGCATCGCGACGAGGATCGCGATGCCGGCGACGATGCGCAGCGCGGCAAACAGGTAGCGAAGCGGTTGCATGGCGGTTCTCCCGAAGGCGTGGCGTCACGACCACGGAACGCATCCTGCGCGGCGGCGGCTGGCGGATCGCTGACGGATCGGGCTTCCGCCGCGGTTGCGCGGGCGGGGTCGAGGCCGCCGCGGTCTTTGGCCGCAAGCCGTTGTCGGCAAACGGGTTTCCGCGATCGGCGCGGGCGTCGGCCGGCGTCGGACCGCGACCGAATGCGTGGAGGCGACCGGCTGCCCGGCGGGCTTACCGATCCCTGACAGGCGGCTAGTGGACTGTAGCGGGGGAAGCGGGAGTGAGCGCCAGCGGTATGGCGCGGCTATTCGCGCCGAGGGCGAGGCGCCGTTGCGAAGCAATGGCCGGCCCCCTTGCGAGCAACGGCAACGAAGCCATCGGCGCGAAGAGCAAGGGAGACACTTCCGATTCCCCCGTTACAGTCCACTAGAGCGTCTGCCGGATCGCCTCGGTCTCGGGCGCGGGCGCGCGCGCCAGAACGATCGACAGGAGCTCCCGGCAGCGGCGGTACGTGGTGAGCGCGCCGGCAGGGTCGCCCGACTCGCGCTGGCAAACCATGAGGCGCCGGTAGACCGCCTCGGCGAGGTTGTCGACTTCGAGCGTGCGCTCGTACAGCGTGCGCGCGCGTGCCCAGTCCCGGGTGCGCTCGAGTGCTTCGCCGGCGGCGAGGACGCCGCGCACGAGCTTCGCCCGCAGCCGGTCGCGCGCGGGCAGCGCCCACGCCATCGGGGCGTCGAGCGCGAGGAAGTGGCCGCGGTAGAGGGCGAGCGCCGCCTCGGCGTCGCCGGCGTCGAGCGCGGCGTCCAGCGCCCACGTGTCGACCCAGGCGAGCGCCGGGTTGAGCGACAGCTTGCCGTCGGCCAGCTGGATCGCGCCGTCGAGGTCGACGAGCTTGCGCAGCCGGTACAGGTTGCTGTCGAACGACGTCTTCGCGTCGTCGCCCTCGGCGTCGGGCCAGAGGAGCGTCGTCAGCATCCCGGCGTCCACGCCGCGGCCGCCGTTGGCGATCAGCGCCTTCAGGAGTTCGAGCGGCTTCTTCTGCGCCTTGCCCTTCGACACCAGCGGCTCGCCGTCGCGGGCGAGCGCGAAGTCGCCCAACGTGCGCACGGCGAGCGGCCACGGCCAGCCGGGCACGTCGGGCCCGGGCGGCGGGAGCCGCCGGCGCAGGATCAGCTTGCGCACGTAGTCCGCCTCGATGCCGCCCGTGAGCGCCGCGGCCAGCACGGGCGCGAGCACGTCGTTCGGCAGGCGCAGGAAGCCGTAGTAGCCGGAGTCGCGGCACGCGGCGAGCAGCGCCGCGAGGATCGCGCGGGCGCCATCGGCGTCGCCGTCGTCCAGCGCGACGTGCGCCCGCAGCAGTTCTTCGTGGAACTCGAAGTTGCGCCGGTCCGAGCCCGTCGCAAGCTCGATCGCCTCGCGATAGAGCGCCAGCGCGTGCGCGATCTCGCCGGTGCGCACGACGGTGAGCGCCTGGCGGACGAGGAAGTGCGGGATCTGCATCGCCGGCAGGCCGCTGGCGCGACCGACTTCCACGGCCTTCGCCGCCGCGTCCGCGGCCGCGCGCGCACGGTCCTGCAGCAGCAGCACGCCCGCCTCCTGGTAGTGGAAGTACGCGAGGTCCATCCGCCGCGACGGATTGAGCACGGCCTTCAACTTCGCGAGCGCGGCGGCGGCGCCGTCGACGTCCTCGCTCGACACCAGCGCCGTGACCTCGGCGTGATAGATCTCGACCTGCACCCACGTGAGGCCGTGCGCAGCGGCGAACGCCTCGGTGTCCTTCATGATCCGCCGCGAGCGCGCGTAGTGGCCGCGGATCTGCTCGTTGAACGCGCGGTGCACGTGCCACCACACGCGGTGCACCGCCGAGACCTCGGGCTCGTCGAGCCACGGCTCGACGCGCGCGACCAGCGCGTCGGCGTTGCCGCCCTTGGTCTTCCAGTTGTAGTAGTTGAACAGGATCGACGCGGCGTTCACGCGGTCGTTCACCGGCACCGTCTCGATGTCGGGCGCGGCGAGCAGCGCCTCGACCTGCCGCGCGGCGTCGCCCATGCGGGGATTGTCGGGCTGGCGAAACAGGAGCGCGATCAGCAGCGCGCCGTGGATGCGCAGGCCGTCGGCCGTTTCCATCCGCTCCGGTCCCGGAGCGAGCAGCCGCAGGAACACGGCGATCCAGCGGTCGAGCGGCGCGAAGTCCGCCCATTCGAAGTAGTGGCAGTCGACGGCGGCGGCGGCCGTCAGCAGCTGCCGGCGCACGTCGCCGTTGGCGGTGAAGCCCTCGAACGCGCGCGCGAGCAGCGCCTTCGCGCGCGCGGGCTCCTCGTGCATGACCGCGTAGGCCTCGCCCAGCGCGAGCCGCGGCTCCGCCTCGCGCACGGCGGCAGGCATCGCCGCCAGCCAGTTGACGAGCGCGCGGCGGCGCCCTTCGGCGAGCAGCGAGCGCCCGGCGTGAAGCGTCAGCCCGACCAGCGCCGGCCACGCCTTCGCCTCGATGTACAGCGCGGCGGCCGCGTCGAAGTCGCCGCGCGCGACGAGCTGGCCGGCCGCGCGGTCGAGCGCCGCCTGCCGCTCTTCCCGTGACAGCCGCCGGCGCCCCTCCGCCAGCAGGAATTCGCGGAACAGCCCGTGGAACTGGTAGACCGGCTCGCTGCCGATGCGGCGGCGATCGGTGAAGAGGTGCCGCCGAAAGACGTAGTCGAGCACCAGCGCCGCTTCCGGGTTGCCCGACATCGCCTCGGCGTCCGCGGCCGAGACCGACGGCAGCAGCGCCGCCAGCATGAGCACGCGCTGGTTGTCGGGGCGCGCGCGTCCGAAGATCTCGCCGGTGAAGTACTGGAACACCGCTTCCTTGCCCTCCGGCAGCATCGCCTCCGGCGCCGCGCCGCCGGCGCGCGCGAGGTGCTCGCGCATCAGCACGATGCCGGCGGCCCAGCCGTCGCTCGCCTTGTGGATCGCCTGCGCGACCGCGGGGTCGACCGCGGCACCCGCGGTCATCGCCATCGCCTCGTCTTCGGTGAAGCGCAGCGCCTCCCACTCGATGCGGGTGATCCGCTGCTCTCCCACGAGCCGCGCCATCTCGGGCGGCGGCGGCTCGCGCGAAAGGAAGACGAGGTTCATCCCTTCCGGGATCTCGCGCAGCCCGTCGGCGAAGGCGAAGCGCCACGCGGCGTCCGCCTTCGGCTCGTGGAAATTGTCGACGACGAGCAGGGCCCTGGCCGGAAACAGCGCGAAGAATTCACGCAGGAAGCGCCGCGTGAACGCGGGCAGGTCGCCGGCGTACTCGGCGGAGAACACGGGCAGCGCCGCGGCGTGCCGGGCCGTGCGCGGCGAGAGGTCGGCCGCCGCCGTGCGCAGGTAGTGGAAGAACGTCGCCGGGTCCGCGTCGCCCGGATCCGCCTGGAACCAGATGCCCGGCAGCTTGCGCGCCTCGACGTAGCTCGCCACCAGCGTCGACTTGCCGGCGCCGGGGGGAGCCGCGATCCAGAGGATCGGGTGGTCGCGGTGCGCGTCGAGCAGACGGAACAGCCGCTCGCGCTTCTGGACGTCGTAGAGGCGCGGCCGGCTGAACTTGGCGAGCGTCGGCGCGGCCGGCGGGCGGCGGACGGGCCTGCCCATCGGGAGCGGTCAGCGGATCGGGGTGACCCGCGGCGCGAGCGCCTCGATGCGCGCGGCCAGGGCATCGACACGCGCTTCGACGGCGGCCACCTGCTCGCCGAAGCGGCGCACGTCCGCGCCGTGCGCGAGCACGCCGGCCTCGTCGCGCGCGTAGCTCGCCACGCTGGCGGCGATCCGCTGCGCGGCGTACTCGGGCAGCGCGAGCAGGCTGCGCCCGGCGTCGGCCACGCGCTGGCCGGCGATGGGGCCCAGCGCCTTCGCGAAGGCCTCCTCGACGAACCACGGCAGCGTGCCGGCGAGCGCCTTCAGCGCGCCGCCGAGTTCGGCGTCGCCGTCCTCGCCGACGAACTCGTTCCAGCGCGTGGGGTCGGCGAGGAACGCGGGGATCGACAGCGGCGACAGCGAGAGCTTGAGGTCGGTGGCCGCGGCGGCCGGCACGGCTTCCAGCGTGCCGTCGTCACGGATCGACCACGCGGCGACCGCCGGGCCCACCGCCAGCGAGAACCCCCTGCCGGCGAACGGCGCGAGCTTCTCGCGCGCCCACGCCTGCTCGGACAGCACGCGGTTGGCGAGGCGCGCGGGGGCCTCGCCGGCCTCAGGCCACTTCATCGACCTGCTGGATGCCGGCCAGCAGCCAGCCGCTCTTGCCGTCGACGGGCTTCGTCAGGTTCCAGATCTCGTCGAATTCCTTCGGCAGCACCGTGCCGTCCTCGCGCAGCAGGCCCTTGAAGTGCACGCTCATCCAGTGCCGGTCGCCTTCGGTCGCCGCCTCGAGGATCGTCGCGTCGAGCCGCATGATCTCGGTGGGCAGGTGGCTGCCGCGGTCGGCGAGCTCGCGCGTCACTTCCGCGAACATCTCCGGTGTCAGCACGTCGGCGAGCGCCTTGCGGTCGCCGCTGTCGAACGCGGCCTGCAGCTTGCCGAACTGCAGCTTGGCCTGCTCGACGAACGGCGCCGGGTCGAATCCCGGCGGGTAGTTGCCGGCGGGGGCCGCGGCCGCGGGGGCCGCGCCCGATGCGGCGCCCAGCACCGGCTCGAACCGCGCCGGCGCGGTGGCGTCGAGCCGCGGCTCCACGCGGGGCGTGCCGGCCCCGGCGCCCGCGTACTGCAGCGGCGATGCGGCCGGTGTGCGGCGCGCGAGCAGCAGGCGCACGAGGAAGAATCCGCCGACGACGAGCAGCGCGAGCAGCAGGAAGCTCGCGAACGTCTCCGACAGCCCGAGGTGCGACAGGAGCGCGGCGAGGCCAAGCCCCGCGGCCAGACCGGCGATGGGCCCGAGCCAGCGCGACGCGCCGGCCGCGGCAGGGGCTGCCGCCGCCTTGGCGGGCGCCGCCTGCATCGGTGCCGACGGCGCCGGCGCGACGCTCGGCGACGACGGCGGCGCGGGCGCAGGCGTGACCTGCCGCTGCGCGCCCAGGCTGCGGCCGCCGCCCATGCGCTTGGCCTCCGCGTGGTCGGCCGCGACGAGCGCGGCGAGAGCGAACAGCGCGACCGCGAATGCCGTGAACTTGTTCATCTGCGAGCCTCCTTGCATGAAATGCGCGACGTTCGATGCGGCGCATGCGACGTACGCTTCACGGCGCCGCCGCGCGGCGCCACTGCCGCCAATATTGCGGCTAACGTCGCCGAGGTCAATACACGCGGCCCACGTGCACGGCAACCACGCCGGCCGTGAGGTTGTGGTATTCGACAAGGTCGAAGCCCGCCTGTTCCATCATCGCCTTGAGCGTCTCCTGGTCGGGGTGGACGCGGATCGACTCGGCGAGGTACCGGTAGCTCGCGTCGTCGTTGGCGATGAGGCGGCCGAGGCGCGGCAGCACGTTGAAGCTGTACCAGTCGTACGCGGGCGCCAGCGGCGCCGCGACGCGCGAGAACTCGAGCACGACCGCCGCGCCGCCGGGGCGCAGCACGCGTCGCATCTGCCCGAGCGCCGCATCCTTGCGCGTGACGTTGCGCAGGCCGAAGGCGATCGACACGACGTCGAACGACCGGTCGGCAAAGGGCAGCGCCTCGGCGTTGCACTGGACGGTCGGCAGCGCGAGCCCGCGGTCGATCAGCTTGTCGCGCCCCTCCGCGAGCATCGCGAGGTTGATGTCCGTGTGGACGACCGTGCCGGCCGCGCCGACGCGCCGCGCGAAGAGGCGCGCGAGGTCGCCGGTGCCGCCGGCCAGGTCGAGCACCCGCATGCCGGGCCGCGGCCGCGCGGCGTCGACGGCGAAGCGCTTCCACAGCCGGTGCAGGCCCGCGGACATCAGGTCGTTCATCACGTCGTACTTCCCGGCGACCGAGTCGAACACGCCGCGCACGCGGCGCGCCTTCTCGCTCGCCGGCACCTCTTCGTAGCCGAAGTGCGTACGGTCTTCCACTAGGACCCCCTGCGTTGCGCCGCGGCGCCGCGCGAGGCGACGACGAACCCGACGTCGCAGGCGAAGCTGAACGCCAGCGCGACGGCGGCCGGAATCAAGGTGCCGGAAGCGAACAGCACGACGGCGGCGGCCAGCGACACCAGGCCCAGGCCGAGCGCGACCCAGCGGCTCATGCGGTCTTCTTCGGCGGCGCTTCCCGGCTGGCGCCTGCCGCCGCGAGGCGGTCGAGGTAGTCCTGCCACAGCGCGTCCTGCCGGACGCAGAGGTCGTGCAGGTACTCCCACGAGTAGATGCCGGTGTCGTGGCCGTCGGAGAACTTCGGGCGGATCGCGTAGTGGCCGATCGGCTCGACCTCGTCGATCGTGACGTCCTTCTTGCCGACCTGCAGCGTCTCCTGCCCGGGCCCGTGCCCGCGGACTTCGGCGGACGGCGAGTGGACGCGCAGGAATTCGTACGGCAGCCGGAACGCGCGGCCGTCCGCGAAGGCCAGCTCGAGCACCTTCGAGACCTGGTGCAGCTTGACGTCGGTGGGGATGGGCGACTCGGGGCCGGACATGGGGCGCGCGACGGACGATGCGGCGGGGCGACAAGACTAGCACAGCGCATCGCCGGCCGCTTCCCGCGTCCGCCGCGCCCCTCACCCCGGCCCTCTCCCCGCTTCGCGGGGCGAGGGAGCCACGCCCGCGCCGCTCGTCGAACTGCGCGCCGCCACTCCTCTCCCTCTCCCCGCGTGCGGGGAGAGGGCCGGGGTGAGGGGCTCGCGCGGCCGTTGCGCCGGCGGCGCTAGAAGTTCATGTTGTTCTGCGGCTCGGGCACGATGTCCATGTTGCCGATGCCGGAGAACACGTTGCGGTTCTTCGCTTCCTTGCCGTGCAGCTTGATCTCGAGGCGCAGGTCGTTCAGCGAGTCGGCGTTGCGCAGCGCGTCCTCGTACGTGATGAGGCCGGCCTCGTACAGGTCGAACAGCGACTGGTCGAACGTCTGCATGCCGAGCTCGCGCGACTTCTTCATGATGTCCTTGATGCCGGACACGTCGCCCTTGAAGATGAGGTCGGAGATCAGCGGCGAGTTGAGCATCACCTCTACCGCCGGCACGCGGCCGCGGCCGTCGCGGCGGGGGATCAGCCGCTGCGCGACGAACGCCCGCACGTTGAGCGACAGGTCCATCAGCAGCTGCGCGCGGCGCTCCTCGGGGAAGAAGTTGATGATGCGGTCCATCGCCTGGTTCGTGCTGTTCGCGTGCAGCGTGGCGAGCAGCAGGTGGCCGGTCTCGGCGAACGCGATCGCGTAGTCCATCGTCTGCCGCTCGCGGACCTCGCCGATCAGGATGACGTCGGGCGCCTGCCGCATCGAGTTGCGCAGCGCGATGTCCCAGTTCTCGGTGTCGACGCCGACCTCGCGCTGCGTGATGATGCAGTTGCGGTGGTCGTGCACGAACTCGATCGGGTCCTCGATCGTGATGATGTGGCCGTAGCTGTTCTCGTTGCGGTAGCCCAGCAGCGACGCCATCGACGTCGACTTGCCGGCGCCGGTGGCGCCGATGAACATCATGATGCCGCGCTTGGACATGATGACGTCCTTCAGCACCGGCGGCAGCCCGAGGTCCTCGAACTTGGGGATGTCCATCGTGATGGTCCGCAGCACCATCCCGACGCGCCCCTGCTGCACGAACGCGTTGACGCGGAAGCGGCCGATCCCCGGCGGGCTGATCGCGAAGTTGCACTCCTTGGTGCCCTCGAACTCGGCGGCCTGCTTGTCGTTCATCACGCTGCGCACGAGCTCGATCGTGTGCTGCGGCGTCAGCTGCGTCTTCGACACCGGCGTGATCTTGCCGTCGACCTTGATCGCCGGCGGGAAGTTCGCCGTGATGAAGAGGTCGGAGCCGTTCTGCTTGACGAGGAGGTCCAGCAGCTCGTGGATGAACTTGGTGGCGCGTTCGCGTTCCATGCGTCTTGCTCCTGCCGGCACGGCCGGCGGCGGGCCCCGGGCGCTACGCGCCCATGAACAGGTCCTTGTTCACCGCGCGGTTGCGCGCCTCGGCGATGTTGATCATGTTGCGGCGGACGAGCTCGACCAGGTTCTGATCGAGCGTCTGCATGCCGACCGCCTGCGACGTCTGGATCGCCGAGTACATCTGCGCGACCTTGTTCTCGCGGATCAGGTTGCGGATGGCCGGCGTGCCGATCATGATCTCGTGCGCGGCGAGCCGGCCCTGGCCGTCCTTGGTCTTGAGCAGCGTCTGCGAGATCACCGACACCAGCGACTCCGACAGCATGGCGCGGACCATGTCCTTCTCCGCCGCCGGGAACACGTCGATGATGCGGTCGATCGTCTTGGCGGCGGAGCTCGTGTGCAGCGTGCCGAACACGAGGTGGCCGGTCTCGGCGGCGGTCAGCGCGAGGCGGATCGTCTCGAGGTCGCGCATCTCGCCGACCAGGATGTAGTCGGGGTCCTCGCGCAGCGCGCTGCGCAGCGCGTTGGCGAACGACAGCGTGTGCGGCCCGACCTCGCGCTGGTTGATCAGGCACTTCTTCGACTCGTGCAGGAACTCGATCGGGTCCTCGATCGTCAGCACGTGGCCGTACTCGTTCTCGTTGACGTGGTTGACCATCGCCGCGAGCGTGGTCGACTTGCCGGAGCCGGTCGGCCCCGTGCACAGGATGAGCCCGCGCGGCCGGTTGGTCATCTCGGCGAACACCTTGGGCGCGTTCAGCTCCTCCAGCGACAGCACCTTCGCCGGGATGGTCCGGAACGCGGCGGCGGCCCCGCGCTGCTGGACGAACGCGTTGACGCGGAAGCGCGCGAGGTTGGGGACCGCGAAGCTGAAGTCGCACTCGAGGTTCTCCTCGTACGTCTTCCGCTGGGCGTCGCTCATGATGTCGTACACCATGGCGTGCACGTCCTCGTGCTCCATCGGCGGCAGGTTGATGCGCCGGATGTCGCCGTGGACGCGGATCATCGGCGGCAGCCCCGCCGACAGGTGAAGGTCGGAGGCCTTGTTCTTGACCGCGAAGGCGAGAAGCTCGGTAATGTCCATCTATAATCCTCGCGACGGCGGACACGCCGACCTGTTGGCGCATGCAAATCGCGTGCCATCGACGCGAATTCCGCACACTTCAATCGATTATGAGCCACTACGAGAAGGCGTGGCAAGACGTGCTGCGCCGCATCGCGGCGGCGGAGCGCGCGGCCGGACGCGCGCCGGGCTCGGTGCAGCTCCTCGCCGTGAGCAAGACGTTCCCGGCGGAGGCCGTGCGCGCGGTGCACGCGGCGGGCCAGCGCGCGTTCGGCGAGAACTACGTGCAGGAGGCGGTGGGCAAGCGCGCGGCGCTCGCCGACCTGCCCGGCATCGCGTGGCACCTGATCGGGCCCCTGCAGAGCAACAAGACGGCGCCGGCGGCCGCGGCGTTCGACTGGGTGGAGACGGTCGACCGCGCGAAGGTCGCGCAGCGCCTTTCCGCGCAACGGCCGGAGGGCATGGCCGCGCTCGACGTCTGCATCGAGGTGAACGTGAGCGGCGAGGCGACGAAGGGTGGCGTACCGCCGGCGGAGGCGCCGGCGCTCGCCGCGGCGGTCGCGGCGCTGCCGCGGCTGCGGCTGCGCGGCGTCATGGGCATCCCGGCGCCCACGGCCGACGTGCGCGCGCAGCGCGCGCAGTTCGCGGCGCTGCGCCAGTGCTTCGAGCGGCTGCGCGCCGCCGGTCACGGCGTCGACACGCTGTCGATGGGCATGTCGGCCGACCTCGAGGCGGCGATCGCCGAGGGCGCGACGCAGGTGCGCGTCGGCACGGCGATCTTCGGCGAGCGCACGTGAACACCAACGAAGGAGACGCATGAACATCGCATTCGTCGGCGGCGGCAACATGGCCACCGCGATCATCGGCGGGCTCGTCGCGAAGGACGGAGAGCCGCGCGACTTCCGCGTCGTCGAGCCCCTGCCCGAGCAGCAGGCGCGGCTCGCCGGCAAGTTCCCCGGCATCGGCATCTTCGGCGCGCCGACGGCCGGTGCGATCGCCGGGGCCGACCTCGTCGTCCTGGCGGTGAAGCCGCAGCAGATGCGCGCGGCGGCGACGGCGCTGGCGCCGTGGGTCGCCGAGGTGCCCGTCGTGCTCTCGATCGCCGCGGGCACGCGGATCGTCGACCTCGAGCGCTGGCTCGGCGGCTACGCGCGCATCGTCCGCGGCATGCCGAACACGCCGGCGCTGGTCGGCGCCGGCATCAGCGGCCTCTACGCCACGCCGGACGTCGACGCCGGGAGCCGCGCCCTCGCGGCGCGCGTGCTGGAAGCCACCGGCGCCGTGCTCTGGGTCGACCGCGAGGACCTGCTCGACGCGGTCACCGGCGTGTCGAGCAGCGGCCCGGCGTACGTGTTCTACTTCCTCGAGGGGCTGGAGGAGGCCGCGCAGGCGCTGGGCTTCGCGCGCGCCGACGCGCGCCGGCTCGCGTACGCGACGTTCGCCGGCGCGGTGAAGCTGGCGCAGGCGTCGGACCTCGATCCGCACGTGCTGCGCGCGCAGGTGACGTCGAAGGGCGGCACGACGGAGCGCGCGCTGTCGGTGCTCGAGGGGAACGCCGTGAAGGCGAAGTTCGTGGCGGCCGTGCGCGCGGCGGCGGACCGCGCGCGCGAGATGGGCGACGAGTTCGGCCGGGACGCCTAGGAGACGCCGATGGCCGACCAGGCGATCCGCTACCTGCTCGACGTCGTGTTCGGGCTCTTCACGTACGCGCTGCTGCTGCGCTTCGTCATGCAGTGGCTGCGCGCGCCGTTCCGCAACCCGCTCGGGCAGGCGGTGGTCGCGCTGACCGACTGGATCGTCAAGCCGCTGCGGCGCGTGATCCCCGGCTGGAGGGGCACCGACTGGGCGTCGCTCGTCGCGACGTACGTCTTCCAGTTCCTGTGGCTCTTGGCCTATGCGCTGGTCTTCGGCGGCTTCGGCATCATGGGCGCGGGCGTCGCGTTCCTGCTGGTGGCGACCGTCGTCGCACTGGTCAAGGCGGCGCTTTGGCTGCTGATCGTCGTCGTGATCGCGCAGGCGGTGCTGTCGTGGGTCGCGCCCGACGGCCCGCTGTCGGGGCTGCTCAACGCGCTGACGTTCCCGTTCCTGCGGCCGATCCGCCGCGTGCTGCCGCCGATCGGCGGCGTGCTCGACCTGTCGCCGCTCGTCGTCATCGTGATCGCGCAGCTCGTGCAGATGACGGCGGTGCCGTGGCTGGAGGCCGCGCTGACGGGGCTCTTCCTCGGGCGATGACGAGCGCCGCGCCATGGCGGCGCGAGGATGCCGGCGCTCTGGTGCTGGCGCTGCACGTGCAGCCCGGCGCCGCGCGCACGGAGGTCGCGGGCACGCACGGCGACGCGCTCAAGATCCGCCTCGCCGCGCCGCCGGTCGACGGCAAGGCGAACGCCGAGCTCCTGCGCTTCCTCGCCGATGCCTTCGCGGTACCGCTGCGGCAGGTGACGCTGGTGCGCGGCGAAACGGCGCGCCGGAAGACCGTGCGCGTGGATGCGCCGCGGGCGCGGCCCGACCGCGACTGGGGCGGGGCGGTTCCCCGCTGAGGGCGCTGCGCGCTCCTCCCCCCGAGAGGGGTTGGTGCCGCGGGACGGCCCGGCGGCGCTCGCCGCCGCCCGGCAGCGCGTTGGACAGGCGCACGAAGTCCGCGACCGACAGCGTCTCGCCGCGCGCCGAGGGGTCGATGCCGGCCGCCTCCAGCGTGGGGACGTCGGCGACCGCCGCGAGCGCGTTGCGCAGCGTCTTGCGGCGCTGCGCGAACGCGGCGGCGACGACGCGCGCGAACCGCGCCGTGTCCGCGATCGCCGGCTTGTCGGCGCGAAGCGGCACGAGCCGCGCGACCGCCGACTCCACCTTGGGTGCCGGCCGGAACGCGCCCGGCGGGACGACGACGAGGCGCGCGATCCGGAACTTCGCCTGCAGCATCACGGTGAGCCGTCCGTAATCGGCCGTGCCGGGTGCGGCCGTCATCCGCGCGACCACTTCCTTCTGCAGCATCACGTGCATGTCGGCGAGTTGCGCGTCGTGTTCGGCGAGGTGGAAGAGCAGCGGCGAGCTGATGTTGTACGGCAGGTTGCCGACGACGCGCAGCTTCTGCCCCAGCGCGGCGAAGTCGAACGCGAGCGCGTCGGCTTCGTACAGCGTCAGCTGCGCCGGCGTGAAGCGCTCGCGCAACCGAGCGGCCAGGTCGCGGTCGATCTCGACCGCCGCGACGTGCCCCGCGCGCGCTACGAGGTCCCCGGTGAGGGCGGCGAGCCCCGGCCCGATCTCGACGATGTTGTCGCCGGGCTGCGGGTCGACGGCGGCGATGATCCGCGCGACGTAGTGGGGGTCGGCGAGGAAGTTCTGGCCGAACCGGCGGCGCGGGACGTGCACCGCGTCAGGCCAGCGTCGCGTCCCGGCCCGCGTCCAGGCTGCGCCGCGCGAGGTCGATCGCAAGCTCGGTGGCGGCGATCAGGCTCCCCGGGTCGGCGGTGCGCGCGAGCGCCGGGTCGCGCGCGAGGTCGAGCGCGGTGCCGTGGTCGACCGACGTGCGCGGAAACGGCAGGCCGAGCGTCACGTTGATTCCCTGCCCGAAGCTCGCGGCCTTGAGCGCCGGCAGGCCCTGGTCGTGGTACATCGCGACGACGGCGTCGTACGCGCGGACGTGGTGCGGCACGAACACCGTGTCGGCGGGGAGCGGTCCGGCGAAGGTGGCGATGCCCTCGGCGGCGACGGCGGCGATCGCCGGGGCGATGACTTCGATCTCCTCGCGCCCCAGGTGGCCGCCTTCGCCGGCGTGCGGGTTCAGGCCGCACACGGCGACGCGCGGCTGCGCGATGCCGAACTTGCGCCGGAGCTCGGTGGCCACGATCAGCAGCGTCTCGCGCAGCATGTCGCGCGTGATCGCGGCCGGCACGCCGGAGAGCGGCAGGTGCGTCGTGGCGAGCGCCACGCGCAGCGGCGCATCGCGCGGCCCGCCGGTGAGCAGCATGACGACGCGCGGCGTGTGCGTGCGCTCGGCGAGGAACTCGGTGTGGCCGGAGAACGGGATGCCGGCGTCCATCATCACGCTCTTCTGCACGGGCGCGGTCACCAGCGCGGCGAACGCGCCCGTCGCGCAGCCGTCGACCGCGTGCTGCAGCATCGTCATCACGCCGTGCGCGTTGGTCGCGTCGGGCCGTCCCGGCGTGACCGGTGCCGCGACCGGCTGGTGCCAGACCTCGACGACGCCGCCGGCCGGCGCGAACGACGCCGGATCGAACTCGGCGTAGCGCGGGGTCGCCCCGATGCGCGCGGCGCGCTCGGCCAGGAGCGCGCGGTCGCCGAGGACGACGAGCCGTGCGGGGAAGGGCTGCCGCGCGTGGCGGACCGCCAGCAGCGCGACGAGCTCGGGGCCGATGCCGGCGGGCTCGCCGGACGTGACGGCGATCGTCGGCTTCTCGTGCGCGTCCATCACTCGAGCGTCCCCACGCCGACCGCTGCGCCGTCGCCCCAGACTTCGGCCTTCACGCCCGGGGCGACACGCACGGCGAACGCGCCGCCGCCGGCGTCGTCGATGCGCGCCTGCGCGAAGCCGGCGAGTTCCGCCACCGGCGCCCCGAACACCCACAGGAGCTCGACCGGCCGCGCGGCGTCGATCTCGCCGGTGTGCTGGACCGCGCGCCCCAGCGGCAGCGCGTAGCCCTCGCGCGCGAACACCGGGAACCGGTCGAGTTTCGCCCGGTAGCGCACGACCTGCCGGCCGGCGATGCGCTGGCGCGTGTTGAGGTCGAACCAGCCGCCCGGCGGCAGCGCGATCTCGACTTCGCCGCCCTCGCGGACGATCGGCGCGACGAGCAGCGCGTCGCCGCACATGAACTGCGTGTCGAAGCCGCGGACGAGCGCGTTGCCGGGGAAGGCGAGCGGCATCGCGCGCATCACCGGCAGGCCGGTCGCGGTCGCCGCGGCGATCACCGACTCGAGGTAGGGGATCAGGCGGTAGCGGAACGCGAGCCACTTGCGGCAGATCGCCTCGACGTCCGGGCCGAACGCCCACGGCTCGCGCTCGCCGATGCCGTGCACGCCCATGTGCGACGAGAACACCGACGCCTGCAGCCAGCGCACGTAGAGCTCGGGCGACGGCTGGGTGGCGCCGTAGAAGCCGCCGATGTCCGAGCTGTGGTACGGATTGCCGCTCATGCCGAGCGAGAGCCCGCCGCGCAGCGAGCCCGCGAGCCCTTCCCAGTCGCTCTGCGGGTCGCCGCCCCAGCCGACCGGATAGCGCTGGCTGCCGGCCCAGCCGGACCGGCTCCACACGATCGGCGGGCTGTCGTCGCGCTCCTGGAACTTGCGCGTCGCCTCGAGCACGCAGCGCTGGTAGAGGAGCGGATACACGTTGTGCAGCCGCCGGCCCCAGTCGCCGTTGTGCGCGACCGCGTCGTCCGGCACCTGCTCGCCGAAATCGCACTTGACGACGTTCACGCCGTCGGCGAAGAGCGCGCGGTGCGCGTCGCGCCACCACGCGTACGCGTCGGGGTTCGTGAAATCGACGATGCCGCTGTCGGGAAGCGGCGTCAGCACCTCGCCGAACCGGCTCGTGCCCGGCGCCGTGTCCCACGCGAAGACGTAGGGGTCGCCGTCGGCGGTCTTCAGCAGGTAGCCCTCGCGCGCGAGCTCCAGGAACAGCGGCGAGTGCACGGAAACGTACGGGTACTCCCAGACGCAGACGCGAAGGTCCTGCGCGCGGATCGCGGCGAGCGTGGCGCGCGGGTCCGTGAACCTCTCGGGGTCCCACGTGAAGTCGAAGCGGGTCTCGACCTTCCACGCGGCGCGGCCGTCGAGCGCGAGGACGTCGCACGGAATGCGCCGCTCGCGCAGCCGGGTGGCAACCTCGACCGCCTCGTCCGGCGTCCGATAGTACGCGCGCGACACCCACAGGCCGAGGCTCCAGCGCGGCACGGCGGGCGCGCGTCCGGTCAGCGCCGTGTACGCGTCGACGATCGCCGCCGGCGCGTCGGCCGCGAACAGGAAGAGGTCGAGCGCCTCGTCGTCCACGACCAGCGCGTAGGTACGGTGCGACCAGTCCGGATGGCCGACCCCGTGCGTGACCATGCCGGGCGTGTGCACGAACACGCCCCACGCGCCGGCACCGGTCCCGGTGCTCCACGCGAAGGGGACGTTCTTGTAGGCGAGCCCGGTGTTGACGCCGAGCGCGTCCTCGACCTGCGAGTGCACGAGCTGCCCGCGTTTGTCGAGCGGACCGAACTTCTCGCCGAGGCCGTACACGGGCTCGCCCGACTGGAGCGCGAGGGCCGCGGTCCACAGGCCGCCGCGCTGCGCGCGTCCGAACGCCGGAAACCGGGTCCAGCCCTGGAAGTGCTGGTCGGTGACCGACGTCAGCACCGGTGCGCCCTTCCACAGCAGCCGGAAGCGCATCGGCGCCGCCTTGATCTCCAGCGTCGCGTCGCCGTTCCCGAACGTCCACGTGCCCGGGTCCGGCCGTGCCGTCGCGCACGGGCGCGCGCGGCCGGCGAGGATGCCGTAGTCGGGACGCGTGTTGGGGCCGAGCCGCACGCGGAACGCGCCGCCCGCGTACGCCGACACCTCGAGCATGTCGCCGGTGGACGTCGCGAACGACGCGCCGGAGCTCTCGACGCCGAGGCTGCCCTCGACGTCGAGGCGCAGGTACGCGTTGGGATCGAGCAGCACGCGCGCGCCGCCGTCAGCCCGCGAAGGCCGGCTCGGGCAGGCCCGGCACGTCGACGCGCATGGCGAAGATGCCGCCCGAGTGCGGCAGGCGCGCGAGCTCGTCGGCGTCGCGCATCTGCCGCGCCGTGGTCACGTACAGCGTCTTCAGGTCCGGGCCGCCGAACGCGCACATCGTCGGGCACATCGCCGGCACGTCGTACTCGGCGAGCGCTTCGCCGGACGGCGACAGCTGCACGATGCGGCCGCCGCGGTAGAGCGCGACCCAGTAGTTGCCGGCGCTGTCGACGGCGGCGCCGTCGGGGCGGTCGTTCTCGTCGATCCACTGCGCGAACACCCGCGGGTTCGACGGCACGCCGGTGGCGGGATCGTAGTCGTACGCGCGCACGGTGAGCGTCGGCGTGTCGGCGTGGTACATCGTGCGCCCGTCGGGGCTCCACGCGAGGCCGTTGCTGACCGTCATGTCGCCCAGCGCGCGCGACATCGTGCCGTCGAGGTCGACGCGCAGCAGCGCCGCCGACGGCGCGTCGCGCCGCTCGTTCATCGTGCCGGCGAAGAAGCGGCCACGGCGGTCGCAGCGGCCGTCGTTGAACCGGTGGTGCGCCGGGTCGTAGGGGGCGTCGAGCACCTTGCGGTCGAGCGTGCCGTCGGGGTGCGCGAGCCAGATGCCGCCGCGCAGCGCGACGATGAAGCCGCGGAGCTCGCGCGGCGCGATGCAGCCGATCGACTCGGGCATCGGGATCGACGTGTTGCGCCCGGAGGCGGGATCGAAGCGGTTGAGCGACGGCCCGGTGATGTCGACCCAGTACAGGACGCGCTCGCGCGTCGACCAGAACGGGCTCTCGCCCAGGTTCGCGCGCGCGTCGAGGACGCACGTCAGTTGCGACATCGGCATGTCAGTAGTCCCCGCCCGCTCCCTGTGCACGTGGCGCCTCGCCGCGGACCCGCCCGAGCCACTCGCGCGCGCGCCCGACCATCAGGCCCATGTCGGAGCCCAATGCGATCCACGTGTAGCCGTAGTCGACGTACGCCGCCGCGACCTCGGGGCTGCCGGCGATGATGCCGCACGGCTTGCCCGCCTCCCGGCACAGCCGCCCGGCGAGCCGCAGCTTCGCCTGCACGTCCGGGTGCCCGACGTCGCCCAGCAAACCCATCGACGCCGCGAGGTCGGAAGGCCCGACGAAGATGGTGTCGACGCCGTCCACGGCGGCGATCGCGGGCAGGTTCGCGAGCGCGGACAGCGTCTCGATCTGCACGGCCACGCAGAGCTCGGACGCGGCGTGCGCGAGGTAGCCCTCCACGTTCGTGTAACGGTTCGCGCGGTGGAGGCCGGCGACGCCGCGCACGCCGTCCGGCGGATAGCGCGTGTACGCGACGGCGCGCCGCGCCTCGGCGGCGTCCTGCACGAACGGCAGCATCACCGTCTGCGCCCCGCCGTCCAGTGCGCGCTTCGCCATCACCATGTCGTTCCACGGCAGGCGCACGACGCCTGGCGCGGGCGTCGCCGCCAGCGCGCGCAGGATCTCGACCATCTGCGGCGTGTCGACGGGCACGTGCTCCATGTCGACGACGAGGAAGTCCATCCCCGCGCAGCCCAGCGCCTCCGCCGTCGCCGGCGCGCCGCTCATGAGCCAGCTGCCGAAGAGCGGGCGGCCGGCGCGCAGCGCGCGCTTGAAGGCGTTGACCGGCAGGTCCATGCGTGAGGTTCCGGTGGCGGACATGGGGCCGCGCGGAACGCGGCAGGCCTGCTGATTCTACGCGCGCCGCCGGCCGTGCAGCGGCACGGCGGTTTACCGCGCGAACACGAGCCCCAGCCCGCTCGCGAGCAGCAGCGCGCCAATCCCGCGGCGGAACGCCGCCGGATCGAGCCGGTGGTGCAGGCGCTCGCCGGCCCACGTGCCGAGCACGACCGGTACGACGGCCGCGCCGACGAGGACGAGATCGTCGATGCGGAACACGCCGGTGGCGACGTAGCCGATCGAGCGGACGACGTTCAGCACCAGCAGCGTCGTCGACACGGTGACCCGGAACACGCTCTTCGCCATCTTCAGCGAGTCGAAGTACGTGACGTAGATCGGGCCCGCCAGGCCGCCGAAGATCGTCGCGACGAGCGCGCCCAGTGCGGCGACCGGGTGGACGAGCCACGGCGGCGGCGTCAGCGCGCGGCGGAGCAGCCGCTCGCCGAAAAGGCTGTACGCGGCGTAGAGCAGCACGTACGCGCCGAGCAGCCGCGCGAGCAGCGTCTGGTCGAGCGTCTTGAACGCGTAGAGGCCGAGCGCGACGCCGGCGAGCGAGCCGGGGACGAAAACGGCGACTGCGCGCCAGTTGATGAGCGTCCAGTCGACGGCCGCCTGCCGAACCGACACGAAGAAGCCGAGCACGGTGATGAGCGGCGCCACGACCGACAGCGGCAGCACGAACGTGAGCAGCGGCGTGGCGACGACGCCGGAGCCGAAGCCGGCCACGCCGCGCACCGCGTAGCCGGCGAACAGCGCGGCCGCGCACCACAGCGTTTCCAGGGCGGAGAGCGGCCAGGTCAACGGTCAGGCCGGGGGTAACGCCAAGGGTCAGACCCTCCGGCGCTTCGATTCGCCGCCGACAGGGTCCGACTCTCGTCGCGTGTCGGCACGGAAAGGGTCTTGCCCGCGTTGCACACGGCGGCCACCGATGGGGTCTGAACGCGTCGCACAGGTTCGGGGGCGCGCAGCGGTGTCCCTGTGGCGCGAACGGGTCGGACCCCGATCGTGCCGACGCGTGGCGCCCAAGGGTCCGACCCTAGACGTACACCGGCGCCGGCTGCGTGAAGTAGGCGTGCAGGATGTGGTAGACGGTGAGGTAGTTCTTCTGCTGGAAGCTCGCGTGCGAGATGCCGGCCATCACCGTGAACTGCTTGTCGGGATTGGGCAGGCGCTTCCAGAACTCGACCAGGTCGTCGAACGCCGCGATGCCGTCGTACTGGCCGCGCAGCACGAGCGTGGGCACGGCGATCTTCCCGGGATCGACGACCGGCAGCTTCGAGCACATGTCGATGTAGGTGCCGTTGGGCATCGAGTCGTCGAGCGCGAGGATCGCGTCGGCGAACGCGTCGACGACGCGCCTCTCCGCGCAGTCGGGGTGGTCGCGCTCGAAGATCGAGTAGACGAACGCGCGGTCGATCGGCCGGCGCTTGCTCGCCGTGAACTCGGGCAGCTTCTTGCGCCGCTGCGCGAGCGTGGGCGCGCCTTCGCCGGTCCACACGAACGCGTCGAGCGCGAGCCGCGCGACCCGCTCGGGGTGCCGCTGCGCGAACAGCGCCGCGCGCAGCGCGCCGGACGAGATGCCGTAGGTGTGGAAGCTCGTGACGCCGCGCGCGTGCGCGACGTAGGCGGTGGCGGCGGCCAGGTCCTCCGCGCCGTTGGCGATGTCGCAGTAGATGTCGCGGGTCTTGTCGGAGCGGCCGTAGCCCTCCATGTCGACGCACCAGCAGACGAAGCCGCGCCGCGCGAACCAGTCCATCACCGACGAGTCCGGCCGACCCGGCACCGTCAGGTCGAACGTCGGCTGCGACGCCATCGACGAGCCGTGCACGAACAGCACGGCCGGCTTGCCGTCGGGCGTTCCGACGAACTTCTCCCACAGGAACAGGCGCACGTCCGCCTTGCGCGTCCAGTGCTCGACGCCCGTGACGGGCGCCGCGGTGTCGACCACGTCGTTCATTGCCTCCCCCGCTCGATGTTGTGTGCCCGGCGCGGGCGTCAGTCGGCCTTCGCGCCGGTTTCGCGGACGACCTTCGCCCACTGGGCGCGCTCGGCGCGGAAGAACGCGCCGAACTCCGCCGGCGTCGAGCCGACGATCTCGATCCCCGCGGTGGCCATGTAGCCCCTGACCTCGTTCGTCTGCAGCGCCGCGGCCACGTCGCGCTGGATCTTCTCGACGATCGCCGCCGGCGTGCCCTTCGGCGCCAGCAGGCCCATCCACACGTAGGCCTCGTACCCGGGGACGCCGGACTCCATCACCGTCGGCACGTCGGGCAGCTGCGGCGAGCGCGTCGACCCGGTCACCGCGAGCGGGCGCAGCTTGCCGGCACGGATGTGCCCGACCATGCCTGCGCTGCCCGGGATCGACACCATGATCTGCCCGCCCAGCAGGTCGGTCGTCGCCTGCCCGCTGCCCTTGTAGGGCACGTGCGTCAGCTGCATCCCGGTCTGCGAAGCGAGCAGCGCCATGAACAGGTGCTGGCCGCTGCCGTTGCCGGACGACGCGTAGTCGACCTGCCCGGGCCGCGCCTTCACGTAGGCGACGAACTCCTGGAAGGTCTTCGGCGGGAAGGCCGGGTTGACCACGAGCACGCCTGGCTCGCGGCCGATGAGCGTGATCGGCACGAAGTCCTCGACCGGGTCGAACGGCAGCTTCGTGTACAGCGTCGCGCTGATCGCGTTGGTCTGCGACGCGAGCAGCAGCGTGTAGCCGTCGGGCGCGGCCTTGGCGACGATCTCGCTGCCGATCGTGGCGCCCGCGCCGGGCTTGTTCTCGACGACGACCTGCTGGCCCCAGCGCTTTCCGAGCTCCTGCGCGATCACGCGCATCGGCCCGTCGACGGCGCCACCCGGCGAGAACGGGACGATCACGCGGACGGGGCGCGCCGGGAATTCCTGCGCGCCGGGCGCGGTGGTCGCGACGGCCGCCAGCAGGGCAGCGGCCAGCGCGGCGAGGCGGGGGCGGATGGCACGGTCCATCAGCGCATGTTAACGCGGGCGCGCCCGGGCGTGGCGCGCGGCCCGCGGCCCGCCGCTATAATCACCGCGAAGGGGAAGGCGGCGCCTCCCCCTTTTTCTTTCCATGCGCCAGTTCATCGCCTCCCGGGACTTTCGCGACGGCTTCGTCGAGATGCTCCCTGCGTGCGTCGGCCTGACGCCGTTCGGCGTCGTCTGCGGCGTCGGCGCGGCGGCGGCCGGCGCCGACTGGCTCGCCTCGCTCGGCATGAGCGCGATCATCTTCTCCGGCGCCGCGCAGATCCTCGCCGCGCAGCTCATCGCGGCCGACGCGCCGTTCGCGGTGATCGTGCTGACGTGCTTCGTGCTCGGCCTGCGCTTCCTGATGTACAGCGCGGCGATGGCGCCTTTCCTGCGGCCGCTGCCCGCGCGCTGGCAGAAGGGCCTCGCGTTCCTGCTCACCGACCAGGCGTTCGCGGCCGCCGTGCGACGCTTCAGCGCGAACGACGACCGGCGCGGCGCCGGCCTGCACTTCCTGGGCTGCGGCTTCGCGCTGTGGCTCGTCTGGCAGGCCTCGTGCATGGCGGGCTTCCTCGCGGGCAACCTGATCCCGGCGGCGTGGTCGCTCGAGTTCGCGGTGCCGCTGTGCTTCCTCGCCCTGCTGGCGCCGCTCTTCCGCGACTCGCCGTCGGTGCTCGCGGCAACGACGGCCGGCATCGCGGTGCTGGCGCTCGCCCACCTGCCGATGCGGCTCAACCTGATCGCGGCGGGCGTGCTGGGGATCGTCGCCGGCACGCTCGCCGACCTCGCGAGGGAGCGGTGGAAGGCACGCTGAAGCTCTGGGCGGTGATCGTCGCCGTGGGCGCGCTCAACTACGCGTCGCGGCTGTCGTTCATCGCGTTCTTCGCGCGGCGCTCGATGCCGCCGCTGCTCGCGCGCGCGCTGAAGTACGTGCCGGCCGCGATGCTGACGGCACTGATCGTGCCGATGATCGTCGACTGGAAAGGGTCGGCCGCCGATTTCGCCACGCCGCGGGTCGCCGCCGCGCTGGTTGCCGCCGCCGTCGCGTTCGCGACGCGCAGCACGCTGAAGACGCTCGCCGCCGGCATGGCGGTGTTGTGGCTGCTCCAGTGGGCGTCGTCCTGAATTCGGCTACCATTGGCGTCTCGGCAACACCGCACCGAACGGGCCCGCCCATGCGCTTCGAAGGCACCGACACCTACGTCGCCACCGACGACCTCAAGCTCGCCGTCAACGCCGCGCTCGCGCTGGAGCGGCCGCTGCTCATCAAGGGGGAACCCGGCACCGGCAAGACGCTGCTGGCCGAGGAGGTGGCGCGCAGCCTTGCCCGCCCGCTCGTCCAGTGGCACGTCAAGTCGACGACGAAGGCGCAGCAGGGCCTCTACGAGTACGACGCCGTATCGCGGCTGCGCGACTCGCAGCTGGGCGACGCGCACGTCGCCGACATCGCGCACTACATCAAGCACGGCGTGCTGTGGGAGGCGTTCGAGAGCGCGACGCCCGCCGTCGTGCTGATCGACGAGATCGACAAGGCCGACATCGAGTTCCCCAACGACCTCTTGCGCGAGCTCGACCGGATGGAGTTCTTCGTCTACGAGACGCAGCAGACGATCCGCGCGCGGCACCGGCCGCTCGTCGTCATCACGTCGAACAACGAGAAGGAGCTGCCCGACGCCTTCCTGCGCCGCTGCTTCTTCCACTACATCCGCTTCCCCGACCGCGACACGATGGAGCGGATCGTCGACGTCCACTATCCGGGGCTGAAGAAGGCGCTGCTGGCCGAGGCGATGGAGGTGTTCTTCAACCTGCGCGAGGTGCCGGGACTCAAGAAGAAGCCGTCGACGTCCGAGCTCCTCGACTGGCTGAAGCTCCTGCTGGCCGAGGACATCCCGCCCGAGGCGCTGAAGAGCGCCGACCGGAAGGCGTTCATCCCGCCGCTGCACGGCGCGCTGCTCAAGAACGAGCAGGACGTGCACCTGTTCGAGCGCGTCGTGTTCATGGCGCGGGCGGGGCGGTGACGCGGGAAATTGGGGTCAGAGCTGTAATACGGCCACAGATGCGGGCTTCGCTACCTGGCATGGCCGTATTTCAGCTCTGACCCCAATTTCCGGTGCTCGCCAGGTCGAAAGTCGTCCCTGATCCCATGGAAACGCGCTTCATCGAACCCGTGACGCTGCGCGGCGCGGTCGCCACCCTCGAGCCGCTCGCCCGCGAGCACGCGCCGGCGCTCGCCCGGGCGGCGGAGGACGGCCAACTGTGGCGGCTGTGGTACACGTCGGTCGCGCCGCCCGGGCGGATGGACGAGTACGTGACGGCCGCGCTCGCCATGCGCGACGACCAGGGGGCGATGCCGTTCGCCGTCCGCCAGAACGCGACCGGCGACGTCGTCGGCTGCACCCGCTACTTCAACGTCGACGCGCGGAATCGCCGCCTGGAGATCGGGCACACGTGGTACGCCGCGCGCGTCCAGCGCACGGCGCTCAACACCGAGTGCAAGCTGCTGCTGCTCACGCACGCGTTCGAGGCGCTCGCCTGCATCGCCGTCGAGTTCCGCACGCACTGGTTCAACCACGCGTCGCGCGCGGCGATCGCGCGGCTCGGCGCGAAGCAGGACGGCGTGCTGCGCAGTCACCAGCTCGGCCCCGACGGCGTCAGACGGGACACCGTGGTGTTCTCGATCGTCGACAACGAATGGCCGGCCGTGCGGGCGCACCTCGCGCACCAGCTCGCGCGGCCGCGGCAGGAAGGCACTGGATGAGGACGGCAGGCATACTGATTACCGGCGTGCTGGCCGCGCTCGCCCACGGCGCGAACGCGCAGACGGGGCCGTCGTTCGACTGCGCGCAGAAGCTCGCGAGCAGCGTCGAGCAGCGCATCTGCGCCGACGCCAAGCTCGCGGCGCTCGACCGGCAGATGGCCGAGGTTTACGCGGCGGCGACGGCGAAGGCGACCCGCGCGGATGCGCAGGCGCTCGCGGCCGAGCAGCGTGGCTGGATCAAGGGCCGCAACGACTGCTGGAAGCAGGCGGACGTGCCGGCGTGCGTCGAGCGGTCCTACCGCATGCGCATCGCCGGACTGCAGGCGCGCTACCGGCTGGTCGATCCCGTCGGCTCGGCGCGCTACGAGTGCCCGGGCACGCCGGCGCGCGAGGCCTCCGCGGACTACTTCGCCACCGACCCGCCGACGGCGATCGTCGAGTACGCCGGCGCGACGCAGCTCATGTACGCGGCGCCCTCCGGCAGCGGCGCGCGCTACCAGGGCGGCAACCGCCAGCTCTGGGAGCACCAGGGGGTCGCGCTGATCCGCTGGACGAGCGCTGCGGAGCAGCGCTGCCCGATCAGGAAGTAGCAGGAGTCGCCCTCACCCCGACCCTGTCCCGCAAGCGGGAGAGGGAGCGCTTCGGCGCCTGCCGGCGGCCAATCCCCCCTCTCCGCGCGCGCGGGGAGAGGGCCGTGGTGAGGGGCGATGCCCCCTCACGCCTGCGGATAGAGCCCGTGCACCCGCGCGAACACCCGCGTCACGCCGAGCAGCGCGTCGAGATTCGGCGCCGCGACGCCCGCGTGCCCGGCGATCTCGCGGACCACGGTCAGCAGCGCGTCGATCTCGAGCGGCTTGCCGGCCTCGACGTCCTGCAGCATCGACGTCTTGAACGCCCCGAGCTTGCGTGTCACGGCGTTGCGGTCCTCGACCGTCTGCTCGATCGGGCAGCCGATCGCCGCGCCGATCGCCTTGGCCTCGCGCATCACGTTCTGGCAGAAGCCGTTCGCGAGCGGGTCGTCGAGGATGCGGTCGACGGTCGCGCCGGTGAGCGCCGACACCGGGTTCATCGTCATGTTGCCCCACAGCTTGTACCAGACGTCCTGCTGGATCCGCGACGACACGCGGCACTCGAAGCCCGCGGCACCGAGCGCGGCGGCCAGCGCCGTCGTGCGCGCGGATGCGCCGCCCGCCGGCTCGCCGACGATGAGCCCGTGTCCCATCACGTGCCGCACGACGCCCGGCGCGGGCGTCTTGCACGACCTGTGCACGACGCCGCCGACGACGTGCGCGACGGGGATCGCACGGGCGATCGCGCCGTCCGGGTCGAGGCAGGCGAGCCGCCGGCCCGCGTGCGGACCGGGCATGCCGGAGAAGAACCACCACGGCACGCCGTTCATCGCGGTCAGCACCGTCGTGTCCGGGCCGATGAGCGGCGCGATGCGCGCGGCCACGGCCGGCAGCGCCGGCGTCTTGACCGCGATCACGACGAGGTCCTGCGGCCCGAGGCGCGCGGGATCCTCCGCGGCCACGACGGGCGCGCGCACTTCGCGGTCGGCGAGCTGCAGGCGCAGGCCGTCCGCAGCGAGCGCCGCCAGCGTGCCGCCGCGCGCGACGGCGGATACCGCGTGGCCCTGCGCGCCGAGGCGCGCTCCGAGGAAGCCGCCGATGGCGCCGGCGCCGTAGATGCAGACTTTCATGGAGGACTCGCGGTGGTCGTGTCGGGGAGGCGCGCGCCGGGCGCGCCCGCCAGCCGCTAATATAGGCGATCGCGCGCCGGCGCCGGGCCGGCGCCCCTGCAGCGCGCCGCCGCCGCGCCGGCGTACACTCGCTTCCCATGCTGACCGGGTTCTTCCTGCACCTCAAGGCGCACCGGCTGCCGGTGTCGACGCGCGAGCTGCTGACGCTGCTGGAGGCGCTGGAGAAGCGCGTGGTGTCGCTGTCGATCGACGACTTCTACGCGCTGTCGCGCGCGTGCTTCGTCAAGGACGAGCAGCACTTCGACCGCTTCGACCTCGCGTTCGGGTCGTACTTCAAGGGCGTGAACGCGATCTTCGACATCCGGGCGGACATTCCCGAGGCGTGGCTCAAGCGGGAGTTCCAGCGCACGCTGTCCGACGAGGACCGCAAGCTCGTCGAGGCGCTGGGCGGCTGGGACAAGCTGATGGAGACGCTGAAGAAGCGCCTGGAGGAGCAGCGCGGCCGGCACCAGGGCGGCAGCAAGTGGATCGGCACCGGGGGCACCAGCCCGTTCGGCGCCTACGGCTACAACCCCGAAGGCATCCGCATCGGGCCCGAGGGCGGCTCGCGGAGCGCGGTCAAGGTGTGGGACGAGCGCACGTTCCGCAACCTCGACGGCGACGTCGAGCTCAACACGCGCAACATCAAGGTCGCGCTGCGGCGGCTGCGCCGGTTCGCGCGCGAGGGCGTGCCGGAGGAGCTCGACCTCCCCGGCACCATCGAGGGCACGGCGCGCAACGCGGGCTGGCTCGACGTGAGGCTGCAGCCCGAGCGGCGCAACCGGGTCAAGGTGCTGCTGTTCCTCGACATCGGCGGCTCGATGGACCCGCACGTGCGGATCTGCGAGGAGCTCTTCTCGGCGGCGAAGGCCGAGTTCCGCCACCTCGAGCACTTCTACTTCCACAACTGCGTCTACGACTACGTGTGGCGCGACAACCTGCGCCGTCGCAACGAGCGCTTCGACACGCTCGAGCTCCTCCGCACGTACGGCCCGGACTGGAAGGCGATCTTCGTCGGCGACGCGGCGATGAGCCCGTACGAGCTGGTCGAGCGCGGCGGCAGCGTCGAGTACACGAACGACGAGCCGGGCATCGTGTGGCTGACGCGCGTCTTCGAGCACTTCCGCCGCGTCGCGTGGTGGAACCCGGAGCCTGAGCGCGCGTGGGAGTACACGCGGTCGACGCAGATGATCCTGCAGAAGCTGGGGCCGCGGATGTTCCCGCTGACGCTGTCCGGCATCGCCCGCGGGATCGACGCGCTGCGGCACTAGTCGCGCCGGCGCGCGACTCTAGAACTTCCAGGCGAAGCGCAGCGCGCCCCACGTCAGGCCGTTGTTCGGGCCCTTGATGTTGGCGTTCGACATGTGCTGCAGCCGCAGCGCGAGCTCGTACTGGCTGCGGTCGCCGAACCGCGTGCCGACGCCAGCGATCTGGTTGAACTGGAACGCCGTGCTGAACTGGTGGTCGAGCTGCAGCTTGGTGTGCGTGATCAGCATCGCGCCCAGGCCCGCCTCGACGAACACCGGCCAGCGCTCCGCCGGCCACTCGGCGCGCAGCACCGGCGTGGCGCCGAACCCGGCGATCGTCCGGTAGCCGCCGATGTCGGTGCGCGTGCCGTGGAAGACGGTGGCGCCGAACTCGTACTGCGCGGTGAGCCGCCACGTCGGGCGCTCGAGCAGCGGCCGTGCGCGGTCGAACGTGACCATGAGGGCGAGCACCTCTACGTCGTCGCCGTAGCCCGCCGACACGTCGAAGCTCGCGTCGTCGGCGGCAGCGGCAGCGAAGGGCAGGGCGCACAGCGTTGCGGCCGCAGCGGCGCGGGCAAGGACCCTCCGAGGGACTGACACGCTGCCGCCTCCACGAGCGTTGGCTTCGACCACGCTCCGGCGGAACGTGCCCGGCGGATTATAGCGGGCGGCCCGCTCGAAAAAAAAGAAGGCCGCGGGATCCTCCCGCGGCCTTCGGCCACGCGCGCTGTGTTGCGACAGGTCGCTGGGCGCGGCGCGCGCCGGCCGCAAACGTCAGCCTACCTTGACGGGCACGAAGATCTGGCGGCCCTGCCGCTCGATCAGTAGGGCCACCGTCTTGCCGGACTTGTCGACCTGCGCGCGCAGCTCGTCGACCGTCGTCACCCTGGTCGAGCCCACGCCGACGATCACGTCGCCCGGCTGCACGCCGGCCTTCGCCGCCGCGCCGCCCGCCTTCTCGACGACGAGGCCCGACTTGCCGCCGGCCTTCTGCTCGTCCGGCGTCAGCGGCCGCACGGCCACGCCGAGCTTGCCCTTCGGCTCGTCGGCGTCGGCCGCCTTCGCGACCTTGCCGTCGTCGAGCGTGCCGACGGTCGCGGCGAGCTCGACCGGCTTGCCGTCGCGCCACACCTCGACCTTGATCGTCGTGCCCGGCGCCGTGTTGCCGATGCGGCTGGTGACGTCCGTGCTGTCCGTCACCGTCGTGCCGTCGATCCTGCGAATCACGTCGCCCGCCTTGAAGCCGGCCTTCGCCGCAGGGCTGTCCTTTTCGACGGTCCCGACCAGCGCGCCGTTCGCGTCGGCGAGCCCGAAGCTCTGCGCGAGGTTCTGGTCGAGCGGCTGGATGCCGATGCCGAGGCGCCCGTGCTGCACCTTGCCGTGCGTCTTCAGCTGGTCGGCGACCTTGGCGGCGACCTCGGCGGGAATCGCGAACGACAGTCCCATGTAGCCGCCGGAGCGGCTGTAGATCTGCGCGTTGACGCCGACGACCTGCCCGGCCGCGTTGAGCAGCGGGCCGCCCGAGTTGCCGGGGTTGACCGCGACGTCGGTCTGGATGAACGGCACCATCTGGCCGTTCGGCAGCGCGCGGTGCAGGCCGCTCACCACGCCGGCGGACACGCTGCTCTCGAAACCGAACGGCGAGCCGATCGCGACGACCCACTCGCCGCGCTTGACCGCGGGCTTGGCCGAGAGGTCGAGCGCCGGCAGGCCCTTCGCGTCGATCTTGATGAGCGCGATGTCGGTGCGCTTGTCGGCGCCGACGACCTTCGCGGTGAACTCGCGGCGGTCGGTGAGCTTCACCGTCACCTCGGTCGCGCCGTCGACGACGTGCGCGTTGGTGACGATGTAGCCGTCCGGACTCACGACGAAGCCGGAGCCCATGCCCTGCGACGGCTGCTGCGGGCGCATGCCCGGGCCGTTCGGCACGCCGCCGAAGCGCTTGAAGAACTCGTAGTACGGGCTGTCCTCGTCCATGTCCTCGAGGTCGGCGCCGCCCTTGCCCTTGCCGTGGACGACGCTGATGTTGACGACGGCCGGCCCGACGCGGTCGACCAGCGCGGTGAAGTCCGGCAGGTTGGCGGCGGCGGACGGTGCGACGGCGGGCAGCGTCGACGGCTGCGTGGCCGCGATCGCCGCGCCGACCGGCGAGCCGTCGAGCTGGTGGTAGAAGGTCGCGACACCGCCGATCAGGCCGGCGGCGACCAGCGCGTACGTGACTTTGGAAAGATGCATCGTGCTCTCCTCTGTGGAAGAGGCCCGCGTTGGGGCCCGCACGACGCAATTTAGGGACGGCCGCTTAACCGCACCTTAAGCGCCGCGGGATTCGACGCGCGCGGACGCCGGGCGGCCACGAACGGCGGCGCGGAGCCGGAAGGAAGCCGGCGACGTCCCGCCGACGCCGGCGGCGGCGTGCATTTGCATTGCCACCGGCACCGGGCCAGAATGGCCGCCGCCACCGCTTGCGGGGAGGCTGCGCGATGCCCGAATCGACGCATCCGCTGCTAAGTGCGTTGTTCGCACCGGTCGCGGCGCGGTCCTTTCTCCGGGAATGCTGGCCGTCGCGTCCGATGCAGGTGCACGGGCCGCGCGACCGGCTGCCGATGACGCTGCGCGACCCGATGCTCGCCAGCGCGACCGAGCTCGCGCAGCGGTACCAGGGCCCGCTGCGCTTCACGCACGGCCACAGCGACCGCCTGACGTTCCTGCCGCAGGGCGGCGACGCCGTGGGCCTGCTGGACATGGGCCTCACCGTCAACTTCGTGGGGCTCGCCAGCGTCCTGCCCAACGCCCAGCCGTTCCTGCGCCAGCTGGAACGGGAGCTCGGCCTGCTCCCGGGCACGATGGCAATGATCGCGTTCGCCTCCTCCGGCGACGACGGCCTCGTCTGTCACTTCGACAACAGCGACCTCATCTCCGTGCAGCTCGCGGGGAGCAAGCGGTTCCACTACTCGACCGAGCCCGCGGTGCCCGGCAACACCTATGGGCAGTACATCCCGGGCACCGCGCCGTTCGACGAACTCTTCTCGATGGCGGGCGACGGCTTCCCCGATCCGGCGAAGGCGCACTTCGAAGTGGCCGAGATGCTGCCGGGATCCGTCCTGTTCCTGCCGCGCGGCACCTGGCACTTCACCGAGGGCGAGGGCTCGCTGTCTGTCAGCCTTCTCTCCGATGCGCACAACGCGGTGCGCTGCGTGCTCGATCAGCTGCGTTTCCTGCTGCTGCAGGATCCCCGCTGGCGGCAGCCGCTGGTGTGCGGTTTCGGCGACGAGGAGCGCGACGCCGGGACGCGGGCGCACGTCGCGGAGCTTCTGGCTTCGCTGCCCGAGGCGGTGCGCCGCCTCACGCCCGACGACGTGCTGGGCGCGCGGGCGCAGGTCGGCTTTCGCCCCCTGCACGTGTCGCCCGCGAGCCGCTTCCTGCGCACGCCGCACACGCGGGTCGAGATCGGCTTGCCGGGCGCCGGCGGCGCGACACCGGTCGGCTTCCTCGTCGCCGTCACCCGCAGGCTCGAACATCCGGTTCTGCAGGTCGAGCTGGCGCCGGGCGGAGTTTCGATGCTGCGCTGGATCGAGGCGCGTGCAGCGGCGTTCGCCGCCGGCGAACTCGCAGCGGCGTTTCCGGACCGGCCTTTCGCCGCCGTGAAGCAGGTGCTCGAGCTGTGCGTGCGGGCGCAGTTCGTGCGCCTGCTATGGTTCCCGACGCTGCGGCCCTGACGGAAACCGAGCCAGGCTCGGTAAACGCGGCGCCGGCTCACGCCGGCGCGCACATGACGACGCCGACCGGCCCGTAGCCTTCGGGAATCCACCCCTGCGCGAGCATCTGCGTGCGGATGGCCATGCTCGGCGTGTAGCGGTGGTTGGGCGAGCCGCCCTGCCCGTTGTTGTACATCCGGTAGATCGGATTCGTGCCCGTCGGGCAGCCGCCGTCGGGCCCCGGCGCCAGCACGCCGAACACGGTCGCCTCGAACAGCCAGTCCTTGTTCTGCTTGACGGCGGCGCACTCGTTCGGGTCCGGCGTGTAGAAGTGCGAGCTCTTCTCGCCGAACGCCGTGCTGAAGAACCGGCACACGCCCATGACCCCGGCGGGCAGGCCGGCGTAGACCGGGAACGTCTGGCCCGTGCGCGACCAGCCGGCGAACGTGCCGTTGTCGAGCTTCGCGATCTCGTCGGGGATGTCGGTCACGAAGTAGTGGTCGAACCCCGCGTGGTGGTACTCGACGGCGCTGCGCGTCGTGCCGCCCGCGGGTTTCACCGTCCGGTAGCTCTCGACAACGCCGGCGTTCGTCTGCGAGAACGGCCCCGCGGCGACCGCGCCCACGCCGAGGCCGCGCTTGGCGAAGCCGTGCAGGCACAGGTCGTGGTCCTGCACGTCCTGCGACTTCACGAACGCGAGCAGCGCGTCGCGCGCCGTCACGAACGTCGGGTCGACGGGCGTCATCTTGTACGCGCCGACGAGGTACCGCTTCATCCGGTTCTGCGCCTCGCCGAACGTGAGCCGCCCGGTGTCGTTCAGCAGGTTGCTGTAGCACTCCCAGAGCACCGAGCCCCACACCTCGCCGGCGTTGTGCTCCTCGGCGTTGTCCGGCGCCGAGTACAGCAACGAGGGTGCCGGCGCCGGCGGCAGCGCCGCGCCGTTGGCGACGTGCCGGAACGTGAGCGGGTTCTTCGTCATGTCGCGCGAGTACGGGTAGCGCCGGTCGCCGTAGTAGTAGGCGTTGTTCACGGCGTCGGGCGCGAAGTCGGGGCCGCCGAGCAGCCACGTGTTGCTCGCGTACGTGCCGTTGAAGCCCGCGTTGCCCGGCAGGGCGCGGTCGGCGTCCTTGACCAGCAGCAGCAGCTGGTGGAAGTCGGCCCAGCCCTCGCCCAGGCTGTACGCCTGCTGCGCGTTGAGGCCGTTCGCGTTGCCGACCAGGCGCCCGCTGATGTAGTGCCCCCACTCGTGCGCGACGACCAGCGTGTCGAGCGCGCCATCGCGCCAGACGCCGAGGTTCTGCGCGATCCGCATCGTCACGGTGGTGGCGGCGAGTTGCGCCTTGATCGCGCTGCCGTCGGCCAGCGTGACCGAGACGACGGGAATCGTGATCGTCGGGTCGTCGCCGGTCATCGACAGGCTGCCGGCGACGTTGTTGGCGATGACCAGCGCGGCCACGCCGGCGTCCTGCGCGTTCTTCGCCTTCACCGCGAACGTGCACGTGCCGCGGTCGACGAGCGCGATCTTCCCGGCGACCGCGGCGGCGTTGGTGAACGCCGTGCAGCCGTCGGACGTCGTCGGCCCGGTCGCGTCGGCGGCGTCCCGCGCCTGGACGACGGCGCCCGTGACGTCGAAGTTCTGCGCACCGAAGTCGGCCGGGCCGAACGACTTGGTGCCGGCGATCGCGGCCGGCGCGAGCACCTTCGACAGCGCGGCCTCGACCGGCCACAGGAAGTTGTGCATCTCGGGGTGCAGCCCGTCGGCCGGCGTCGACATGTACGCATTGCCGACGTCGGTGTAGTCGTGCGCGACGGCGACGATGTTGTCGTTCTGCAGGCCGCCGCGGCCGTAGTTGCTCGCCTGCGCGTTGCCGGACGCCTCGTCGAACCCGGCGTCGTAGTACCAGTCGTGCAGCCAGTTGATCAGGTAGAAGAGGTGCGTCAGCCCGGCCATGACCTGCGCGCGGTTCGCCTGCGGGTCCTGCGCGAAGTCGACCGTGTAGTCGAACGTGTTCGGGCCGCTCGTGCACGCGTGCAGGTCGCCGTTCAGCGGCGCGGCGAGGGTGCACTCGCTGGGATCGACCGGGCCCAGCAGCTCCGGCGCCACGAGGTCGGCGTACACCTCGACGTTGTTGCCCGAGGTCTTCGTCGCGCCGGGCGGCAGCCAGGGGTCGTTGCGCGAGAACGGCAGGTTCTCCAGCGTGACGAGGTTGGGCGGCACCGTCGGACCCTGGTAGCCGTTGGGGGTGCCGGTCGGGTGCGGGAAGCCGTTGCGGCCGGACGGCGTCGGGAAGGGCAGGTACGGCGCCTGCGGCTCGGCGAACACGCGGTAGCCGTACGCCGCGTGCGCGACCTGGCTCTTGCGGAACAGCAGCGACCCGTCGGCGGCGGACACGACGTACGCGTAGTGGTCGACGCGCTTGCGGTCCTGCCCGTCGCGCACGCGCACCTCGACGTAGTACGCGGGCACCAGCGCGTCGCCCAGCCGGAACCACACGCGCTTGGCGCGCGCGGCGCCGCCAAGCGTGGCGCCGTCGCGGCCGGTCGCCGTCGCCGGCAGCTCGAGGCGCGTGTAGCCGCCTTCAGCGTCGACCTG
>JBGAMF010000013.1:0-57201 GCA_044223185.1 Casimicrobiaceae bacterium | reverse complement strand
CGCGCGCGTCGCGCGCACCCGGCGCAGGCGCGGGCGCTGGGGTCTCGGGCTTCGTCCGGAACCAGCCCATGACCCGGGTGAACCACGATCCGCCCGACGGCGCCGGCTCCGCGGCCGGCAGCGGCGCCGCCGGCTTCTCGACGGGCACCGGTGCCGGCTGCGCCGGCGTGATGCCCTTGACGACGGCCTCCTGGCGCGGCGCGTTCGCGTCTTCCTTCAGCTGCTGCGCAGGGTCGATCTTCTCGGGCTCCTTCACCATCTCGAACGACGGCGGCAGCGGCTCGGACTGGTTCAAGTCGTCGTGGCGCAGGCGCTCGATGCTGTAGTTCGGCGTCTCGAGGTGGCGGTTCGGCACCAGCAGCACGTTGACCTTGAAGCGCGTCTCGATCGTCAGCACGTCGGTGCGCTTCTCGTTCAACAGGAACGTCGCGACGTCGACCGGCACCTGCGCGACCACCTGCGCGGTGTTGTCCTTCATCGCCTCCTCCTGCACGATCCGCAGGATGTGCAGCGCGGTCGACTCGGTGCCGCGGATGTGGCCGATGCCGTGGCAGCGCGGGCACGGGATGTACGCGGACTCCGCGAGCGCCGGGCGCAGCCGCTGGCGGGAGAGCTCCATCAGGCCGAAGCGGGAGATCTTGCCGAGCTGCACGCGGGCGCGGTCGTAGCGCAGCGCGTCGCGCAGCCGTGTCTCGACCTCGCGCTGGTTCTTGGCGCTCTCCATGTCGATGAAGTCGATCACGATGAGGCCGCCCAGGTCGCGCAGCCGCAGCTGGCGGGCGATCTCGTCGGCGGCCTCGCAGTTCGTGTTGAACGCGGTGGTCTCGATGTCGGCGCCCTTGGTCGCGCGCGCGGAGTTGACGTCGACCGAGACGAGCGCCTCGGTGTGGTCGATCACGATCGCGCCGCCCGACGGCAGCGGCACCTGCCGCGCGTACGCGGTCTCGATCTGGTGCTCGATCTGGAAGCGCGAGAACAGCGGGACGTCGTCCTTGTAGAGCTTGACGCGGTTCACGTTGGCCGGCATCACGTGGCTCATGAACTGCTGCGCCTGCTCGTAGATCGCCTCGGTGTCGATCAGGAGCTCGCCGATGTCCGGGTGGAAGTAGTCGCGGATCGCGCGGATGACGAGGCTCGACTCCTGGTAGATCAGGTACGCGCCCGGCTGCATCTTCGCGGCGTCCTCGACGGCGCGCCACAGCTGCATCAGGTAGTTCAGGTCCCACTGCAGCTCTTCGGTGGTGCGGCCGATGCCGGCGGTGCGCGCGATCACGCTCATGCCCTGCGGCACTTCGAGGCCGCTGATCGCGTCGCGCAGCTCGTTGCGCTCCTCGCCTTCGACCCGCCGCGACACGCCGCCGCCGCGCGGGTTGTTGGGCATCAGCACCAGGTAGCGGCCGGCGAGCGAGATGTAGGTCGTCAGCGCGGCGCCCTTGTTGCCGCGCTCGTCCTTGTCGACCTGGACGATCAGTTCCTGGCCTTCCCGGAGCTGGTCCTGCATCCGGCCCTTGCCGTCGCCGTCGCGCAGGTACTCGCGCGCGATCTCCTTGAACGGCAGGAAGCCGTGGCGGTCGGTGCCGTAGTCGACGAAGCAGGCCTCGAGCGACGGCTCGACGCGCGTGATGACCGCCTTGTAGATGTTGCTCTTGCGTTGCTCCTTGGCGGCCGACTCGATGTCGAGGTCGATGAGCTTCTGGCCATCGACGATGGCCACCCGGAGTTCCTCCGCCTGGGTGGCGTTGAACAGCATGCGTTTCATGAACGATCCTCGGCGCAGGCGCCGCGGACAGGCGGAGGCGAAGCACGACGCGCCGCGCGAACGCGGCGGTCAAGCGCTAACGGGCGGCGGTCGCGGGCGAGAACGGGCGGGCAGGCGCTGGGGAGCGCCGGCGGGCGGGAGCGGTGCGCGAGGGCGGTGAGGCGGTCGGCATTCGGTTCGGTCCCCGCGGGTGGCGGGGAGGTCGGCTCTCGTCGTGTTGCCCGGTCTTCGCTTTGCGAACAAGCGGTGGAACCACCGGCTGCCCGGCCGGCACCTGCAATTCGCAGGCGCCGCCACGTTCGGGCGGCCGGTTACGGAAAATCTCGCTTTTGGCGCCGCGCAATGCGCCGCTTCGAACCGGCCGCTGCCGGGTGCGGAGACTGCGCTCATCCTTAACCATCGCTACTTGCGCGGGGGAGGCCCCCGCCCGGCGAGCGACTGAAGCCGGGGGTCCCCGCCCATGGCGACCACGGGCGGGACCATGCGAGGCGCAACCGTTGCAACGCGGTATCGTTCGACGGGCCGGCGGTTGGGACCGGCGGCCGGTGGAAGTTCGGCGCGTTGCGCGCTCGCCAAGCGTGGTTCGGGCACAATTATATTGGAATGAACGAGTTAAGCAAGGATTCTGTGAGTTGGCTCACGGTCGGGGACGAGGCGGCGGGGCAGCGCGTCGACAATTTCCTCACCCGCGTGCTGAAGGGGGTGCCGAAGAGCCACATCTACCGGATCTTGCGCAGCGGGGAGGTCCGCGTGAACAAGGGCCGGGTCGGGCCGGACGCCCGGCTGGCCTTGGGCGACGTGGTGCGAATCCCGCCGGTGCGGACCGCCGGGCCGACGGCCGCGCCGGCCGGGGCGGCGGCGCGACGGCCCGTTCCGGCGGTCCGGGTCCCGATCCTGTTCGAGGACGACGCGCTGATTGTCGTCGACAAGCCTGCCGGGCTGGCGGTACACGGCGGCAGCGGGATCGCCGCCGGTCTCATCGAGCAGATGCGCGCCGCGCGTCCGGACGCGCGCTTCCTGGAGCTCGTGCACCGGCTCGACCGCGACACGTCGGGCGTGATGCTGCTCGCGAAGAAGCGCGCGGCGCTGGTCGCGCTGCACGAAGAGCTGCGCGCAGGCGGGTTCGACAAGCGCTACCTCGTGCTGGTGCGCGGCCGCTGGCGCGACGAGAAGCGGCGCGTGCGGCTCGCGCTGACGAAGTACGCGACCCGCGAAGGCGAGCGGCGCGTGCGCGTCGACCACGCCGAAGGCGCCGCCTCGGAGACGACGTTCCGGCGCGTGTCCACGTGGTTCGACCGCGATCCGCCGCTGGCGCTGCTCGAGGCCGAGCTCGGCACCGGCCGCACGCACCAGATCCGCGTGCACCTCGCGCACCTCGGGTTTCCTCTCGCCGGCGACGACAAGTACGGCGACTTCGCGTGGAACAAGGCGCTTGCGAAGGAGGGCCTGAAGCGCATGTTCCTGCACGCGCAGCGTCTTGCGTTCACCCATCCGGTCAGCGGCGAGCGCGTGGCGTTCGAGGCACCCCTGCCGCCCGACCTCGCCGGCTGCCTCGAGCGGCTCGGGGGTCTGACCCTCAACGTGCACTCTGGTTCATGTTAAGGGTCAGACCCCAATGATGCGCGACCTCGACCAGCGCCGTTTCCGGCTGCTCGTGTTCGACTGGGACGGCACGCTGTCGGACTCGACGACGGTCATCGCGGAGGCGATCCAGTCCGCCTGCCGCGACCTGGGCGAACCGGTGCCCGACGACGCGACGGCGCGCTACGTGATCGGGCTGGGCCTCACCGATGCCCTGTCGCTGGTCGCGCCGGGGCTGCCGCAGTCGCGCTACTCCGAGCTCACGGTGCTCTACCGCCGCCACTACCTCGCGCGCGAGGACGACATCCCGCTGTTCGCCGGCGCGAGCGCGCTGCTGTCGGAACTCGAGGCCGCGGGCTACCTGCTCGCGATCGCGACGGGCAAGTCGCGGATGGGGCTCTCCCGCGTGCTCGCGCGCAGCGGCCTGGCGCGGCGCTTCCACGCGACGCGCTGCGCCGACGAGGGCTTCCCGAAGCCGAACCCGGACATGTTGCTGCACCTGATGGACCGCCTCGCGGTCGCGCCGGAGGAGACGCTGATGATCGGGGACACGACGCACGACCTCGAACTCGCGCGCAATGCCGGCACGTCGTCGCTGGCCGTCGCCTACGGCGCCCACGACCTCGAAGGCCTCGCGCGCCTGGCGCCCGGCAGTATTACAGCTCTGACCCCAATTTCCGGTCGCGCCGCTACCAAAGGATGGACCCCGGCCTCACCGCTCCGTCCCGCGGTACGACACCAGCCCCAGCGCGATCCCGCGCGCGATTGCCTCGGGGCGGTTCATCGCGCCGAGCTTGGTCTTGATGTTGGAGAAGTGGAAGTTGACGGTGCGTTCCGCGACGCACAGCTTGGTGCCGATGTCGGCGCTGGTCATCCCGCGCGCCGCGAGTTCGAGGCAGTCGCGCTCGCGCAGCGTGAGCGCCGGCGCCGCCGGCGGCCGGCCCGCGGCGCCCGAGGCGCGCCACTCGAGGACGAACTCGTGCAGTGCGATCGCGAACAGCACGAGGTCGCCCAGCCCGGCCGCGATGGCCTCGCGCCGCGCCGCGTCGACGGGGCTCGTCGCGCTGTCGAAGGTCACCGTCACGCGGTTGAGCTCGCCGTCGGTCAGCGAGACGACGACCCCGCTGCGGACGCCGACCGCGGCGGCCTCCGCCAGGAACCGCTGCACCGCGCCGCCCGCCGCAAGGCTCGCCGCGTCCCACAGCCACGGCGCGACCTGTCCCCGCCTCGGCGCGAGCCGCGGGTCGATCGCGACGAAGTTCGCGCGGCGATAGCGGTCGACCCAGTGGTCGGGCAGCGTGCTCCAGCCGAGTTCGCCGCTGACCGCGCCGTCGCCGCTGCGCGTGACGAAGTACGACGCGCTGTCGAACCGGCAGCGCTCGAGCAGTGCGCGCACCGTGTGTTCGGGGCGCGGTTCGCCGGAGGCGATGCGCAGCGCGTGCGGCAACGCGATGTGCCCGGGGCTCCCGGGTGTCGAGGGGCGCACGCACGGACGGACGGACATCCTGCGGTGCCGCGGCGCGCGGTCGTCGAAGTGGATCATCGCGACGTCCTCCCTGACGTGGACGGCGCCATTATCGTCATCGTCAAAATGTAGCGCACAGCCGTCCGACGGGCGGTTGCGGCCGGGTTCGGCGCGCCGCGGCCCGTGTCCGGCCGGCTATGACAAGCGAATGACGCCGACGGGGGCGCCAGCCCTCGCGGATCAACGCACTGCGCGCGGATGCGCAGGCGCTAACGGAGCTTTCAGGGGTCCGCCTTGACCCGTGGCATTCCCGCCACGACCGCACCGGGCCCGATGCCGCGCTCGGCGAACCAGCCCTTCTTCATCTCGACCGCGTACAGCGCCGGGCCCTTCGACCAGTGCGTCTCCTCGGACTGCGGCCGCATGTCCTCGATGTTGAGAATGCGCCCATCGGCGTCGAGGAACGCGATCGACAGCGGGATGTACGTGTTCTTCATCCAGAAGCCCTGCGGGGCCGGCCGGCCGAACACGAACAGCATGCCGTGGTCGGGCTTCAGGCTGAAGCGGTTCATGAGGCCGGTCGCGCGCTGCTCGACCGTCGTGACGACCTCGGCGACCAGCTTGTGCGTGCCGATCGTCAGCGTCACGGTCGGCAGTTCGGCGGCAGCCACGGGCAGCGCGGAGGACAGGGCGAGGGCGGCGGCGGCGAGCGTACGGCGGATCATGGCGGACTTTCCTTCGGCAGCGAGCGGGTGCGGTGGCCGTACAGGCTCCAGACCGCGAAGCTCGCGGCGGTGAACGCGGCCATCCCCAGTGCGAGGACGGGCAGCGACGTCGCGAGCAGCGGCGCTATCGTACCCGCGACGGCGCCGCCCAGCGCGAACTGGACGAAACCCTGCAGCGACGACGCCATGCCGCGCATCGTCGGGAACAGGTCGAGGAGCAGCAGCGTGGCGCTCGGCATCACGATCGCCGAGCCGATCGTGTAGACGAAGATCGGCAGCACGTTCCACGCGACGAGCGGCGGCAGGAGCGCGGAGATCGCGAGGTTCGCCGCGACGCCGACCGCCAGGACCTGGTAGCCCAGGCGCACCGTCCGCTGCGGCGACAGGCGCCCCGCGAGCCGGCCCGACACCAGCGCGCCGGTCATGATGCCGCCGATCATCGGCACGAACAGCCACGCGAAGCCCATCGTCGACACGCCGAGCAGCCCGACCAGGAACGCGGGCGCCGCCGCGATGTACAGGAAGAATGCGCAGAAGTTGAGCGCGGGCACCAGCGCGAGCAGCAGGAACTCCCGCCGCGCGATGACCGCGCGGTAGTTGCGCCACAGCGCGCGCGGGTGGAGCGGGTGCCGGTGCGCGGCCGGCAGCGTCTCGGGCAGCAGGCGCAGCGACAGTGCGAGCATCACGATCGTCCACCCGAGCATCGCCCAGAAGATCGATCGCCAGCCGACGAGGTTCAACAGCACACCGCCGACGATGGGCGCGAGCGCCGGCCCGATCCCGAACACCAGCGTGATCTGCGACATCATCCGCTGCGCCTCGGGGCCGCTGAAGCGGTCGCGGACGATCGCGCGACCGACGACCAGCCCGGCGCCGGCCGAGAGTCCCTGCAGCAGGCGGAAGAGCCACAGCGACTCGATGTTGCCGGCGATCGCGCAGCCCAGCGTGCCGAGCGCGAACACGGTCAGGCCGGCGAGGATGACGGGCCGCCGCCCGAGCGCGTCCGACAGCGCGCCGTGCCACAGCATCATGAACGCGTAGGCGAACATGTACGCCGACAGCGTCTGCTGCAGCGCGAGCGGCGCCGCGCCGAACTCGGCGCCGATCGCCGGGAACGCGGGCAGGTACATGTCGACGGCGAACGGCCCCAGCATCGCGAGCGACGCCATCAGCGCGGCGAACCGCCACGAGCGCGCGTGCGCGCGCGGCGCCGCGGGAGCCGGGTCCGTCATCGCGGCGCGCGGGCCTCGAGCGCCGCGTCGACCGCCGCGCGGTCGTAGCGCGGCGCGAACAGCGCGATGAACGCGTAGACGTAGCCGCGCAGGAACACGCCGTGGCGCAGGCCGAGCCGCGTGGTGGACGGCGCGAACAGGTGCGCCGCGTCGAGCCGCTCGAACGCCGTGTCGCGCGCGGCGTCGTACGCCATCTGCGCGATGATGCCCACACCCATGCCGAGCTCCACGTAGGTCTTGATGACGTCGGAGTCGAGCGCCGTGAGCACGACGTTGGGGGAGAGGCCCTTCGCCTCGAACGCGGCGTTGATGGCCGAGCGGCCGGTGAAGCTGAAGTCGTAGGTGACGATCGGGAACTTCGCCAGCGCCTCCAGCGTCAGCGGCTTCGCCTTCGCCAGCGGATGGCGCTTCGGCACGATCACCACGCGGTTCCACTGGTAGCACGGCAGCGTGACCAGCTCCGGGTAGTCGGCGAGCGCCTCGGTCGCGATGCCCACGTCGACGTCGCCGCGCGCCGTCTGCTCGGCGACCTGCACCGGGTTGCCCTGGTGCAGCACGACGCGCACCTTCGGGTAGCGCGTCGCGAACTCGCGCAGCACCTGCGGCAGCACGTAGCGCGCCTGCGTGTGCGTGGTGGCGATGGCGAGCGTCCCGGCGTCCTCGCCGCGGTACTCGTCGGCGACGCGCTTCATGTTCGCGATCTCGCGCAGCGCGCGGCGCGCCGTCGCGACGACGATCGTGCCGGCCGGCGTCAGCGCCGTGAGGCGCTTGCCCTGCCGGACGAAGACGGTCAGCCCGAGCTCGTCCTCGAGCTGGCGTACCTGCTTGCTGATCCCGGGCTGCGACGTGAAGAGCGCGTCGGCGGCGGCGGACACGTTGAGGCCGTGGTCGACGACCGCGCACAGGTACTTCAGTTGCTGCAGATTCAACGCGTTATAACCGGAACGAGGAAATCTGCGATCATTATATATCTGGCAGAAACGCTCCGCCGCACATGGCGCAGTACTTCACCGTCCACCCGAAGAACCCGCAGCCGCGCCTCGTCCGGCAGGCGGCGGCGATCCTGCGCGACGGCGGCGTCATCGCGTATCCGACGGACTCGAGCTACGCGCTCGGCTGCCGCCTCGACGACACGGCGGCGGCGAAGCGCCTGCGCGCGATCCGCGGCCTGGGCGACGCGCACTACCTGACGCTCGTCTGCCGCGACCTCGCGGCCGCCGGCCACTTCGCGCGCCTGTCGAACTGGCAGTTCCGCATCGTGCGGCAGGCCATTCCCGGCCCGTACACGTTCCTGCTGCCCGCGACCCGCGAAGTGCCGCGCCGGCTGCAGCACCCGAAGCGCAACACCGTCGGCCTGCGCGTGCCCGACCACCCGGTGGTCGCGGCGCTGCTGGCCGAACTGGGCGAGCCGATCCTGTCGACGACGCTGATCCTGCCCGGCGCGGACCAGCCCGAGAACGACCCGGAGGCGATCCGCGACCGCCTGCAGGGGCAGGTCGACCTCGTGATCGACGCCGGGCCGTGCCCGACGGTCCCGACGACCGTCGTGGACCTTGCGGTGGAGCCGGGAACGGTCGTGCGCGTCGGCGCCGGCGATCCCGCGCGCCTTGGGCTCGGCTGACGCAGCGCCCGGGCGCGCCCGGCGCGGCCGTGCCCCGACTTCATGTAGAATGCGCGTTCGATGGATCAGTTCGAGACCGCGGTCCTGTGGGTGGTACCGGTGGTCTTGGCGATCACGCTGCACGAAGCCGCCCACGGGTACGTCGCCCGCATCTTCGGCGACCAGACCGCGTGGATGCTGGGCCGCGTCACGCTGAATCCGGTCAAGCACATCGACCCGGTCGGCACGGTGCTGGTGCCCGCGGTCCTGTTCCTGCTGAAGGCACCGTTCCTGTTCGGCTGGGCAAAGCCGGTACCGGTCAACTTCGGCAACCTGCGCCACCCGAAGCGCGACATGGTGTGGGTGGCGGGCGCGGGACCGGCTTCGAATTTCGTGATGGCGGTGGGGTGGGGCTTCCTGCTCGGCGCCACGGGGCCGTCGGGTCCGTGGGCGAGCGACGGCCTGTACGTGATGGCGGACGCCGGGGTGAAGATCAACCTCGCGCTGCTGGCGCTCAACCTGCTGCCGGTCCCTCCGCTCGACGGCGGGCGCATCGCGGTGGGGCTGCTGCCGAATCGCGCGGCGCTGCTGCTCGCGCGGCTGGAGCCGTACGGGTTCTTCGTGATCCTGGCGCTCATCGTGATCCCGGGCGCGCTGTGGGTGGTCCTGGGACCGATCTACCGGGTGTTTGCGTTTCTCGTGTTTGCGTTGACCGGCCAGTAGCGCGCCCATCGTGGCGGGCGCCGGCCACGGACAAGACCTTCATCACACATGTTCGCTGACCGCGTGTTGTCGGGCATGCGCCCGACGGGCCGCATGCACATCGGCCACTACCACGGCGCCCTCAAGAACTGGGTGCGCCTGCAGGAGGAGTACGAGTGCCTGTTCTTCGCGGCCGACTGGCACGCGCTGACCACGCACTACGAGAATCCCGAGCAGGTCGCGCCGATGGTCTGGGAGATGATGATCGACTGGCTGGCCGCCGGGCTCGACCCGACGCGCGCCACGCTCTTCATCCAGTCGCAGGTGATGGAGCACGCCGAGCTCGCCCTGCTGCTCGGCATGATGACGCCCGTCGGCTGGCTCGAGCGTGTGCCCACGTACAAGGACCAGCAGCAGAAGCTCGCCGACCGCGACCTGTCGACGTACGGCTTTCTCGGCTACCCGGTGATGCAGGGCGCCGACATCCTGATCTACCGCGCGAACATGGTGCCGGTCGGCGAGGACCAGGTGTCGCACGTGGAGCTGGTGCGCGAGATGGCGCGCCGCTTCAACCACATCTACGGCCGCGAGCCGGGCTTCGAGGAGAAGGCGAAGGCCGCGATGAAGAAGCTCGGCGCGAAGAAGGCGCGCAAGTACGGCGAACTGCGCACGGCGTTCCAGGAGAAGGGCGACGAGGCGGCGCTGGAGGCGGCGCGGGAGCTCCTCAACGAGACGCAGAACCTGGCGCTGGGCGACCGCGAGCGCCTGTTCGGCTACCTCGAGGGCTCGCGCCGGATGATCCTGCCGGAGCCGGAGGCGCTGCTGACCGAGACGCCGAAGGTGCCGGGGCTCGACGGCCAGAAGATGTCGAAGTCCTACGGCAACGCGATCCTGATGCGCGAGGACCCGGCCGAGGTGGCGAAGAAGGTCCGCACGATGCAGACGGACCCGGCGCGCGTGCGCCGCACCGACCCCGGCAACCCGGAGAACTGCCCGGTGTGGCCGCTGCACCGGATCTACTCGAACGACGACACGCGCAAGTGGGTCGTGCAGGGCTGCACGACGGCCGGCATCGGCTGCCTCGAGTGCAAGCAGCCGGTGATCGACGCGATCGTCCGCGAGCAGGCGCCGATCATCGAGCGCGCGCAGAAGTACGTCGACGACCCGTCGCTCGTGCGCAACATCGTCGCCGACGGCTGCGAGCGTGCGCGCAAGCTCGCCGAGGAGACGATGCGCGACGTGCGCGAGGCGATGGGCATCGCGTATGACTGACGCCGCGCTCGACCTCGAGCACCCGTCGCCGGAGCCGAAGCCCCTCGCGCGCGTCTACGGCGAGGCGTTCACCGAGCTGCCGCACGACCTGTACATCCCGCCGGAGGCGCTCGAGGTGTTCCTCGAGTCCTTCGAGGGGCCGCTCGACCTGCTGCTCTACCTGATCCGCCGGCAGAACGTCAACGTGCTCGACATCCCGATGGCGGAGCTCACGCGCCAGTACCTGGGCTACGTCGAGATGATGCGCCGGACGCACCTCGAGCTCGCCGCGGAGTACCTGCTGATGGCGGCGGTGCTGATCGAGATCAAGTCGCGCCTGCTGCTGCCCAGGCCGCCGGCGGTGCCGGGCGCGGAACCCGAGGACCCGCGCGCCGAGCTCGTGCGCCGGCTGCTCGAGTACGAGCGGATGAAGCAGGCGGCGCGCGCGCTCGACGAGCACCCGCTCGCCGACCGCGACTTCGCGACGGTGCGCGTGTTCATCGACCACGTCGCGGCCGCGCGCCTGCCCGACGTCCGCCCCGACGACCTCAAGGCCGCGTGGGCCGCGCTGATCCAGCGCGCGCGCGTGAACCGCCACCACCTCGTCACGCGCGAGCAGCTGTCGGTGAGGAGCGAGATGAGCCGCGTGCTGAAGCTGCTGGAGCCGGTGCGCTACCTCGAGTTCACGGCGATGTTCGCGGCGCACGCGGACGTGCCGCACCTCGTCGTGACGTTCCTCGCGCTGCTCGAGCTCGCGCGCGAGCAGCTCGTCTCGATCGCGCAGACCGAGCCGTACGCCCCGATCCACGTGACGCTGACCGGCGCGCCCGCGTTCGCGCTGGACGGCGACGAATGACCGAGCCCCCGATCCCGATGAACGAAGACACCGTCGACTCCACCGCTCCCGCCGACGACGCGCACGCCGTCGGCGACCTCGACCAGGTCAAGGGCGTGCTCGAAGCGGCGCTGCTGGTGGCCGGCGAGCCGGTCGCCGCCGGCGAGCTCGCGAAGCTCTTCGACCCGCCGCTGCCGGCGGACACGGTCCGCAGGATACTGGACGACCTGAAGCAGGACTGGGCCGGCCGCAAGGTCGAGCTGGTGCAGGTCGCCTCGGGCTGGCGCTTCCAGGGCGTGCCGGCCGTGCAGTCGTACCTGGCCCGGCTGTCGCCGGAGAAGCCGCCGCGCTACTCGCGCGCGGTCATGGAAACGCTGGCGATCATCGCCTATCAGCAACCCGTCACCCGCGGCGACATCGAGGCGATCCGCGGGGTGGCCGTGTCCACCAACGTCATCAAGACGCTCGAGGACCGGCAATGGGTGGAGGCCGTCGGTCACCGCGAGACGCCGGGTCGTCCGGCGCTCTACGCGACGACGAAGGCCTTCCTCGACGATCTCGGCCTCCGCTCCCTGGCGGAACTCCCTCCTCTCGCCGAGCTCGACTCCTCCCACCTCCTGGAGATGCCCGATGCCCCCACCAAGGCCGCCGAAGCGGCACTCGCCCTCGCGAGCCCGCTCCTCGGGAGCGATGAAGCAGCCGAACCTGGCGCTGCACGCGATCCGCGAGAGCCTCCCGCCGACGCGAATCAAACGGTCCACTGACGAGATCTTCAGCGAGCCGCAGCGGCTGCACAAGGTGCTGGCCTCGTGCGGCTTCGGCTCGCGCCGGGCGATGGAGGAGATGATCCTCGCGGGCCGGATCACCGTGAACAAGCTGCCCGCCGAGGTCGGGCAGAAGGTCGGGCCGGGCGACGAGGTGCGCATCAACGGCGAGCTCGTCAAGGTCCGCTTCACCGAGCCGCGCCCGCGCGTGCTCATGTACCACAAGCCCGCCGGCGAGATCGTCACGCGCGACGACCCGGAGGGCCGGCCGACCGTGTTCGCGAAGCTCCCGTCGATCGGCAACGGCAAGTGGATCAACGTCGGCCGCCTCGACTACAACACCGAAGGGCTGCTGCTGTTCACGAACTCCGGCGAGCTCGCCAACCGGCTGATGCACCCGCGCTACGAGGTCGAGCGCGAGTACGCGGTGCGCGTGATCGGCCGCATGTCCGACGAGCAGAGAAAGGCGCTCCTCGACGGCGTGCAGCTCGACGACGGCCCGGCGAAGTGCGACAGCGTCGAGGACGGCGGCGGCGAGGAGGAGGGCGCCAACCACTGGTACCACGTCGTGCTGAAGGAAGGGCGCAACCGCGAGGTGCGCCGGCTGTTCGAGGCGCTGAACCTGCCGGTGTCGCGGCTGATCCGCACGCGTTACGGCACGCTGGCGATGCCCTCGCTGGTCAAGCGCGGCGACGTGCTCGAGCTCGAGGCGGCCGAGGTCACCGCGGTGATGGAGGCCGCCGGACTGCCGGGCGGCGCGCGGCCGCCCAAGGGCGCGCAGCCGCAGGGCGGCCAGCCGCACGCGCGCAAGCCGGGGCAGGCCGACGGCGGGCCGCGTCCGGCGCCCGGTGCCGGCGGCGGTCGCCCGGGGGCGGGCCCGCGCCCGCACGGCAAGCAGGGCAAGCGCCGCGGCAAGGGCGGGCCCCGCAACGGCATGCCCGGCGCACCGCAGGGGAACGCGGGTGCGTGCGCGCGGTCCGCGCCCGGACTTCGAGACGACGCAGCCGCTGTCCAATGCGAACGCCATCGGCCTGCGGCCGCACGGCAAGGGCCGCGGCGCGGCGGGCGGCGGTGGCGCCGGCGGGGGCAGCGCCCGCGCGTGGACTTCGACGAGATGCAACCGGCGACCAACGCCAACGCCGTTTCGGACGCACGACGCTGACGGTACCCGGCGGCGCGCCGCGCGGCGGTGGCGACGGCCCGGCGCGCCGCGCGGCACCGCAGCGGGCCGCGCGGGCGGCCGGGCGGCCAGCAGCGACGCGGCAAGGGCGGGCAGGGCGGGCAGGCGCACCGGCGCGGGCCGGGCGGTCGCGCGACGGCAACGTTGCGCCGCGCGACCGCTCGATCAACCCGGTGGCCGCCGCGGACGACCGCGTCAAGGGCAAGGTCAGCAAGGTCGTGACGCGCATCGAGCGCAAGCAGCGGCGCGTCATCGACGACAGCCTGGTCCCGGCCGCCGTGCGCGTGCGCGACGACGAGGACTGAGCGCGCTGGCGAAGCCGCCGCGGTCCCGCAGCCGCCTGTGGCGCCCGGCGCTGCCGGCGACGATCCCACCACAACAGAGGTTCCGTGCCGCTGTCGCGCCGTTCCGCAATCGCACTGATGGGGGCGCGCCGCTGCGCCGCTGGCGCTGGCCGCCGCACCGGCGTTCGCGCAGGGCCGCGTGCGGCCCGAGGGCGGTAGCGCCGCGCCGGCGGCAGGGACGGGCGGCGTGCCCGTCTCCGGACGCGCGCTGCCGGGGCTCGACGCGCTCGACGGCATCGTCACGCCGGTCCTGCACGCGCACGGCATCCCGGGCGCGGCGATCGCGATCGCGCACGAAGGCAAGCTCAATCTGGCGCGCGGCTACGGCAACGCCGACCTGCAGGCGCGCACGCCGATGCGCCCCGACACGTTCGTCGCGCTCGCCAGCGTGTCGAAGGTCCTCACCGCGCAGACCATCCTCAAGCTCGTCGAGGAAGGCCGGGTCAAGCTGTCCGACCGCGTGTTCTCGTGGTTCCGCGACCTGCCGCCGCCGCCCGGCCACCGGGAGGACCCGCGGCTCGCCGAGATCACCGTGCAGATGTGCCTGCACCACACCGGCGGCTGGGACCGCAAGGAGAGCGGCGACCCGTCGGGCTGGGGGCCGCGCATCCGGACGGCGCTGAAGCTCGACGCGCCGCCGACGCCGCAGCAGATGATCCGCTACATGAAGGGCGTGCCGCTCGACTTCGCGCCCGGGACGAAGCAGGCCTACTCGAACTTCGGCTTCGTGCTGCTGGGCGCGATCGTCGCCGCGGTGACGCGCCAGCCGTATCCGGAGGCGGTGCGCGCGCTCGCGCTGCAGCCGATGGGCGCGACCGGCCTGCGCCTCGACGGCGACCCGCCCGCGTACAACCCCGGCGAGGCGAAGCGCTACGTGCTCGGCACCGAGCACCCGGTGCCTGGCGGCAACTCGCGGATGGTGATGGCCTCCGGCGGCTGGCAGGCGACCTGCGTGGACATGGCGCGCGTGATGACGGCGATCGACGGGTCGCGCACCGGCCGGCCGTTCCTGTCGCCGCCGATGCTGCAGGCGATGCTCGAGCCGGCGCCGGGCATCGCGCACCCGTCGCCCGACCACTGGATGGGCCTGGGCTGGGACATGGTGCAGGCGTTTCCCGACGCCGGCGGCGGCAAGCGCTACAGCTGGGGCAAGGACGGCGGGCTCGCCGGCATCGAGACGTACGTCGAGCGGATGGCGATCGGCGCCAACTACGTGCTGCTCTTCAACAGCAGCGCGCAGCGCGCCGGCGAGGGCGCGCTGGCGCTGCTGAAGCCGAAGGTGATCGACTTCATCCGGCAGCTGCGCACGTGGCCGGACGGCGATCTTTTCCCGGCGTTCCGCTAGTGAAACGCTGCATGAGCGGCGACGTCGTGTGATTGGGCACCGTCCGAACGCATAACGCTCGTTCTTTGGTAGCCGTTTCAAGCGGCCGCCGCCGGGCCGCCCCAAGGCGGCCGCCTGACTACGCCTTTGCAGCTCCGGCTGCAAAAGGCGCAGCGCCGATGTCACGTCATGCTCCGCCCGCACTGACGCCTTTTGCAGACGTTCGCTGGCGCAACGTGCGGCGTCACGCGTCCGCGGCGAATTCCGCGAGCAGCCGCTTCGCCGCCGCGTAGACAGGCACCTCGACCAGCAGCCCGTTCACGTGCGCGCGCTCGCGCCCCGCGGCGCGCGCCGCCTCGAACGCGGCAACGATGCGCCGCGCGCGGGCGATCGCCGCGGCCTGCGGCGAGAACACCCGGTTGACGGCCCTCGCGTGCGCCGGTGCGACGAGGCTCTTCGCGCGGTAGCCCAGCCGCTTCGCGTGGCGCGCGTCGGCGGCGGCGCCGCGCACGTCGGAGAACGTGTACGGGCAGTCGATCGCTTCCACGCCCGCCGCGCGGCACTCGACGAGGAAGCGCGCCCGCGCGTACGCGAGCTCCTCGCCGCCACGGCTGCGCGCGGTGCCGAGGTCCGCCACCAGGTCCTCGCTCGCGAGCAGCGCGGCGGTGACGCGCGGGCTCGCGCGCACGATCTCGCCGGTGCGGACGAGCCCCGCCGCGGACTCGACGTTCGGGACGAGGTCGAACTTGCCGCCGGTGGCCCGGTGCAGCGCCCGCACCTGACCGGGCGTCGCCACCTTCGACATCAGCACGACGTCGGGGCGCGCCGGCAGCACCGCCGCGAGGTCCTCGCGGCCGCAGGTCTCGAGCGGGTTGACGCGCACCGCGACGACCGCCCCGGCCGCGCGCCAGCGTGCGTACAGCGCAGGCGCGAGCGCGCGCGCCTGCGCGCGCAGCGCCGGCGGCGTGAAGTCCTCCAGCTCCTGGATCAGCACGTCCGCCCCCGACCGCACGGCGGCGGCGTGCGCGCGCGGGTCGGCGCCGGGCACGAACAGCCACGTGCGCCGCGGCCGCGCGGTCACAGGAAGAGGTCGGGCCGGAGCGGCGTGCCGGGCTTCACCGCGTAGCGGTCGAAGTCGGTCACGCCCTCCGCGCGCAGCACGTCCTCGTCGAGGAAGAAGTTGCCGGTGGTCGCGCGCGCGTCGCGGACGAGGATCGCGTGCGCGGCGTCCGCCACGATCTCCGGGCGGCGCGTGCGGTCGAGCTCGGCGCTCGCACCGGGGATCATCGCCAGCGCCGCCGTCGCGATGACCGTGCGCGGCCACAGCGCGTTGACCGCGACCCCCGCGAGGCGGAATTCCTCGGCCATGCCGAGCACGCACATGCTCATCCCGTACTTGGCCATCGTGTAGGCGACGTGCGGCGCGAACCAGCGCGCGTCCATGGAAAGCGGCGGCGACAGCGTGAGGATGTGCGGGTTGCGGCCGGCGACCGCGGACTGCTTCAGGTGCGGCAGGCACGCCTGCGAGCACGCGAACGTGCCGCGCACGTTCACGCCGAACATGAGGTCGAAGCGCCTGACGGGCGTGTCGAGCGTGCCGGTGAGGCTGATGGCGCTCGCGTTGTTGACCAGGACGTCGATGCCGCCGAAGCGCTTCGCCGTCGCCTCGACCGCCGCGGCGACGGCGGCCTCGTCGCGGATGTCGCAGGCGAGCGGCAGCGCCGTGCCGCCGGCGGCCTCGACCTGCGCGGCGGCCGTGTGAATGGTGCCGGGCAGCTTCGGGTTCGGCGCGTCGGTCTTGGCGGCGATCGCGACGTTGGCGCCGTCGCGCGCGGCGCGCAGGGCGATGGCGAGCCCGATGCCGCGCGAGCCGCCGGTGATGAAGAGGGTGCGTCCCGCGAGCGTCGCCATCCCGGTCTCCCGTTCAGCCGCCGCGGCCGAACTGCGCCGGCCGCTTCTCGAGGAACGCGCGGATGCCCTCGGCAAAGTCCGGGGTGGCCGCGCACGCGCCGAAGCTCGCCGCCTCGGCGTCGAGCTGTCCGGACAGCGAATGCGCGAGCGACTCGCGCACGAGGCGCTTCGCGTTGCGGATCGCCACGCGCGGCCCGTCGCACAGGCTCGTCACGACCGCGGCGACGGCGGCGTCGAGCTCGGCCGCCGGCACGACGCGGTTGACGAGCCCCCACGCCAGCGCCTGCTGCGCGTCGAAGCGCTCGGCCAGCAGCATGATCTCCAGCGCGCGCCGCGCGCCCACGATGCGCGGCAGCGCCCACGAGCCGCCGCCGTCGGGCGTGAGCCCGATGTTGCGGTAGGCGGACGCGAAGTACGCGCTGTCGGCGGCGACCACGAGGTCGCAGGCGTTCATCAGCGACAGCCCGAAACCCGCGACGGCGCCGTGCACGCGCCCGACCACCGGGTGCGGCATCCGGTGGAACGCCTCGATCGCCGAGTGCAGGCGGGTGATCACCCCGCGGAAGAACGCGTTGCGCTCGGCGGCCGGCTTGCCGAGCTCGGCGGCGAACGTGTTGAGGTCGCCGCCGGCCATGAAGTGCTTGCCGGCGCCCTGGATCACGACGACGCGGAGCGCGTCGTCTGCGGCGACGTCGGCGGCCGCGGCCACCAGTGCGTCCATCAGCGGGTAGTCGAGCGTGTTGAGCGCCTCGGGCCGGTTGAGCGTGATGGTCGCGACGGGACCGGCGCGGTCGAGCAGGAGCGGCGGGGGCATCGGGCGGGACGCCTGGGTCGGCGGCAACGGAGGGGACGGAAAAAGTCTAGCACGCGACGCGCGCGCGCACCCGCGGCTTGCCCGGGCACGCGTCCGCGCCTTCGCGTCGCCAGCGTTCCCAGGCGATGGTCACCGTCGCCGCGTGGATGTCGACGATGTCGTCGATCGCATCGGCGTAGCCGCCGGCCATGGCGATCGCCACCGGCACGCCGGCGTCGCGCAGCGTCGCCAGCACGCAGCGGTCGCGCGCGGCGAGGCCCGCCTTCGACAGCGCGAGCCGGCCCAGCCGGTCGCCCGCGTAGGGATCGGCGCCCGCGAGGTAGATCGCGAGGTCGGGTGCGGCCCGCCCGAGCGCGTGCGGGAGCGCGGCGTGGAGTGCCGCGAGATACCGTGCGTCGTCCGTGCCGTCGGCGAGTTCCACGTCGAGGTCGGAGGCGCACTTGCGGAACGGGAAGTTGCCCCGCCCGTGCAGCGAGAGCGTGAACACCGACGGGTCGCCGGCGAAGATCGCCGCGGTGCCGTCGCCCTGGTGGACGTCGAGGTCGACGACCAGCACGCGCGCGACGAGGCCTTCGGCCTGCAGCGCGCGGGCAGCGACGGCGGCGTCGTTGAACACGCAGAAGCCCTCGCCGAAATCGCGGTGCGCGTGGTGCGTGCCGCCGGCCAGGTTCACGCCCAGGCCCGACGCGAGCGCGCTGCGGCACGCGGCGAGCGTGGCGCCGGCCGAGCGGCGGGAGCGCTCGACCATGCCCGGCGACCACGGGAAGCCGATGCGCCGCTGCGCGCGCGCGTCGAGCGCGCCGGCGCAAACCGCGGCGACGTAGGCGGGATCGTGCGCCCGGCCGAGCTCGGCGTCGGTGGCCGCCGGCGGCACCCGCAGCAGCCCGGGTGCGAACTGCGCCACGCGCTCCCGCAGCGCCGCGTACTTGCGCATCGGGAAGCGGTGCCCCGCGGGCAGCGGCAGCACGAAGTGGTCGGTGCAGTAGATCAGCATCGCAGGGATCGGAGGTCAGGCATCAGGGATTGGAAGCCGCGGCGACTCCGGTGGCGGCGCCTCGCGCGCCGGTGGCGCGGGTGTGCGAGCTCAGGATACGCGTTCGTCCTCCCGTGGCGGCGACGTTCGGCCTTCCGGGCACGCGATGCGGCCGGCCGGCGCCCGATGCGCCGCCGCCGGAGTCACGATGGCGTCTGATTCCCGATCCCTGATCCCTGATCCCTGAACGGCGTCGCCTGCTCGAGCTCGTCGAGCGTGGCGCCGACGTCGACGCGCTCCTGCGCGCAGAACTCGGCGATCGCGGCCGCGAAGCGCGGGTCGCCGATCGCGTGCAGCGAGTGCGTGGGTACCGGGCGCAGCCCGCGCGCCAGCTTGTGCAGTCCCTGGGCGCCGCCCTCGAAGCGGCCGATGCCGCGCTCGATGCAGAAGTCGATCGCCTGGTAGTAGCACGCCTCGAAGTGCAGGCCCGGCACGTACTCGGTGGCACCCCAGTACCGTCCCCACAGCGCGTCGCCGTCGAACACGTCGAGCGCCGCGCACAGCGGCCGCCCGGCCCGCGAGCCGACGACGAGCAGCAGGTGGTCGGCGAGCGTGCGGCCGATCTCCTCGAAGAACGCGAGCGTCAGGTACGGCGTCGAGCGGTGCGCGCGGTACGTGCGCTCGTAGCACCCGAAGAAGAACGCCCAGTCGGCCGGGCCGATGTCGCGGCCGCACCTGCGCTCGAACGTGACGCCGGCCTCCGCGAGCCGGCGCCGCTCCTGCTTCACCTTCTTGCGCTTGTCGTGCGTGAACGCCGCCAGGAAGTCCGCGAAGTCGCGGTACCCCGGGTTGGACCAGTGGAACTGCACGCCGTGACGCGTGGTCATGCCGAGCGCCTCGCCCTCGGCGGACTCGGCGGTCGCGGGAAACAGCACGTGCAGCGACGAGTAGTCGCCACCGTGCACGAGTCCCAACGCACGCTCCAGCAGCGCGCGGCGCACGGCGGGTGCGGACGCCAGCACGCGCGGTCCGGGCACCGGCGTGAACGGCACGGCGGCGAGCAGCTTGGGGTAGTAGCGGCGGCCGTGGCGGCGGTAGGCCTCGGCCCAGCCCCAGTCGAACACGTATTCGCCGTAGCTGTGGGACTTCGCGTAGAGCGGCAGGGCACCGACCAGCACGCGGTCGTGCCACGCGGTCAGGTAGCGCGGCGTCCAGCCGGTGCGCGGCGCCGCGCATCCGCTCGCGTGCAGCGCGGACAGGAAGGCGTGCGACACGAACGGCTGGCCGCCGGCGAGCGCGTCCCACGCGGCGGGCGCGATCGAGTCCAGTGCGACGTCGTCGCGGACGAGCGGCGACGCGACGACGGGCAGCGGCGGCGGGACGAAGGGCACGGGCGCACGCATGGCATCGCCGATTCTAAGTGATTGCGCGCGCGGCTCGAGGTGGACGCCGCGCCGGCGCCGGAACCGGCGGTTGCCGATGCTAGAATCGGCCGATGCAGCTGGCGATCGCGCAGCTCAACCAGCGGGTCGGCGACCTCGCCGCCAACGCGCGCGGCATCCTCGACGCCGTTGCCGAGGCCGAGCGGGGCGGGGCGGCGCTGGTCGTGACACCCGAACTGTCGCTCGCCGGCTACCCGCCCGAGGACCTGCTGCTGCGACCTGCGTTCGTCGACGCGTGCGCCAACGAGCTCGCGGCGCTCGCGGCGCAGGTGAGGCGCAGCACGGTGCTGGTCGGCTTCCCGGAGCGCACCGGCACGCGCTGCCACAACGCGGTGGCCGTCGTCCGCGACGGCGCGGTGCGCGCGGTCTACCGGAAGCAGAACCTCCCGAACTACACGGTGTTCGACGAGGAGCGCTACTTCGAGCCCGGCCATGCGCCGTGTGTGTTCGACGTCGACGGCGTGCGCGTCGGCGTCATCGTCTGCGAGGACGTCTGGTTCCCGGCCCCGGCCGCGGCGGCAGCGGCGGCCGGGGCGCAGGTGCTGGTGGTGCCCAACGGCTCGCCGTACCACACGCGGCAGCAGGCGCTGCGGCGAACGCAGGTCGAGGCGCGCGCGCGCGAGTCGGGCCTGCCGGTCGTGTACGTGAACCGCGTCGGCGGGCAGGACGAGCTCGTGTTCGACGGCGCGTCGTTCGTCGTCGACGCCGCCGGCGCGCTGGCGCAGCAGGTGCCGGCGTGGCACGAGGCGGTCGCGCTGGTCGCGTTCGACGGCGCGGTGCCGAAGCCCGTCCGCGGCGGCCTCGACCCGGCGCTCGAGCCGCACGTCTACGCGGCGCTGGTGATGGGCGTGCGCGACTACGTCGGCAAGAACCGCTTCCCCGGCGTGCTGGTCGGCCTGTCCGGCGGCGTCGACTCGGCGCTGACGCTCGCGGTGGCCGTCGACGCGCTGGGTGCCGATCGCGTGCGCGCGGTGATGATGCCGTCGCGCTTCAACGCGCCGATCAGCCTCGCCGACGCGCGCGAGATGGCGGCGCTGGTCGGCGTCCGCTACGACGAAATCCCGATCGGGCCGGCGTTCTCGGCGTTCCTCGACACGCTGGCGCCGCAGTTCCGCGGGCTGCCCGCCGACACGACCGAGGAGAACATCCAGGCGCGCATACGCGGCACGCTGCTGATGGCGCTGTCGAACAAGCACGGCTCGATCGTGCTCACCACCGGCAACAAGTCGGAGATGGCCGTCGGCTACGCCACGCTGTACGGCGACATGGCGGGCGGCTTCGCCGTGATCAAGGACATCCCGAAGACGCTGGTCTACCGGCTGTGCCGCTACCGCAACGGTCTCGGGCGGGTGATCCCGGAGCGCATCATCACGCGCGCGCCGTCGGCGGAACTGCGCGAGGACCAGCTCGACCAGGACTCGCTGCCGCCGTACGACGTCCTCGACGGCATCCTCGAGGCCTACGTCGAGCAGGACCGGAGCCCGGCCGAGATCGTCGCGCTGGGCTACCCGGAGGAGGCGGTGGCGAAGGTCGTGCGGCTCATCAAGCTCAGCGAGTACAAGCGGCGGCAGTCGGCGGTCGGCATCCGGGTCACGCCGCGCGGGTTCGGCAAGGACTGGCGGTATCCGATCACGTCGGCGTGGAACGACTGGACGACGCTGCCCGGCAAATTGGGGTCAGAGCCGTAATGCAGGCGCCGCAGGTGGGTGCGGTGCGCGGAACCGTTGCGGCGCCTGTATTACGGCTCTGACCCCGATTTCCCGCATCGTGTAAGCTTGGGAAAGCGGGCCGGAGGAGCCCGCGCGCCAGGGGGTTCGTGCCATGAAGAAGATCGAAGCCATCGTCAAACCGTTCAAGCTCGACGAGGTCCGCGAGGCGCTCTCCGAGCTGGGCGTCACCGGGCTCACGGTTACCGAGGTCAAGGGCTTCGGGCGCCAGAAGGGCCACACCGAGCTCTACCGCGGGGCCGAGTACGTCGTGGACTTCCTGCCGAAGGTCAAGGTGGAGGTCGTCATCGCGGACGCGCTGGTCGACCGCGCGATCGAGGCGATCGTCAAGGCGGCTCGGACCGGCAAGATCGGCGACGGCAAGATCTTCGTGACGGCGGTGGAGCAGGTGATCAGGATCCGCACCGGCGAGTCCGGCGAGGCCGCCGTCTGACCGTCGATCCAGAGGAGACTGCCATGTCGATGCTGAAGGATTTCCGCGATTTCGCGCTCAAGGGCAACGTCGTCGACCTCGCGGTCGCCGTGATCATCGGCGCCGCGTTCGGGCGCATCGTCGACTCGCTGGTCAAGGACATCATCATGCCGGTGATCGGCAGGGTGTTCGGCGGGCTCGACTTCTCCAACTTCTTCGTGATGCTGGGCAGCCCGCCTGCAGGCTATGGCGGGCCGATGACCTACGAGGCGCTGACCAAGGCCGGCGTGCCGCTGCTCGCGTACGGCAACTTCATCACGATCGTCATCAACTTCGTCATCCTCGCCTTCGTCATCTTCTGGATGATCCGGCAACTGTCGGCCGCCAAGGCGAAGCTCGACACCGCGCCGCCGCCGCCGGCCGCCACGCCGGAGGACGTCCTGCTGCTGCGCGAGATCCGCGACCTGCTGAAGAAGTAGTGCACAGGCGGGCGGCCGCCCGCCGCTCCCGCCGCGGCGGCCGGCACCGGTCGCCGCGAGGTCCTGATTTCCTTGACGAAAGTCAATCACGCCCAGGCGCACCTTGGCGCACTCTATGGCGCGTCGCTTCGATTGACCCGCCCGTGGGCCTTTGCCAGAATCGGGCACCCGTCGCCGCAGGGACCGGCAGAGTCCCGACGCAGGAACCGCAGCCTCGAACGCCATACGTATCAGGAGGATCTCGATGAAGCTTTCCCGGACCACGACCGCGCTCGGCGCGGCGATCGCGTTCACGCTGGCGGTGCCGGCGCAGGCCGACATCACCGTCGGCATCACGGTGTCGACGACCGGCCCGGCGGCGTCGCTCGGCATCCCGCAGAAGAACACGGCCGAGCTGCTGCCGGCGACGATCGGCGGCGAGAAGGTCAAGTGGGTGCTGCTCGACGACGCGTCGGACACGACGAAGGCCGTCACCAACGCGAAGAAGCTCGTGTCCGAGGACAAGGTCGACGTGATCGTCGGCTCGTCGACGACGCCCGCGTCGCTCGCGATGCGCGAGGTGGCGGCGGACAGCGGCACGCCGATGATCTCGCTGGCCGCCTCCGCGCAGATCATCAATCCGGCCGACCCGAAGACGCGCTGGGTGTTCAAGACGCCGCAGAACGACGCGCTGATGGCCGACGCCATCGCCATCAGCATGAAGGCCAACGGCATCAAGACGATGGGATACATCGGCTTCGCGGACGCCTACGGCGACGGCTGGCTCGCCGAGATGCGGCGCTCGGCGCAGACCGCCGGCATCAAGATCGTTGCCGAGGAGAAGTACAACCGCGCGGACCCGTCGGTGACCGGTCAGGTGCTGAAGCTCATTTCCGCCAACCCGGAGGCGATCCTCATCGGCGCGGCGGGCACGCCGGGCGCGACGCCGCAGAAGGAACTGGTCGCGCGCGGCTACAAGGGCAAGATCTACCAGACGCACGGCGTGGGCAACCCCGACTTCCTGCGCGTCGTCGGCAAGGACGGCAACGGCACGCTGCTGCCGATCGGCCCGATGCTCGTCTACGAGCAGCTGCCCGACTCGCACGCGGTCAAGAAGGTCGCCGCGGACTACGTCGCCAAGTACGAGCAGAAGTTCGGCGTACGGGCGACGTTCGGCGGCCACCTGTGGGACGCCTACCTGCTGCTGGCGCAGGCGATTCCCGAGGCGCTCAAGAAGGCGAAGCCCGGCACGCCGCAATTCCGCGCGGCGCTGCGCGACGCCCTGGAGACGTCGAACGTCGCCGGCGTCCACGGCGTGTTCGTGATGAGCGCCAACGACCACAACGGCTTCGACAACCGGGCGCGCGTGATGATCCGGATCGACGACGGAAAGTGGGTGCTGCAGAAGTGACCCTTGCGGCGTGACGCGCGCGGCCCCCGCCGACGTCACCCGACGAAGCCGCCGGCACCCTCCGGCGGCTTTTTCTTGCCAATCGCCTAGAATCGGCCCGTGGACCTCACGATCGCCGCATTGCTGACGCAGGACGGCATCACCAACGGCGCGATCTACGCGCTGCTGGCGCTGGCGCTCGTGCTGGTGTTCGCGGTGACCCGCGTCGTGTGGGTGCCCTCCGGCGAGTTCGTCGCGTGGGGCACGCTGACGCTCGCCGGGCTCCAGCTCGGCAAGGCGCCCGGGATCGTCGGGCTGCTCGTCGGCATGGCCGCGGTCGCCGCGGCGATGGAAGCGTGGCAGGCGCTCGCCGCCGGCGAGGGACGCCGGCTGCCGCGGCGGCTCGCGCTTTGGTGCGGCGCGCCGCTCGCCGTGGCCGCGCTGCTGTGGTGGGCGGCGCCGCTGCAGCTTCCGCTGCCCGTCCAGGTGCTGCTGACGCTGGCGGCCGTCACCGCGCTGGGGCCGCTGCTCTACCGTGTCGCGTACCAGCCGCTGGCCGAGGCGAGCGTGCTGGTGCTGCTGATCGTCTCGGTCGCGCTCCACTTCGCGATGGTCGGCTTCGGCCTGTGGTTCTTCGGCGCCGAGGGCTCGCGCACGCCGGCGTTCTCGTCCGCGTCCTTCACCATCGCCGGCATCAACGTCAGCGTGCAGAGCCTGCTCGTCGTCGGGACGAGCGTGGGGCTGATCGGCGCGCTCGCGCTGTTCTTCGGCCGCACGCTGTACGGCAAGGCGCTGCGCGCGACGGCGGTCAACCGCGCGGGCGCGCGGCTTTGCGGCATCTCCCCCAACTTCGCCGGCGCGCTGACCTTCGCGCTCGGGGCGCTGCTGTGCGCGTTCTGCGGCGTGCTGATCGGGCCGATCACCACCGTCTACTACGACTCCGGCTTCCTCATCAGCCTGAAGGGCTTCGTCGGCGCGATCATCGGCGGCCTGGCGAGCTACCCGATTGCCGCCGCCGGCGCGCTGCTGGTCGGCCTGATCGAGTCGTTCTCGTCGTTCTGGGCCAGCGCGTTCAAGGAAGTGATCGTGTTCACGCTGATCATCCCCGTGCTGCTGTGGCGCAGCCTCACCACGCACCACCACGAGGAGGAGGAGTGAGAACGGCGCGCGAGGCCGCAGGCCGAGCGGAGGCCCGAAGGGCCCGACGCCGTTCGACCGACGCGAGCCGACGCGCGGGCGCTGCGGCGGCCGCTGCCGTTGCAGGGAGGCGAGGAGTGAGCGCGGCGGCCGAGGCGAAGCCGAGGGAGGCGCGCAGCGCGCGTCGCCGCGCGACCGACGCGAGCCGACGCGCCGGTGTCGCGCTTGACGCCGGCGTTCCAACGAGGCGAGGAGTGAGCGCGGCGGCCGAGGCGAAGCCGAGGGAGGCGCGGAGTACGCCGGAGCGAGCGGGGCGAAGCCCAGGCGCGCAGCGCACGTCCGCGAGCGATGGTGGCGGCCGACGCGCTGCGCGAGCGGACGGCGCTGGTCGTTCGGAGGCCGCGCGTCGCCGCGCGACCGACGCGAGCCGACGCGCCGGCGCTGCGTCAGCCGTCGCTGGCGCAAGGAGGCGAGGACTGACCGCTGCCGGCGGAGGCCGTCGGTGAACCACGGCCCGCGCATCGCGATCGGCGTCATGCTCGCCGTGTGCCTGGCGGTGCCCCTGTTCGCGCCGCAGTTCTGGGTGACGCTCGGCAACTACATCGGCCTCTACAGCATCGTCGCGCTCGGGCTCGTGCTGCTGACCGGCGTGGCCGGCCAGACGTCGTTCGGCCAGGCAGCCTTCGTCGGGCTGGGTGCGTACACGACGGCCTACCTGACGACGCGCTACGGCACGTCGCCGTGGGTGACGCTGGCGCTGGGGTTGGCACTCACCGGCGCCGTCGCCCTGTTCATCGGCTTCATCACGCTGCGCATGAAGGGCCACTACCTGCCGCTCGCGACGATCGCGTGGGGCATCAGCCTCTACTACGTGTTCGGCAACCTCGAGATCCTCGGCGGGCACACCGGCATGACCGGCATCCCGGCCCTCGCGCTCGGCGGGTTCGAGCTGAAGGACGAGCGCCGCTACTACTTCCTGATCTGGGCGATCGCGCTCGCGGCGCTGTGGTCGACGCGCAACCTGCTCGACTCGCGGCCCGGCCGGGCGATCCGCGCGCTGAAGGGCGGGTTCGACATGGCCGAGGCGTTCGGCGTCGACGGCGCGCGGCTCAAGATCGTCGTGTTCGTGTACGCCGCGCTGCTGGCCTGCGTGTCGGGGTGGCTGTACGCGCACCTGCAGCGCTTCGTGAACCCGACGCCGTTCGGCATCAACCAGGGCATCGAGTACCTGTTCATGGCCGTCGTCGGCGGGGCCGGCAGCGTGTGGGGCGCCGTGCTCGGCGCCACGCTGATCACGCTGCTGAAGGAGCTGCTGCAGGACATCCTGCCGGCGCTGCTCGGGCGCACCGGCAACTTCGAGCTCGTCGTCTTCGGCATCCTGATGGTGCTGCTGCTGCAGTTCGCGCGCGAGGGCCTGTGGCCGTGGATCGCGCGGCTGGTGCCGCGGTCGCTGCCGCCGCAGCCGCCGGACCTGCCGCCGCTGCCGGCGCGCGACCGCACGCCGCCGGCGGGCCCGATGCTCGCGGTCCGCGGCGCGCGCAAGCAGTTCGGCGGGCTCGTCGCCGTCAACGAGCTGTCGTTCGACCTCATGTCCGGCGAGATCCTCGGGCTCATCGGCCCGAACGGGGCCGGCAAGAGCACGACGTTCGCGCTGATCTCGGGCGCGCTCCCGCTGACGGCGGGCGAGGTGCTGCTGCGCGGCGAGTCGATCGGCAGCCGGCCGCCGTTCCAGATCGCACGGCGCGGCCTCTCGCGCACGTTCCAGCACGTCCGGCTGATTCCGCAGATGAGCGTGCTCGACAACGTCGCGCTCGGCGCCTATCTGCGGGGAACGTCGGGGGTCGCGCGCGCCGCGGTGCGTCTCGACCGCGCCGAGGAGGCGCGCACCAAGTCGGAGGCCGCGCGGGCGATCGCGCGGGTGGGGCTCGCGGCGCACCTGCACGACGCCGCCGGCAGCCTGCCGCTCGGCAAGCAGCGGATCGTCGAGATCGCGCGCGCCCTCGCCGCCGATCCGTCGCTGCTGCTGCTCGACGAGCCGGCCGCGGGCCTGCGCTACCTCGAGAAGCAGGAGCTGGCCGCGCTGCTGCGCTCGCTGAAGGCCGAGGGGATGACGATCCTGCTGGTCGAGCACGACATGGACTTCGTGATGGGGATCACCGACCGCCTGGTCGTGATGAACTTCGGCGAGAAGCTGGCCGAAGGGCTCCCGGCCGAGATCCAGCGCGATCCGGCCGTCCGCGAGGCCTACCTCGGCGGAGCGGTGTAGGTGATGGGCGCGCTGCTCGAAGTCCGCGACCTGTCGGTGGCCTACGGCAAGGTCGAGGCCGTGCACCGTGTTTCGCTCAAGGTGGACGAGGGCAGCATCGTCACCGTGATCGGCCCCAACGGCGCCGGCAAGACGACGCTGCTCGGGGCGATCATGGGTTCGCTGCCGGCGAAGGGCGACGTCGTCTACCGCGGGACCAGCATCCACCACCTGTCGGTCGAGCAGCGCGTTGCCGCGGGACTGGTGCTGGTGCCGGAGAAGCGGGAGCTGTTCGGGTCGATGAAGGTGGCCGACAACCTCGAACTCGGCGCGTTCGCGCGCATCCGCCACGGCGACCGCCAGGCGATGGACGCGCTCGCCGACGTCTACGCGCGCTTCCCCCGGCTGCGCGAGCGCCGCGACCAGGAGGCCGGCACGCTGTCCGGCGGCGAGCGCCAGATGCTGGCGCTGGGTCGCGCGCTGATGGGCAAGCCGCGGCTCCTGCTGCTCGACGAGCCGTCGCTGGGGCTCGCCCCGCTGATCGTCCGCGACATCTTCGCCATCGTCGCCGCGCTGAAGGCCGCCGGCGTGTCGATCCTGCTGGTCGAGCAGAACGCGCGGGCGGCGCTGCAGGTTGCCGACTACGGCTACGTGCTGGAGACCGGCGACCTCGTCGTCGAAGGCCCGAGCGCGGAGCTCGCGGCGAATCCCAAGGTCGCGGCGACCTACCTCGGGCAGGCGGCCGGCGCTGCCGATTGAAAGGCAGGGCCGGCGGCCCCAGAATCACGGATTGACGCGGCCGCGGCCCGCGACCACGTTTCCCGAAAGGTTTCTTCTTGACCGACCTGTCCGTTCCCCCTGTGGCGTCCGCGATCCTCGCCGACGCCGAACACCTGCTGCTCGCACCCGCCGGGCTCGACCAGCGCGTGCTGTCGCGCGTGCTCGCCGACATCCACGCGCACGACGTCGACTTCGCCGACCTCTATTTCCAGCACGCGCGCTTCGAGGGCTGGAGCCTCGAGGAGGGCATCGTCAAGTCGGGCACGTTCAGCATCGACCGCGGCGTGGGCGTGCGCGCGGTGACCGGCGACCGGCAGGCGTATGCGTACTCCGACGACATCTCCGAAGGCGCGCTGACCGAGGCCGCGCACGCCGTGCGCGCGATCGGCCGCCAGGGCAAGTCGGCGGTCGCGCCGCTCGGCCGCCGCGGCGGCGCGCGCGTGCTCTACCCGCAGTCCGATCCGGTGGTCAGCCTGCCGGAGGAGGCCAAGGTCGCGCTGCTCGAGCGGCTGGAGCGCATCGCCCGCGCGCGCGACCCGCGCGTCACGCACGTGATGGCCTCGCTTGCCGGCGAGCACGAGACGATCCTGATCGCCCGCAGCGACGGGCTGGTCGCGGCCGACGTGCGGCCGCTGGTGCGGATGTCGATCACGGTCATCGTCGAGGAGAACGGCCGGCGCGAGCAGGGCTACTCGGGCGGCGGCGGGCGCTTCGACTACGCGTACTTCACCGACGACGTGCTCCAGCGCTACGCGAACGAGGCGGTCGCGCAGGCGGTGTTGAACCTCGCCGCGCGCGAGGCGCCGGCAGGCACCATGACGGTCGTGCTCGGCAACGGCTGGCCGGGCATCCTGCTGCACGAGGCGATCGGCCACGGCCTGGAGGGCGACTTCAACCGCAAGGGCACCAGCGCCTTCTCGGGCCGCGTCGGCACGCAGGTGGCCGCCCGGGGCGTGACGGTCGTCGACGACGGCACGCTCCCGCGGCGGCGCGGCTCGCTCAACCTCGACGACGAGGGCAACGCGACGCAGCGCACCGTGCTGATCGAGGACGGCGTCCTCAAGGGTTACATGCAGGACCGGATGAACGCCGGGCTGACGGGCGTCGCGCCGACCGGCAACGGGCGTCGCGAGTCGTTCGCGCACCTGCCGATGCCGCGGATGACGAACACGCTGATGCTCGCCGGCACGCACGACCCGGCGGAGATCATCGCTTCGGTCAAGTCCGGCCTCTACGCGGCCAACTTCGGCGGCGGCCAGGTCGACATCACCAGCGGCAAGTTCGTGTTCTCGGCCGCGGAGGCGTGGATGATCGAGGACGGCCGCCTCGCCTACCCGGTCAAGGGGGCGACGCTGATCGGCAACGGCCCCGACGCGCTGACGCGCGTGGCGATGGTCGGCAACGACCTCGCGCTCGACGCGGGTGTCGGCACCTGCGGCAAGGAAGGGCAGAGCGTCCCCGTCGGCGTCGGGCAGCCCACACTCCGGATCGACGGCCTGACGGTCGGCGGGACCAATTCGTAAAGCTGCGCGGGCCCCTCACCCCAACCCTCTCCCCGTTCCGGGGAGAGGGAGGACCACGACGGAGCGGCGGCGCCAATCTCCCTCTCCCCGTGTGCGGGGAGAGGGTTGGGATGAGGGGCGCTCGCCGAGGTCAGTGCAGCGGCCCGGTGGGGGTGGGCATCACGACCGCGGTGACCGGCGAGGCGTGGTGGCAGACGATGCGCCACCCCGACGGCGTCCGCATGAAGACGTTGGTTGCCGCGGCGGCGCCGCGGGCGGTGCCGTCGGCCGTGTGGACGTGCTCGATCGCCGACTGCAGCGCGAGGCCGACCGTCTCCATCACGACGATGTTCTCGAGGCGGAACGCGAGCTTCGCGTCGCCGGCGAACAGCTGCTCCCACGCGGTGCGCACGGCCTCGTAGCCGACGAGGCGCGCACCGCCCGGGTGGACGCAGACGATCTCCTCGTCGTCGGCCCAGGTCGCCATCATCGCGTCGATGTCCTGCGCCTCGAAGGCCTGGTAGAACGCGACCGCCGCGTCCTGCGGCGACGTGTAGATGGGGGGCGTGCGGGCCTTGGCCATGGCGGTCGGCGTGGTGTTCGCGCCGTCAGTAGCGGCGCGTGTCCGGGGGGAGCCACGCGGGCAGCGCGGACCGGGCGAGATTGTAGACGATCGGCGGTTTCAGCTCGCGCATGCACTTGAAGTGGCCGAGCGGGCACTCGCGCTTGAAGCACGGGCTGCACGCGATGTCGATCTTCGCGATCTGGGCGAGCGGCGACAGCGGCGGCGTGTAGGCGGGCGAGGACGAGCCGAACAGAGCGACGAGCGGAACGCCCACCGCGGCAGCGGCGTGCATCAGCCCCGAGTCGTTGGAGACGACCAGCGACGCGGACGACAGGATGTCGATCGCCGTGCCGAGGTCGGTCCGGGCGGTGAGGTCGCGAACCCGGTGCATGTCCTCGCCCAGCGAGTTCAGCACCGCGTCGGCGGCGATTCTGTCGTTGGGGGAACCCACGATCCACACCTGCAGCCCGTCGGCCAGGAACATCCCGGCCAGCTCGGCGAACTGGTTGGGCGGCCAGCGCTTCGCCGCGCCGAACTCGGCGCCCGGGCACAGGATGACGACGGGGCGGTCGGTCTTGAGGTGCAGCGCGCGCATCGCGGCCGCGCGGTTCGCGGTGTCCGGCACGAGGACCGGCGACGGCGGCATCGGCACCAGCGCGCCGCGCGCAACCGCGAGCGCTGCGAACCGCTCGACGAGCCGCGGCATCGCCTTGCGGTCGAGCGGCCGCGCGTCGGTGAGGAGGCCGAAGCGCGCCTCGCCGCGGTAGCCGACGCGCTTGGGAATGCGGGCGAGCCAGGGCGCCAGCGCCGACTTCCACGAGTTCGGCAGCACGAACGCGTGCGTGTAGCCTTCGTCGCGCAGCGTGCGCGCGAGCCGGCGCCGGCCCGCCAGGTCGAGCTTGCCGTGACCGAGGGGATTCTCGATGATCCGGCGGATGCCGCGCATCCGCGCGTAGACGGGCGCGCACCAGGCGTTGACGAGCACGTCGACGATCGGGTCTTCGTAGGGCTCGCGCAGCAGCGCGACCAGCGGCTCGGACAGGATGGCGTCCCCGACCCACGAGGGCGCGACGATCAGGATGCGCTCGGCCATTGCGCAGGGGTCAGATACGAATTTCCGCGCCCGCCGAACGCTGCCCCGGCCACGCCGCCACGCGCGGAAATTCGTGTCTGACCCCCCGTCGCGCCAAGGGCCGCCACGATCCGCCAAGGCCGGCGTCCGTCGCACGACGCCGCCTTCGCGGCGCCAGGGCGCACACGTCGGCGGCGCGAGCGACAGTCTGCACAGTCCTTCCGGCTTTCATCCGCCGAAGGATACGCGCAACGCCCCCGACGCGTCCTGCGATCCCCGACCGGCGGTGCGAATTCAGTGCCCGCCCGGTCGCGGGCCGCCTTCCAGCACGTAGCGCGTCCCGCAGTACGGGCACATCGCCGCGCCCGTGTCCGCGAGGTCGAGGAACACGCGCGGGTGCGAGGACCACAGCGGCATGCCGGGGTTCGGGCAGAACGCCGGCAGGTCGGCGGGGCGGACGACCACCGGCGCGGCAGCCGTTTGCTCGCTCATGATGTCGGCGCCGCCCGGCCGCCCGAAGGCACCGACGCGCCCCCTCGGTGGGCAGCGATAGAAGCGCGCGTGGGGGTCGTGGTCATACCTTTGCCAGCCACGCCTTCTTCGCCGCGTTGCGGCCGCTGACCGTCTCGAAGTAGAGCGCCTGCAGCTTCGTCGTGATCGGTCCGCGCACGCCGTCGCCGATGACGCGGTTGTCGAGTTCGCGGATCGGCGTCACTTCGGCGGCGGTGCCGGTGAAGAAGGCCTCGTCGGCGATGTAGACCTCGTCGCGGGTGATCCGACGCTCCAGCACCGGGATGCCGAGCTCGCCGGCGAACGTGATGATCGTGTCGCGCGTGATGCCGGCGAGCGCGCCGCCCGACAGGTCCGGCGTGTGCAGCTTGCCGTCGCGGACGATGAACACGTTCTCGCCGGAGCCCTGGCAGAGGAATCCCTGCGGGTCCATCAGCATCGCCTCCTCGTACCCGTCGTGCAGCGCCTCCTGGTTCGCGAGGATCGACACCGTGTAGTTGCCGACGGCCTTGGCGTTGCACATCGTGATGTTCGGGTGGTGGTGCGTGAACGACGAAGTCTTGACGCGGATGCCCTTCTCGATCGCCTCGGTGCCGAGGTAGGCGCCCCACGGCCACGCGCCGACGGCGACCAGCACGGGATTCGACTTGGCGGCCACGCCCATCGCGTGCGAGCCGTAGAACGCGATCGGCCGGATGTAGCAGGACTCGAGCTTGTTCTCGCGCACGCACGCGCGCTGCGCGGCGTCGATCTCGTCCTTGGTGAACGGGATCTTCATGCCGTAGATGTGCGCCGACCGGAACAGGCGGTCGGTGTGGTCGCGCAGCCGGAAGATCGCGGGCCCGTCGACGGTCTTGTAGCAGCGCACGCCCTCGAACACGCCCATGCCGTAGTGCAGCGTGTGCGTCAGCACGTGCGTCGTGGCTTCGCGCCACGGCACCATCCTGCCGTCGTACCAGATGAATCCGTCGCGGTCGGCCATCGACATGGCGGGCTACTCCTTGCGGGGTTCCGAAGCCCCTGATTTTAGCCGATTTCCCCGCGTTCCCCGGCGGCGGCGGGCAACTCGCGTTCCGGCGCGTCCTGCCACGCGCCGCCGAACACGTGCGCCCACAGCGCGGCCACGGCGGCGCGCCGCGCCGCCTGCGGCACGGGGTCGACGCGCGCGTGCGTCGCGAGCGTGAGGCGCACCTGGTGCTGCAGCCGCCGGTATTCGCGGTACGCGTCGGCGACGGTGCCGGCCAGGTCCGCCGGCACGAGCGAGAGCTCGCCGGCGAAGCGCAGCAGCGCGATGTTGCCGGCGTTCTTCGTCAGCACCGCGTGACGGTGCGCGTGGGCGAGCACGAGGTACTGCACGGCGAACTCGATGTCGACCATGCCGCCGGGGTCGTGCTTCAGGTCGAACAGCGGCGACCGGTTCGGATGGCCCGCGTGCATGCGCCGGCGCATCGCGACGACGTCGGCCGCGAGCTCCCGCGGGTCGCGCTCGGTGCGCAGGATCGCCTCGCGCTCGGCCTCGAACGCCGTGCCGACGTCGCGGTCGCCGGCGACGAAGCGCGCGCGCGTCAGCGCCTGGTGCTCCCACGCCCACGCCTGCTCGCGCTGGTAGCGGCGGAACCCCGAGAGGCTGGAGACCAGCAGGCCCTTCGCGCCGTCGGGGCGCAGCCGCAGGTCGGTGTCGTACAGCTGGCCGGCCGCCGTCGTGCTGGTGAGCCACGTGTTGAGGCGCTGGCCCAGCCGCGTGTAGCGCGCCTCGCGCGCGTCGGCGTCCGGGTCGTCGGGGTCGACGTCGAACAGGAACACGAGGTCGAGGTCCGACGCGTAGCCCAGCTCCTTCCCGCCCAGCTTGCCGTAGCCGATGACCGCGAAGCGCGGCGGCGGCTCCGCGCCGCCGGTCATGTGCGTCCAGCACGCGGACAGCGTGCCCTCCAGCACGACGTCGGCGAGCGCCGACAGGTGGTCGGCCAGCCGCTCGACCGTGAGCTGTCCGCCCAGGTCCTGCACCAGCAGGCGGAACGCCTGCGCGTGCTGGAAGTGCCGCAGGACGTCCATCTGGTGCTCGGCGTCGTCGGGGCGCTGCGCGAGCTGGCGCGCGAGCTCCGCGCGCCACGCGTCCCAGTCGGCTTCCGCGAACAGCGTCCGCGCGTCGAGCAGCTCGTCGAGCAGCAGCGGGTGGCGCGTCAGGTAGGCGGCGGCCCACGCGGACGCGCCCATCAGGTTGGCGAGCCGCGGCAGCAGCGGCGGGTGCTCGATCACCAGCGCCAGGTACGCGCTGCGGCGGGCGATGGTCTCGAGCAGCGCCAGCAGCCGCTCGAACACCGGCTGCGCGCCGGCGAGGCCGGGATGCGCGGCCGCCACGGCGAGCAGCCGCGGCACCAGCGCGTCGAAGCGGTCGCGCGACGCCGCGGGCAGCTGCAGGTAGCGCCCGGACGCGCGCACGCGCGCGAGCGAGGCCGCCAGCGCGTCGGGGTCGGCGTACCCGGCGGCCTGCAGCGGCTCGCGCAGCGACGGGACGGCGTCGGGCTCGTCCCACAGCGTCGCGTAGATCGCGTCGGCACGGTCGGTCGCGCGACCTTCGTCGCCCAGCGTCTGCGCGAACGTGACCGACACGACGCCGCGGTGGCGCGCGAGCGCCTGCTCGAACGCATCGGGTGTTTCGTCCATCGCTTCGGCGACCAGCGCCCGCTCGGCCGCGTCCTGCGGCAGCTGGTGCGTCTGCCGGTCGTCGCGGTACTGCAGCCGGTGCTCGACGTTGCGCAGGAACACGTAGGCGCCGGTCAGGCTGGCCACGGAGGAGGGGGGCAGCAGGCCGCGCGCGCCGAGCGCCGCGAGTGCCGGCAAGGTGCCGCGCACGCGCAGGTCCGCCTCGCGGCCGCCGCGGACGATCTGCAGCGCCTGCGCGATGAACTCGATCTCGCGGATGCCGCCGTCGCCCAGCTTGACGTTGCCGGCGTAGTCGCGGCGCGCGCCCTGGTCGCGGATCTGCCGGTGGATGTCGCGCAGGCCCTCGTACGCGTCGTAGTCGAGGTACTTGCGGTAGACGAACGGGTCGACCAGCGCCGCGAGCTCGTCGTGGTGCGTGCCGGTGATCGCGCGGGCCTTCAGCCACGCGTAGCGCTCCCACGCGCGGCCCTGCGTGACGAGGTAGTTCTCGAGGCTCGCGAACGACACCGTCAGCGGGCCGCTCTCGCCGTACGGGCGCAGCCGCATGTCGACGCGGAACACGTAGCCGTCCGCGGTCACGTCGTGCAGCGCGGCGATGACGCGCCGCCCGAGGCGGTCGAAGTACTCGCGGTTGGAGATCGTCCGGGGGCCCGCGGTCTCCCCCTCCTCGGGGTAGACGAACACGAGGTCGATGTCGGACGACACGTTGAGCTCGCCGCCGCCCAGCTTGCCCATGCCGACGACGATCAGCGCCTGCGGCGTGCCCGAGTCGGCGCCGATCGGCGCGCCGTGCACGGCGTCGAGCTCGCGGGCGTGGAACGCCGCCGCCGCGGCCAGCGCCACGTCGGCGAGCCGCGTGTGCGCGGCGCAGACTTCGGTCAGCGCGGCGCGCCCGGTGAGGTCGCGCACCATCGCGTGCAGGAACACGCGGCGGCGCAGCCGGCGCAGCGAACGGCCGAGCTCCGCTGCGTCGCCGGCCGTGTCCGGCTGCGCCTCCGGCGCACTCCAGTCGAACGGCGCGGCGGCCGCCTCGTCGGCGACGCGGGCGAGGTCCGGCGCGGCGGCGAGCGCGCGGCTGGCGAAGTGGCTGAACGCGAGCGCGCGGGCGAGATCCATGGGCGGGCGGGCGGCGGGGGGCGGGCCGCGGGGGCACGCGGAGACGTTCGGCTACAATCGGGTTCCGGGCCGCACATTATGCCTGTCGAGCAGACGCCACCCCCCTTCCTTTGGCCCCAACCCTCGCCATCCGCCTCCTGCGCGTGGCCGCGACCGCGATCGTGGCGCTGGTCGCGGTGGCGCTCGCGGGGCTGCTCGCGGTTCGTTACGTCGTCGTCCCGCGGATCGACGGTTACCGGGCCGACATCGCGCAGCGGCTGACCGCGCAGCTGGGCCAGCCGGTGGCGATCGACGCGATCGCGGCGGGCTGGGACGGCTGGAATCCGATGCTGACGGTCACCGGGTTCGCGATCCGCGACCGCGCGAATGCCGACGGCGCGCCGGTGCTGCTGCTGCCGAAGGTCGAGGCGACGATCGCGTGGACGTCGCTGCTGGCGCTGGACCTGCGGCTGCGCGAGCTCGCGATCGAGCGGCCGCAGCTGTCGGTGCGGCGCGACCGGGCGGGACGCCTGCACGTGGCCGGCATCGAGATCGACCCCGAGACGCAGGGCGACGACACGCGCTTCACCGACTGGCTGCTGCGCCAGCGGCAGATCGTCGTGCGCGACGCGCTGCTCACGTGGAACGACGAGCTCCGTGGCGTTCCGCAGCTCGTGCTCGACCACGTCGTGTTCCGGCTGGAGCGGGGGCTGACCGGCCACCGCTTCGGCCTCGTCGGCACGCCGCCGGCGGCGATGGCGACGCCGATCGACTTCCGCGGCGAGGTCTCCGCGTCGTCGCTTCGGGACTGGCGCGAGGCGAAGGGCAGCTTCTACGTGCGGCTCGACTACGCCGACGTCGCGCTGTGGCGCGAGTGGATCCCGTTGCTGAAGCCCGTCGAGACCGGCCGCGGCGCGCTGCGCATGTGGTTCGAATTCGCGGCGGGGCAGGCGACCGACGTGACCGCCGACCTCGAGCTCACCGACGTCAGCGTGCGCGTCGCGGGCAACCTGCCGCAGCTCGACCTCGACCACCTGGCCGGCCGCGTCACGTGGAAGGCCGGCGGCGGCCGGCGCGAAGTGGCCGCGCACGGGTTGAGCTTCCGCACGCGCAGCGGGCAGGCGCTGGCGCCGGCCGCCGTGACGCTGGCGGTCACGGAAGGTCCGGACGGCGCGATCACCGGCGGCAGCATGACGTTCGACCGCCTCGACGTCGCGCCGCTTTCCGTGCTGGCCGAGCACCTGCCGCTTCCGGACGCGTGGCGGCGCGACCTCGCGACCTACGCGCTGCGCGGCAGCGTGACCGACGGCAAGTTCAGCTGGGCGGGTCCGCCGGACGCGCCGACGCAGCTCGCGGGCAGCGGCGCGTTCACGCGCTTCGGCCTCTCGGCGAGCGAAGCCATGCCGGGCGCCGAGGGCGTGTCGGGCAGCTTCACCTTCGACGAGAAGCGCGGCGACCTGAAGCTCGACGGCCGCGACATCCGCGTCGCGCTTCCGCGCGTGTTCGCCGAGCCGGTGCAGTTCGACACGGCGTCCGGCCGCGTCGGCTGGACGCGCGCCGACGGCCGGCTGCAGGTGGCGTTCGACGACGTCCGGTTCGCGACCACGCACACCGCGGGCTCCGCGAGCGGCAGCTGGCAGGGCCGCGAGCGCGGGCCGGGCGCGCTGGACCTGAAGGCGCAGCTGGTGCGCGCCGAGGCGCAGCACCTCTACCGCTACCTGCCGCTGACGCTCGACCCGCACGTGCGCGACTGGCTGCGCGCATCGGTCAAGCGCGGGACGGCGACCGACGTGAAGATCGCGCTGGCCGGCGACCTCGCCGACTTCCCGTTCGCGGACAGCCGCAAGGGCCAGTTCCTCGTCACGTTCAAGGTCGCCGACGTGTTGCTCGACTACGCGGACGGGTGGCCGGAGATCAGCGGCATCGACGGCGACGTCCGGTTCGACGGGCCGGGGATGACCGTGCGCGCGTCCCGCGCCCGCGTGTTCGACGCCGTCGCCGGCCCGGTGCGCGCCGACATCCCCGACCTCGGCGCCGAGCCGCCGCTGCTGACCATCGAGGGCTCGGCGACGGGCGCCACCGGCGAGTTCCTGCGCTTCGTCGAGAAGAGCCCGGTCGCCGGCTGGATCGACCGCTTCACCGACGGCGTGGCGGCCGCGGGCACCGGCACGCTCGCGCTCAAGTTCACGCTGCCGCTCGGCAAGGGTGAAGGCACCCGCGTCGCCGGCGACTTCCAGTTCCACGACAACGAGGTGCGCATTCCGGGCCTGCCGACGCTCGCCCACGTCGGCGGGCACCTCGTGTTCACCGAGCGGGCCACCACGTCGCGCGACTTCGTCGCGCACGCGTTCGGCGGCCCGGTGAAGATCGCGGTGACCGCAGGCGAAGGCAAGGTGCGCATCGCGGCCACCGGCACCGCCAGCGTCGCCGCCGTCCGCGCCGAGCAGGACGCGCTGCTGCTCCAGCGTGTCACCGGCAGCGCCGACTGGCAGCTCAACGCGACGACGGCGGGCGGCAGCACCGCGTGGACGCTCGAGTCGAACCTCACGGGGGTGGGCATCGAGGCGCCGGCGCCGATCGGCACGGCGCCGGCCGAGGCCGCGGCGCTCAAGGTCGAGCGCCGCGAGGTTCCGGGCAGGCCCGGCGAGGACCTGCTGACGGTCGACTACCGCAAGGACCTGAGGCTGGTGGCGCATCGCACGCACACGAAGGATGCGGTGGCGATCGATCGCGCGCTCGTGTTGCTTGGCGGCGCGGTCGCGCGCGGCGGAAGTGCCGACCGTCCCGGCCTCTGGGTCCGCGGCCAGGTGGCCGAGCTCGACGTCGACGAGTGGCTTGCGCTCTACCAGAAGGAGTCGGCACGCGCCGCGGCCGCGCCGGCGGCCGCGAAGACCGGCCAGGCGCCCGAGCTGATGGGCCTCGACCTCACCGCCGCCCGGATGGACGTCTTCGGGCGCCTGCTGCACGACTTCCAGGTCACCGGAACGCGGGCCGACGGCGACTGGCGCCTGCGCCTGTCCGGGCGCGAGATCGACGGCACGGCGGTCTGGCGCGCGCCGACGGCGAACCTTCCGAACGGCCGCGTGATGGCGCGGCTCGCGCGGCTCGTCCCGCCGGGTCCCGACGAGCTGGTCCCGCCGCACCGCGAGGCCGGCGCCGGGGAGAAGGCGCGCAACACGTGGCCGGAGCTCGACATCACCGCCGACGCGTTCGTCACGCGCGGCGGCAACGACCTCGGGCGCGCCGAACTCCTGGCGCAGCCCTCCGGGCCGGACTGGCGAATCACCAAGTTCGCGCTGACCAACCCGGCCGGGCGCATCGACGCGTCGGGCTGGTGGCGCATCGCCCGCGACCAGCCGCGCACGGAGCTCGACTTCGCGGTGACGACCGAGGACGCCGGCGAGTTCCTCGTGCGCTTCGGCTATCCGGTGGCCGTGAAGAGCGCGCCCACGCAGATCAAGGGCACGCTCGCGTGGGCGGGCGCGCCCAGCGACTTCGACTACCCGTCGCTCGCCGGGCAGTTCACGCTGCAGACGGGCGCCGGCCAGTTCACGAAGATCGACCCCGGCATCGGCAAGCTGCTCGGCGTGCTGTCGCTGCAGGCGCTGCCGCGGCGCATCACGCTCGACTTCCGCGACGTCTTCAGCGAGGGCTTCGCCTTCGACGACATCACCGGGACCTTCCGCATCGACCGCGGGCTGATGCGGACCGGCGACCTCCGGCTCGAGGGCCCGGCGGCGCAGGTGGCGATCAGCGGCGACATCGACCTCGCGCGCGAGACGCAGGCGCTCGCCGTGCGGGTGAAGCCCGCGCTGTCGTCGACGTTCTCGGCGGGGGCGGCCGTGCTGTTCCTCGCCAACCCGCTGGTAGGCGCCGCCGTCGGCGCGGGGACGCTGCTCGCGCAGAAGCTGCTCGACAATCCGCTCGGGCAGATCTTCAGCTACGACTATCGCGTGACCGGCTCGTGGTCGGACCCGCTGGTCGAGCGCGTGACCGCGCGGCCGGCCGCCGCCAGCGCGGCCGTCGCCCCCGAGGCGTCCACCCGATGACCACCGCAGCCGACGAGCGCGAGCCGCTGCCGGTGCGCACCGTCGCCTTCCTGCGGCCGTTCGCGTGGCTGCGGATGGGCTGGCACGACTTCACGCACGCGTTCGGGCCGTCGCTGCTGCACGGGCTGATCGTGATGGTCGGCGGGCTGGCGATCTTCACCGTCGCACTGCGCGCGTGGCCGATCATGCCCGGTGCGTTCTCCGGCTTCGTGCTGATCGGCCCGATCCTCGCCACCGGCCTCTACGAGCTGTCGCGCCGCCTTGCCCGCGGCGAGCGCCCGCGGCTCACGCACGCGCTCGACGCGTGGCGGCGCGGGACGCGGGCGCTGGTGTGGCTCGGCCTGTGGCTCGCGATCGGCGCGACGATGTGGGTGGCGCTGTCGGTGGTGCTCGTCTGGAACTTCGTCGACGCGCGCGTCGCGGGGCTCGAGGAGTTCCTGCGGCACTTCGTCGTCACGTCGCGCTGGTGGGTGTTCCCGCTCTGGCTGGGCGCGGGCGCGCTCGGCGCGGCGATCGTCTTCGCGGCCACGGCGGTGTCGGTGCCGCTGCTGCTCGACCGCCGGATCCGCCTGAAGCGCGCGATCCTCACCAGCGTGCGCGCCGTCGGCGACAACCCGGCGGCGATGGCGCTGTGGGCGCTGCTGATCATGGCGCTCATCGCCGCGTCGATGCTGACGATGATGGTCGGCTTCGCGTTCGCCGTGCCGGTGGTCGGCCACGCGACGTGGCACGCGTACCGCGAGCTGGTCGACGCCGACGGCGTGCCGCCCCGCGCCTAGCCGATCGTGGGACCCGAAGGCACGATCCTCGGCTTCACCGAAGCGCAGATCGCCGAGTTCGGCGTGACGTTCGGCGTCGGCGCGTTCATCGTCTACATGCTGTTCATCATCTGGAGCCTCGCCAAGCAGTCGAAGGCGGGCCGGCTGGGCACGTTCGTGCTCTTCTTCGTGCTGGCGTTCGGGATGATCGGGTTCGTCGCCAAGTCGATCATCGCCAGGCTCCTCGGCATCTGATCGGAGTAGCTCGAGCCAGGCTCGGATTCCGCGAGATATCGAGCCAGGCTCGGTTTCCGGGAAGTATCGATCCAGGGGAAATATCGAGCCAGGCTCGGTTTCAGATATCGAGCCAGGCTCGGTTTCCGGATCGGAGTAGCTCGAGCCAGGCTCGGATTCCGCGAGATATCGAGCCAGGCTCGGTTTCCTGAGCTGGCACGAGGTTGCCAGACCGATTTCCGGAAATCGACGGGCTTTGCCCGCGATTACTGCCTGATCAGCATCTCGACAGGCGTGCGGCGACGTGATCTCTCCAAGGGGTGCGCCGGCCGGCTTGCACTCCCTGACCTTTTTACTGGCTACCCTTCAGCAGCACGAGGAGTGCCCCGCCGCCGCCGGCGTGGCGTGGCGCCTCGGCGTAGGCGAGCACCTCGTCCCAGTGCGCGAGCCAGCGCCGCACCTTGCCCTTCAGCACCGGTTCCTTGCCGGGAGAGGTGAGTCCCTTGCCGTGGATGACGCGGACGCAGCGCAGCCGGCGCGTGCGTGCATCGACGATGAAGTCGGACAGCGCGTCGTGCGCGGCGTCCACCGTGTGCCCGTGCAGGTCGAGTTCGGCCTGCACCGACCAGTGGCCGCGCCGCAGCTTGCCGGCCAGGTCCGCGGGCAGGCCGCGGCGGACGAACGTCTGCTCGTGCTCGAACTCCTGCCCGGTGTCCCACGACTGCGGTGCCGGGTCGTCGCCGTACTTCGACGCCTGCAGCACGTCGCGCTCGTCGGCCAGCGTGTGGTGGGGAATCGGCGACGGGCGCGGACGGGCGACCCTGGCCTTGTTCGCCGGCGGCAGCCGGTGCACGTCGGCGAACGCCTGCGCGAGGTCGATGTCGCCGTCGGCGTGCTTGGACGCGGCGACGGCGCGCTTCGCGGCGGCCGGTCGGCCGCCGGTGGCGGCTGCAGTGGGCGGACTGGCCCTCGGCGCGGGCGGCGCGGCCTTGGCCCGCGCGGACGCGAGCAGGTCCTTGAGGTCGGTGAGCTTCGCCATCGCGCCGCGCCGCGCGAACGCGCGGCTGCCGTGAACTCAGTGTCCTTCGAGGAACGCCTCGGCGTCGAGTGCCGCCATGCAGCCGGTGCCGGCCGACGTGACGGCCTGGCGGTAGACGTGGTCGGCGACGTCGCCCGCCGCGAACACGCCGGGAATCGACGTGGCGGTGGCGTTGCCGTCGGCGCCGCCCTTGACCTTGATGTAGCCGCCGGCCATGTCGAGCTGCCCCGCGAAGATCTGCGTGTTGGGCGTGTGGCCGATCGCCACGAACACGCCGTGCACCGGCAGGTCCTGCGTGGCGCCGGACTTCGTCGACTTCAGGCGCACGCCGGTGACGCCCGAGGCGTCGCCCAGCACCTCGTCCAGCGTGTGGTCCCACAGCACGCGCACGTTGCCGTCGCCCTTCGTCCGGGCGAGCAGGCGGTCGATCAGGATCGCCTCGGCGCGAAAGCGGTCGCGCCGGTGGATCACCGTCACCTTCTTCGCGATGTTCGACAGGTAGAGCGCCTCCTCGACCGCCGTGTTGCCGCCGCCGACGACCACGACGTCCTGCCCCTTGTAGAAGAAGCCGTCGCAGGTGGCGCACGCGGATACGCCCTTGCCCATGAACGCCTCCTCGGACGGAAGGCCGAGGTACCGCGCCGAGGCGCCGGTGGCGACGATCAGCGCGTCGCACGTGTACTCGCCGGAGTCCCCGACCAGCCGGAACGGCCGTTCGGCCAGGTGCACCGTGTGGATGTGGTCGAACACGAGCTCGGTGGCGAACCGCTCGGCGTGCTTCTGGAACCGCGCCATCAGGTCCGGACCCAGGACGCCGTCGGCGTCGGCCGGCCAGTTGTCGACCTCGGTCGTCGTCATCAGCTGGCCGCCCTGCGCCAGGCCGGTGATCAGGACGGGGGAGAGGTTCGCGCGCGCGGCGTATACTGCCGCGGTGTAGCCGGCCGGGCCGGAGCCCAGGATCAGAAGTCGGGCGTGCTTGGCGGACATGCGGTTCTTTCGCAGCAAAAGAGCGGAGTTTAGCCCATGTGGGGGCGCTCCCTGGCCGCCTCCAGACGCGGCCGCCCGGACGTTCGTCGCGGGCCCTCGACCTCTTTTCCGCGGCCCCCCGTTGCGTATAATGCGGCTTGTGAAGTCCACGCGGCAACATTATGTTTTTCAATAAAAACGTCACCAACGTCCGACGTGCGAGTGCCGCCGGCGGCACGTTGTCGCCGCGCTTTGCCCGGCTCGTCCGCGAGTCGTGGTGGCTGCTCGCCGTGGCCGTTTTCGTCTACCTGGGCCTGATCCTCGCGAGCTACACGCGCACCGACCCCGGCTGGTCCTTCTCGGGCACCGGCGACCCGCTGGGCAACCGCGGCGGCGCGGTCGGCGCGTGGCTCGCCGACCTGCTGCTCTACCTGTTCGGGCTGTCCGCCTGGTGGCTGGTGATCGGCGGCGTCGTGCTGGTCGTCGCGGGTTTCCGCCGGATCGTGCGCCCGGACGACGAGCGCGACCACCCGTTCGCGCTCGGCACGCTGGGCTTCGGGCTGGCGCTCCTCGCCAGCGCCGCGCTGGAGGCCATCCGGATGTGGCGGCTGCCTGCGGCGCTGCCGCTCGCCCCCGGCGGCGCCATCGGCGACGCGATCGGGCGGGCGGCCGCGCACGCGTTCGGGTTCAACGGCGCGACGCTGCTGCTGCTCGTCGCGTTCGCGGTCGGGTTGTCGCTGCTGTTCGGCATCTCGTGGCTGCGCGTGATGGAGCGCATCGGCGCCGGCCTGGAAGGGCTGCTCGCCGCCGTTCGCCGCCGGCGCCAGGAAGCGGCCGACCGGCGCATCGGCGAGGAGGCCGCGGCCGAGCGCGAGCACGTCGTCCTGCAGCTGCGCGAGGTGGAGGTCGAGCGGGAGCCGGTCGTCGTGGTGCCGCCGGTCGTCCACGTGCCCAAGTCCGAACGGGTCGTGAAGGAGCGGCAGCGGCCGCTGTTCACCGACATCCCGGACTCGAAGCTGCCGCCGCTGTCGCTGCTCGAGGAGGCGCCGCCCGCGCAGGAGACCGTCGGCCACGAGACGCTCGAATTCACGTCGCGGCTGATCGAGCGCAAGCTCGCGGACTTCGGCGTCAGCGCCAAGGTGCTGGCGGCGTACCCGGGCCCGGTGATCACCCGCTACGAGATCGAGCCGGCGGTGGGCGTCAAGGGCGCGCAGATCGTCAACCTGGTCAAGGACCTGGCACGTGCGCTGTCGGTCGTGTCGATCCGCGTGGTCGAGACGATCCCCGGCAAGTCGTGCATGGGCCTCGAACTGCCGAATCCGCGGCGGCAGATGGTCAAGCTGACCGAGATCCTGTCGTCGGCGACGTACAACGACACGCACGGCGCGCTGACGCTGGCGCTGGGCAAGGACATCGCCGGCAAGCCGGTGATCGCGGACCTCGCGCGCATGCCGCACCTGCTGGTTGCCGGCACCACCGGGTCGGGCAAGTCGGTCGCGGTCAACGCGATGATCCTGTCGCTGCTGTACAAGGCCGAGCCGAAGCAGGTGCGGCTCATCCTGATCGACCCCAAGATGCTCGAGCTCTCGATGTACGAGGGCATTCCGCACCTGCTGGCGCCGGTCGTCACCGACATGAAGCTGGCCCCCAACGCGCTCAACTGGTGCGTAGGGGAGATGGAGCGGCGCTACCGGCTGATGTCGCAGTTCGGCGTGCGCAACCTGGCCGGCTACAACGCCAAGGTCGCCGAGGCGCGCAAGGCGGGCAAGCCGCTGCCGAACCCGTTCTCGCTGACGCCGGACCAGCCGGAACCGCTCGACGAGATGCCGCTCATCGTCGTCGTGGTCGACGAGCTGGCCGACCTCATGATGGTCACCGGCAAGAAGATCGAGGAGCTCATCGCGCGCATCGCGCAGAAGGCGCGGGCGGCCGGCATCCACCTGATCCTCGCCACGCAGCGGCCGTCGGTGGACGTGATCACCGGCCTCATCAAGGCCAACATCCCGTCGCGGATCGCGTTCCAGGTCGCGAGCAAGATCGACTCGCGGACGATCCTCGACCAGATGGGCGCGGAGGCCCTGCTGGGGCAGGGCGACATGCTGTACATGCCGCCGGGCAGCGGGCACCCGCAGCGCGTGCACGGCGCGTTCGTGTCCGACGGCGAGGTCCACCGCGTCGTCGAGCACCTGAAGCAGCAGGGCGAGCCGCAGTACGTCGAGGGCCTGCTCGAGGGCGGCACGGCCGACGGCGGCGAGGACGGCGCGGCGGCCGAGGGCGGCGACGCGGAGGCCGATCCGATGTACGACCAGGCGGTCGCCGTGGTTCTGAAGACGCGGCGGCCGTCGATCTCGCTCGTGCAGCGGCACCTGCGAATCGGCTACAACCGCGCGGCGCGCCTGATCGAGCAGATGGAGCGCGCCGGGCTGGTGTCGCCGATGCAGACCAACGGCAACCGCGAGGTGCTGGTGCCGGCGGCGAAGGGCGAGGGTTGACGTGCGCGGCGGATTGCGACGGGCGGCTGCGGCCGCCGCTCTCGTGGCCGGCACGGCGGCTGCCGGTCCCGTGGACCTCTACCTGCACGGACCGCAGCTTTGTCCCGGCGACGTGCCCAGGTCCGCGCCGCGGATCACCGAGGCGCAGGCGATCGCGCGCACGCGGGGGATGCTGCCGGCGGGCTTCTGCGGGCCTTCGGCCTTCGTGTCGGGCTGCACGTACGACGTCGAGAACGAATACGATTCCTGGCGGGTCTACGTGCACCAGTACAAGGACGTCGGCGGGCGCCGCGACAAGGGCGGCCTGCAGCACACGTACCTGATCCTCGATCCCGTAGGCAACTGCCTCGCGCACATCCCGGGGACCGAATTCGGAGCGTCGAAGTGATCCGCAGCGAAGCCTTCACAAAGAGACGCAGAGACGCCGAGAATGCTTTCGGCCCCCTCTCTGCGTCTCTGCGTCTCATTGTGGGCCTTTGGTTGTTCGCTGCGGCGACCGCCGACGCCGCGACGCTCGACCGCCTGCGCGCGTTCGTGCGCGACACGCAGACCGCGCGCGCGCAGTTCACGCAGACGGTGTCGGACAACGCGGGGCGGGTGACGCAGACGGCGAGCGGCGAGTTCCTCCTCGAGCGGCCCGGCAAGTTCCGGTGGTCGGTGGCCAAGCCGTACCGGCAGCTGCTGGTCGGCGACGGCGCGCGCGTGTGGGTCTACGACGAGGACCTGAACCAGGTGATCGTCCGGCGGCTCTCCGACGCGCTCGGCGCCACGCCGGCCGCGCTGCTTTCCGGCAACCAGGACGTCGAGCGGGCGTTCACCTGGAAGGACCTGCCCGCGGCAGGCGGGCTCGACTGGCTGGCGGCAACCCCGGTCAGCAAGGAGACCACGTTCGCCGAGATCCGGCTGGGCTTCGACGCGAAGGGCCTCGCGGCGCTCGAGCTGCAGGACGCGTTCGGGCAGCGCAGCGTGGTCCGGTTCACCGCCTTCGAGCGCAACCCGAAGCTCGCCCCCGACGCCTTCCGCTTCACCCCGCCGCCGGGCGCGGACGTCATCGGCGACAAGTAGCAAATTGGGGTCAGAGCTGTAATACAGGGCCGGTACACAGTCTCGATTCAATGCCGGTCGGGATAGTCGGTGACGATCCCGTCCACACCCCAGCCGACGAGGCGCGCCATGTCGGCGGGCTCGTTGACGGTCCATGTCATGACGAGAAGGCCCAGGCCGCGTGCTTCGGCGACGAGTTCCGGCGTGAGGTTGCGCCAGAACACCGACCACGTTCCGCAGCCCGCGGCCTTGACGAGCTTCGGCACCGAGCCGCCGTGGGCGGACAGGCGCAGCCCGGCGTGCCAGGGTGAGCCGCCCGCCGCCTGCCTCTGGACGGTGTCGAAGTTCTGCGACTCGATCGTGATGCACACCGTCGGCACGTCGGGCGCGAGCTTCTTCACCTCCACGAGCGTCCGCCAGTCGAACGACAGGATGGAGACCCGCTGCAGCGCGCCCATGTTGCGCACGACGTCGAGCGCCAGCCGCGCGAACGTGGCCGGGTCGGGCGTGTCGGCGCCGCTCGTCGGGGTGATCTTGGTCTCGATCGCGAACCGCACGGCGTTCCCGGCACCGAGCGCGAGCAGGTCCGCGAGCGCCGGGAAGCGCTGACCGTCGGCCGCCTGCTGCTCGGGGAACTGCTTCGCGTAGGCGGAGGCCGGGTTGATGCGCCCGATGTCGAACTGCTGCAGTTCCGCGAAGGTCAGCGTGCGAATCGGCGGCCCTTTCGCCGCCAGCCACTTCCCGTCGGGGCCGCGCACGAGGTCGGGGTTCAGCAGCGGATCGTGCGCGATCACGACGATGCCGTCCTTCGTGACCGCGAGGTCGGTCTCCAGCGTGGTGACGCCGACGGCAAGCGCTCGCTGGAACCCGGCCATCGTGTTCTCGGGGGCCAGGCCGCGCGCACCGCGGTGTCCCTGCAGGTCGAATTCCGCCGCCGCGGCCGCGGCCGCCACGGCTGCCAGTCCGACCGCGGTGCAAAGTCGAAACATGCTCATCGCGCACCTCCGTCCAGCCACGCGCGCACCCGCGGGTGGTCGAGCGCCGCGCGGTCGACGACGAACTCGGGGCACCGTCCCGCGAGCGCGTCGACGATGCTCGCGAGACCCGTCGTCGCCATGTTGTGGAAGCACTCGTCGGTCCAGCACAGCGAGTGCGGCGTCACGATCACGTCGTCCATCGCCAGCAGCGGGTTGGCCGGGTCGACCGGCTCCTGCTCGAACACGTCGAGCGCGGCACCCGCGATGCGGCCGGCCTGCAGCGCGGCGATCAGCGCAGCCTCGTCCACCACCGGCCCGCGCGCCACGTTGACGAGGTAGGCCGTCGGCTTCATGAGCGCGAACTCGCGCGCACCGATCAGGTGCCGCGTCTCCTCGTTGAGCAGCGGGCACGTGACGACGAAGTCCGCCTCGGTCACCAGCGTGGCGAGCGGCACCTTCCGTGCACCGACGTAGGCGAGTTCCACGGCGTTGACGTACGGGTCGGCGGCGAGGAGCTTGAGATCGAAGACCCGCGCCATTCGCAAGAGCTCCTTCCCGATGCGTCCGGCGCCGACCACGCCGAGCGTGCGTCCGGTCAGACCCATGCCCATGTGGTCCAACCGCTCGTCCCAGCGCCCGGTGCGCGTCAACCGGTCCTTGCGCATCAGCTTGCCGGCGAGCGCCAGGACGAACGTCAGGGCGATCGTCGCCACCGGGCGCGGCATCGGCATCGGCGTGTTCGTCACGACCACGCCGGCGCGCGTCATCGCGGACACGTCGACCGAGTCGTAGCCGACCCCGTGCCGCGCGACGACGCGCAGCCGGCAGTCGGGTCGCGCCACGACGGCGGCAGGCACTCGCGCCATGTTCACGTAGAGCGCGTCGTAGCGCGCCGCGTGGTCGGCGGTCAGCTCGCGCACGATTTCGGGCAGGTACTCCCACTCGATGCCGGGCGCGTCGTCGAGAAGCGCGAGCGCCGCACGCCCGAACGCCGGCTCGCCGCGCGAGTCGAGGATGTCGCGGGTGATGCCGACGCGGAAGGGTGCCGTCATGGAATCGATCTCCCTATTCGCGCAGCAGCGCGAGGCCGTGCCGCAGCGCGCCCTGCAGCATCGCCTGGTCGACGCCGTACGCAAACAGGCGGAAGCCGTAGTCCCTGTACTCGCGCGCCCAGTCGTCGTCGGTCGTCAGGAACGCGGCGGCCTTGCCGTGCGCGTCGCAGGCGGCGACGATGCGCCTGATCGCGGCGAGGTACTCCGGATGCCGGAACTGCCCCGGGATGCCCATGAAATTGGTGAGGTCGAAGTGCCCGACCCACAGCGCGTCGATCCCCGGCACCGCGGCGATCGCCTCGACGTCGGCGAGCCCCTCGGCAGTCTCGATCTGCGCGATCACCAGCGTGCGCGCGTGGATCGCCGCGATCTTCGCGGCCACGTCGCCGCCCTCGTAGTCGTCGTGCGCGAAGCCGAAAGCCGCGCCGCGCCGCCCGGCCGGCGGGTAGCGCGTGCACGCGACGACGTCCGCGGCCTCGGCGGCGGAACCCACCATCGGCACCATCACGCCGAGCGCGCCGACGTCGAGCGCACGCGCGATGAAGTGGTACTCGCCGCGCGGCACGCGCACCAGCGGCACGACGGCGAGGCCGCGGCACAGCGCGGCCTGCGTCTTCAGCGTCTCGAACGAGAGCCCGGTGTGCTCCATGTCGTAGAGCACGAAGTCGGCGCCGGCGTTGCTGCAGATCTGCGGCAGGCCGGGCGAGAAGAACTCGAACACCATGGCGCCGTGCGCGCGCCCGCCCGCCGCCAACGTCGCCTTCACCGGATTGGTCCGCATCGGTCGCTCTCCCTCGGTGGCCGTGCATTGTAGGGCATCGTCGCGCGGCGCACCCGGAGCGCGCCGGCCGCGGACGTACAATCGGCGCCACCGCCCGTTCCGCCGCGCAGTCCCATGACCGACCTCTTCGCCGCCACCGAACCGGCCCACGCCGGCGTCCCGCTGGCGGAGCGGCTGCGCCCGCGCGGCATCGCCGACGTCGTCGGCCAGCGCCACCTGCTCGCACCCGGCAAGCCGCTGGCCGTCGCGTTCGCGTCGGGCAAGCTGCACTCGATGATCCTGTGGGGGCCGCCGGGCGTGGGCAAGACCACGCTCGCGCGCCTGATGGCCGACGCGTTCGCCGCGGAGTTCATCGCGCTGTCCGCCGTGCTGTCCGGCGTCAAGGACATCCGCGATGCGGTGGCGCGCGCCGAGGCCACGCTCGCGCAGTCGGGACGTCCGACGATCCTGTTCGTCGACGAGGTGCACCGCTTCAACAAGGCGCAGCAGGACGCGTTCCTTCCCTACGTCGAGCGCGGCACCGTGACGTTCATCGGCGCCACGACCGAGAACCCGTCGTTCGAGGTGATCGGCGCGCTGCTGTCGCGCGCCGCCGTGTACGTGCTGGAGCCGCTCTCGGCGGAGGACCTCGCGACCCTCGCCGACCGCGCGCTCGCGGCGGCGGGATCGGGCAGCACGCTCGACGCGTCCGCGCGCGACGCGCTGGTCGCCTACGCCGACGGCGACGGCCGGCGGCTCGTCAACCTCGTCGAGCAGCTCGTGGTCGCCGCGGGCGCGGCCGGGCGCACGAGCGTGGACCTCGCGTTCGTCGAGGCGACGATCGCGCGCAGCCTGCGCCGGTTCGACAAGGGCGGCGAGGCGTTCTACGACCAGATCTCGGCGCTGCACAAGTCGGTGCGCGGCTCCGACCCCGACGCCGCGCTGTACTGGATGTGCCGGATGCTCGACGGCGGCGCCGACCCGCTCTACGTCGCGCGGCGGATGATCCGCATGGCGACCGAGGACATCGGGCTCGCCGACCCGCGCGCGCTGCGCCTGGCGCTCGACGCGGCGGAAACCTACGAGCGGCTGGGCTCGCCGGAAGGGGAGCTGGCGCTGGCCGAGTGCGTGCTCTACCTCGCGGTCGCGCCCAAGTCGAACGCCGCGTACGTCGCCTACGGAGCGGCGAAGGCGTTCATCGCCGAGGACGGGTCGCGGCCGGTGCCGATGCGACTGCGCAACGCGCCGACGAAGCTCATGAAGAACCTGGGCTACGGTGCCGGGTATCGCTACGCGCACGACGAGGAGGGCGCGTACGCGGCGGGCGAGGCCTACCTGCCCGACGGCATGGCGGTGCAGCGCTTCTACGCGCCGACCGAGCGCGGGCTCGAAGCGAAGATCCGCGACAAGCTTGCGTACCTGCGTGCACGCGATCGCGCGGTCGACGACGCGCCGGATTGACGGCGAGTCGAGGCGCAAGCCTCTGATAGAATTGACGAATGCTCGACATCAATCTGTTCCGCAACGACTTGCCCGGGGTCGCCGCGGGCCTCGCCAGGCGGGGCCTCGCACTCGACACCGCGCGCTTCGAGGCGCTGGAAGCGCGCCGCAAGGACATCCAGGTGCGCACGCAGGACCTGCAGGCGCGCCGCAACGCCGCGTCGAAGGCGATCGGCGCCGCGAAGGCGAAAGGAGAGGACGCGGCACCGCTGCTGGCCGAGGTCGCCGGGCTGGGTGACGACGTCAAGCGGCTCGAGGCCGAGCTCGAGGGCGTGCAGGCCGAGCTCTCCGACTTCATGCTCGACCTGCCGAACCTCACGCACGCGACCACGCCGGTGGGCAAGTCGGCCGACGACAACGTCGAAGTCCGCCGCTGGGGCACGCCCACGCAGTTCGCGTTCGCACCGAAGGACCACACCGACCTGGGCGAAGCGCTCGGGCTGCTGGACTTCGCCACGGCGGCCAAGCTCTCCGGCGCGCGCTTCTCGTTCCTCCGCGGCGGCCTCGCTCGCCTGCACCGCGCGCTCGCGCAGTTCATGCTCGACACGCACACGCGCGAGCACGGCTACACCGAGTGCTACACGCCGTACATCGTCAACGCCGAGACGCTCGTCGGCACGACGCAGCTGCCGAAGTTCGAGACCGACATGTTCGCGGCGCAGAAGGGCGGCGCCGAAGGGGAGGGCGAGCGCCTGTACCTCATCTCGACGGCGGAGATTCCGCTGACGAACTCGGTGCGCGACGAGATCCTCGCCGCCGACGCGCTGCCGCTCAAGCTGACCGCGCACTCGCCGTGCTTCCGCTCGGAGGCGGGCAGCTACGGCAAGGACACGCGCGGCATGATCCGCCAGCACCAGTTCGACAAGGTCGAGATGGTGCAGGTCGTGCATCCGGACAAGTCGTACGAGGCGCTGGAGGAGATGACGCGGCACGCCGAGGTCATCCTGCAGCGGCTCGGGCTGCCGTACCGCGTGATGGCGCTTTGCACCGGCGACATCGGCTTCGCGTCGGCCAAGACCTACGACCTCGAGGTGTGGCTGCCGGGCCAGGACGCCTATCGGGAGATCTCGTCGTGCTCGAATTGCGAGGCGTTCCAGGCGCGGCGCATGCGGGCGCGCTTCCGCAACGCGCAGGGTAAGCCCGAGCTCGTGCACACGCTGAACGGCTCCGGCCTCGCCGTCGGGCGCACGCTGGTCGCCGTGATGGAGAACTACCAGCAGGCCGACGGCTCGATCGCGGTCCCGGACGCCCTCCGCGGTTACATGGGCGGCGTCGAGCGCATCGCGAAGGCGTAGCGGCCGGCCCCTCACCCCGACCCTCTCCCCGCTCTGCGGGGAGAGGGAGTGAGCTTGGGGACGGATCGCGCCGAAGCGTGCAATCGGCAACGTCGATGTGTGCAGCCGGCGCCGTCGGTTGGCTCCCTCTCCCCGCTTAGCGGGGAGAGGGTTGGGGTGAGGGGTGCCCCGCGCCTACCGCAAGTTGCCGGTGTGCCCCAGCGAATACCGCCCGGGCTGCGGCCACACGGTGAGTCCGTGCGGCTCGCGGCCGACGGGAATCGTCTTCACCTCGCCGGTCGCCGTGTCGAACGCATAGACCACGTGGTCGTAGCGGCCCGACAGCCACAGCCACTTGCCGTCGGCGCTGACGTTGCCCATGTCGGGGCTGCCGCCGCCCGGGATCGGCCAGGTGACGTCGACCTTCCCGGTCGCGAAGTCGATCACCGACACGCTGCCCTTGCCCTTCGGCGGTCCGTGGATCTTGTTGGACCCGCGGTTGGCGACGTAGAGCTTCTTCCCGTCGCGGCTGGGGTAGAGCCCGTGCGTGCCTTTGCCGGTCTCGATGAAGCCGACCTGCCGGAACGACTCGAGGTCGACGACGTGGACGCCGTCGGCCATCATGTCGGCGACGTAGAAGCGCTTGCCGTCCGGCGTGGCGCGGATGTCCTGCGGCATGCCCTTCCACGTCTTGCAGATGACCTCGTCCTTGCCGTCGGGGCCCTTGACCACCGTGGTCGGCCGCCCCGGCTGGATCACCTGCGTGTAGCCCAGCACCTTGCGGTCGACCATGTCGATCTTCGCCACGGTGCCCGCGAACTCGCAGGTGAAGATCGCGTAGCGGCCGTCGATCGAGAAGTCGGCGTGGTTGATCCCCGCGCACTTCGGCACCTCGATCGAGTACTGCAGCGCCATCGTCTTCGGGTCGCGGAAGTCGAGCCGCTTCATCGCTTCGGCGACGATGATCGCCGACTTGCCGTCCGGCGTGAAATAGACGTTGTACGGGTCGTCGACCGGAATCGCCTTGCCGGCCTTGCCGGTCTTCGGGTCGACCGGGATGAGGCTCCCCTTGTTCGTGTTCTCCGCGTTGTTCGCCACCCACAGCGTCTTCAGGTCCCACGAAGGGACGACGTGCTGCGGATTGAGGCCCACCTTGAACTTGTCGACGACCTTGAACGTCGACGGGTCGATCACCCACACGTCGTTGGACTGGATGTGCGGCACGTACACACGCGGCAGGTCGCCGGCCACGGCGGGGTCGAGCTTGCCGGTCGTCGTCTCGCTGTAGAGATTGGCGGGATCCGGCACCGCGGGCATGCCGGGCACCGTGGTGACCGCCGGCGGCCTGGCCGGCGCCTGCGCCGCGGCGGGCCCTGCGAACCCGAATGCTGCGGCCACCGCCGCTGCCAATGCGTGCAACCTGAATGCGGACTTCACGAACGCTCCCCTCGTTGTTGGTCGAATCGATGCCGGTCGTGCCTGCGCACCGCCGCTCACCGTCGCGGCGCCGTCGCGGGCATGGTTCCTCACCGGCGCAGTTTCGCTGCGCGCACGGCTTCCACCGTCTGCGCGACGATCGCATCCACGCCGGCCTGGCCCAGTTCCGCGCTTGCCCGCCGCGGGTCGCCGCTGACCCCGGGCGAGGCGACCGCCAGCCGCTCCGTGCGCACGAGCCTGGGATCGACCGCCAGCGCGAGCGACGTGTCGGCCAGCCCGGCGTGCAGGCCGATCTCGCCGTCGGCGTAGCCGCGCGCCTTCAGCGCCTGCGCGTAGCCGGTGGTGGCCGCGCGATAGTACTCGGCGACCGCGACCACGCGCACGCCGGTGCCGGCCCACTCGCGCGTGAGCGCCGCCGCCACCGCCTGGTTGTCCTTCTGGTAGTCGCCGTGGTCGCCCAGCAGCACGATCGTCCGGAAGCCGTGCCGCCGAAAGCTCCGCGCCGCGGAGGCCAGGACGGCGCGGTACGCGTCGGGCGCCACTGTGATGGTCCCCGGGTAGCGCATGTGCCCGGTCGGCGGATCGATGCCGCCCTCCGGCACGTAGGCGACGACCGGCGCGACCAGCGCGTCGCCGAGCGCGCGCGCGACCTGCGCGGCCAGTGCCTTCGCGCGGACGTTGTGCTTGCCGAGCACCATGTGCGCGCCGTTCTGCTCGGTGCCCCCGACCGGCACGATGATCGTGGTCCTGCCCGCCGCGATCGCGGCGGCGACCTCGGGCGACGTCAGTTCCTCGAGGAACACGGTCGCCGGGGCGTCGGCGGCCATTGCGGGCGCGCCGGCGGCGAGCGCCGCGGCGAGTAGCAGGACCCGGATCATGGTGCCGGCATTCTACGCGACGCGTGCCCCGCACCGTGCCGAGGCGCACGCGGGCGATCGCCGGTATAATCGCGGTCGTGCGCACTGCGCACCCGCTCAACGGCGGGTCGCCCCGCATTGCATGTTCGTGAACCTGGTCAGGTCCGGAAGGAAGCAGCCACAGCGAAGCCATGCAAGTGCCGGGATCACGGCTCGCCACCTCCACCGCGCCCGCCGCGCCGGCACGGCCCTCCGCCGCCCCGGCGCCGGGCGCGCCGCGAAGCCGCGCAAACGCGCGATAATCCGCCGATGAGCTACCAGGTCCTCGCCCGCAAGTGGCGGCCGATGAGCTTCGCCGAGCTGTCCGGGCAGGAGCACGTCGTCACGGCGCTCGCCAATTCGCTGTCGCGCGGGCGCATCCACCACGCGTACCTGCTCACGGGCACGCGTGGCGTGGGCAAGACGACGATCGCGCGCATCCTCGCCAAGAGCCTCAACTGCGTCACCGGCGTGACCGCCACGCCCTGCGGCACCTGCGCGGCGTGCACCGACATCGACGCCGGCCGCTTCGTCGACCTGCTCGAGCTCGACGCCGCGTCGAACACCGGCATCGACAACATGCGGGAGATCCTCGACAACGCCCGCTACGCGCCGACGGTCGGCCGCTACAAGGTCTACCTGATCGACGAAGTGCACATGCTGTCGAAGGCGGCGTTCAACTCGATGCTGAAGACGCTCGAGGAGCCGCCCGAGCACGTGCGCTTCGTGCTGGCGACGACCGACCCGCAGAAGATCCCGGTCACGGTGCTGTCGCGCTGCCTGCAGTTCAACCTCAAGCCGCTGACGCCGGCGCTGATCGGCGCGCGCATCGAGCACATCCTGGCCGCCGAGGGCATCGCGCACGAGGCGGGCGGGGTCGCGCTGCTCGCGCGCGCGGCGCACGGCTCGCTGCGCGACGGGCTGTCGCTGCTCGACCAGGCGATCGCCTTCGGTGGCGGCGAGGTGCGCGAGGACGTCGTGCGCACGATGCTCGGCACCGTCGACCGCGAGTACGCCTACCGGATCGCCGACGCCCTTGCGTCCGGCGACGGCCCGGCGCTGCTGGCCGAAGGCGATGCGATGGTCGCGCGCGGGCTGGCGGCGGGTCTCGCGCTGGAGGAGCTCGCGTCGCTGTTCCATCGCATGGCGGTCGCACAGGTCGTGCCGGCCGCCGCGGCAGCCTACGACGACGCCGCGCGCGTGACGGCGCTGGCCGGTGCGTTCTCGCCGGAGGCGGCGCAGCTCATGTACCAGATCGCCGCGCAGGGACGCGCGGACCTGGCGCTCGCGCCGGACGAGGCCACCGGCCTGTCGATGACGCTGCTGCGGATGCTGGCGTTCGGCCCCGCGGCGCTGGCGCCGGAGGCTCCCGCCGCGCGCGGGGAGGGTGCCGCCGCCGCGCGGCTGCCGTCGCCCATGCCGCGGCCGGCGGCGTGGCGCCGCCGTCGATCGGCGCGCCGATGACGCCCGTCGCGACCGCGCGCGCACGCCGAGGCGCCGCGCGCCTGCGCTGGCCGCGGCGCGCACCGCAGTGGCGCTGCCGGACGATCCCACGGCGCTGGCCTGCGTTCGTGGCGCAGATCCGGGCTGTCCGGCATGGCGGCGCAGCTCGCGGCGCAGACGGAGCTGAAGTCGTCGCCGGCAACGCGCTGACGCTCGCGCTGCCGGTCGCGCACAAGCATCTCGCCGACAAGGCCTACGCCGACAAGCTGAAGGCGGCGCTCGAGCAGGCGACCGGCCGCAAGCTGCTGCTGGCGTTCGAGGTCGGGGCGCCGGCCGACTCGTCGCTGGCCGCGCAGGAGAAGCGCGAGCGCGCCGAGGCGCGCGCGCAGGGCGAGGCGGCGTTTCGCGACGAGCCGTTCGTGCGCGACCTCATCAGCAAGTTCGACGGGCAGGTGAAGCCCGACACCGTCGCGCCGATCGCGCGCGACGGTGCCGTCAAGTGAAACGAGGAAGAGACTCCCGATGATGAAGAACCAGTTGGCCGGGCTCATGAAGCAGGCCCAGCAGATGCAGGACAACATGAAGAAGGCGCAGGAGGAGCTCGCGCAGACCGAGGTCGAGGGCCAGGCCGGCGCCGGGCTCGTCAAGGTCACGATGACCTGCCGCCACGACGTGAAGCGCGTGGCGATCGACCCGTCGCTGATGAGCGACGACCGCGACATGCTCGAAGACCTGATCGCCGCGGCCGTGAACGACGCCGTGCGCCGCGTCGAGGCCACGACGCAGGAAAAGATGGCGGGCCTCACCGCCGGGATGCCGCTGCCGCCGGGATTCAAGCTGCCGTTCTGACCATCGATGACCGAACGCGCCGTCCCGCCGCAGGACGCGCCCGGCAAGCCTCGACGCGCTGGCGCGCGCGCTGCGCTGCCTGCCGGGCGTCGGGCCCAAGGCCGCCCAGCGCATGGCGCTGCACCTGATGCAGCACGACCGCGACGGCGCGCGCACGCTGGCGCGCGCGGGTTGAGTACGTGCGCTGGCACGATCCGCCACTGCGAGCGCTGCAACACGTTCACGGAGGACACCGTGCGCGCTGTGCCGGTCGCCGCGCCGCGATCCGGCGCTGCTGTGCGTCGTGGAGACGCCGGCGGACCTCTTGATGGTCGAGCACGCGCAGGCGTACCAGGGCCTCTACTTCGTGCTGATGGGCCGGCTGTCGCCGCTCGACGGCATCGGGCCGAAGGAGATCCGCCTCGACCGGCTGCTGAAGCGCGCGACCGACGGCGTCGTGCGCGAGGTGATCCTCGCCACCAACTTCACCAACGAGGGCGAGGCGACCGCCCATTACATCGGCGAGTTGCTGGCCGCGCGCGGACTCAAGGTGACGCGGCTTGCGCGCGGCGTGCCCGTGGGCGGCGAACTCGAGTACGTCGATGCGGGCACGCTCGCGCAGGCGCTGCGCGAGCGACGGCCGCTGGGGTAGGGCGCGCGCCGCCCGTACCCGGGCGCAGCGCTGGGCGTTCCGGGTGCCGCGGACGCGCCGCGACGTTGGCGCTCCGCAACGCGCGCGGTTGGTCGCGCCGCGGCCAAGCGGCCGATTTCCCGCGAAGCGCCCGTTTTCCCGCGCTTTGCCGCACCGCACAATGACGGCCGGTCGCGCGTGGCTATAATGGACAGCAGATTCGATTCTGGACCACCGTAACGCATTTCATCCCAACCGGGGCTGAAGCGGCGACGAGATCGCGACGCTCCCGACACCCGGCGCCGACCATGCACGCGACGCGCCGTTCCTTGGAGGACGCATGACCAGCAAAACCCAGAATT
>JBGAMF010000133.1:0-9328 GCA_044223185.1 Casimicrobiaceae bacterium | reverse complement strand
GAGCGCGTCGACGTCCCCGGCGCGCGCAAGCGCGATCCAGCGATCGGCATAGGCGCGGTAGGGCGCGCTCGCCGCTTGCATGTCGAGGTAGTCGGCCGGCGCCTGGCCGGCACCGGCGGGCGCCTGCGCCGCGGCTGCGAACGCGCAGAGCCAGAGCGCGAGTGGCGCGAACCACGCAAGCATCGGGTCGGACGTGGCGGCTCGCACGGGAATGGTCGGGGTGAGAGGATTTGAACCTCCGGCCTCTACGTCCCGAACGTAGCGCTCTACCAGGCTAAGCTACACCCCGAGGTGTGTGCGGCGATTTCCAGGGCCGCGGGCGGGATCGTCGTACGGCGTTCCGCGGCCGTCGCGGCGCATTCGACCGGACCGTCAATACGTCCGGTGCGCCGCGAAAGTCGTCAATTCTAGCAGACTTTTCCGGTGCGGCGTATCCGGCAGGCCGGCGAGGCAGGCGGCCGCGCGGCGGACCTCCTCGTCGGCTCGCGCCTGCGCGTAGGCGAGCGCGCCCGTGCGGTCGAGCGCCGCGACGACCGGCGCGAAGTCCGTCAGGCCGCCGCCGCCGACCGCGCGCCGGATGACGGCCGCCTCGTCCGGCGTGCCCACGGCAAGGGCGCGGATCAGCGGCAGCGTCATCTTGCCCTCGGCCAGGTCGTCGCCCAGGTTCTTGCCGATCGCGTCGGTGTTGCCCGAGTAGTCGAGCACGTCGTCGACCAGCTGGAACGCGGTGCCGACGTGCATGCCGTAGCGCGCGAGCGCATCCTCGGTGGCTGCGTCCACGCCGGCGAGGACCGCGCCCAGCCGCGCCGCGGCCTCGAACAGGCGGGCGGTCTTGCGCTGGATCACCTCGAGGTAGGCGTCCTCGCGGAGGTCGGCGTCGCCGGCGTTCATGAGCTGCAGCACCTCGCCCTCGGCGATCGCATTGGTGGTGCCGGCGAGGATCTCCAGCACGCGCATCCGCTGCAGCCCCACCATCAGCTGGAACGACCGCGAGTAGAGGAAGTCGCCGACCAGCACCGATGCCGCGTTGCCGAACTGCGCGTTCGCGGTCGCGTGGCCCCGCCGCAGGTCCGACTCGTCGACGACGTCGTCGTGCAGGAGCGTGGCCGTGTGGATCATCTCGATCACCGCGGCCAGCGTGTGGTGCTCGGTACCGCGGTAGCCGGTGGCGCCCGCCGCGAGCAGCAGCACCGCCGGCCGCAGCCGCTTGCCGCCGCCGGCGATGATGTACTCGGCGACCTGCCGGATCAGCACGACGTCCGAGTGCAGCGAGTCGCGCAGCACGCGGTCGACGCTGTCCATGTCGGCGCCGATGACGGGCGTGAGGAACGGGACGGTCACGGGAGCGGGGCGAAACGCGGGTTTCCGGGCGGTTGCGGGGCGTCGGCGTCCCGGCGCGGACCGGGGGAAACGATGCCTTTCGGCGGCCGGCCGGCCCTCGGGGCGGGTGCCGGAACGTGTCGGCAGGACGCCTTGGCAGGCCGCGGCCTCGAATCGGGCGCCATTCTACCCGATCGCCGGGCCCGTTCCGGGCTGCCGTCGCCGGGCGCGCCGCCACTTTGACAACGGCCGCGGTTCGGCCTTATAATTCAAGGCTTTTCCGCATTCCCGGCGGAAGACGCCTCCGCCCGGAGGCACGGCAGCGGCGGGAAGCCAACACAATCGGAGTCTCTCATGTACGCGGTCATAAAAACCGGTGGCAAGCAGTACAAGGTCGCCCCCGGCGAAAAACTCAAGGTAGAACAGATACCGGCGGACGTGGGCGCAGAAGTGATCCTCGACCAGGTGCTCATGGTCGGTGAGGGCGAAAGCGTCCGTCTGGGTCAGCCCACCGTCGCGGGTGCGACGGTCAAGGCCACGGTCGTCGCGCACGGGCGCGGCGAGAAGGTGAAGATCTTCAAGATGCGCCGGCGCAAGCACTACCAGAAGCACCAGGGCCATCGGCAGAACTACACCGAGCTCAAGATCGAAGCGATCGTCGGTTAAGGAAACCCACCATGGCACACAAAAAGGCAGGCGGCAGCTCGCGCAACGGGCGCGACTCGCACGCCAAGCGGCTCGGCACCAAGGTGTACGGCGGCGAGGCGATCCGCGCGGGCGGCATCATCGTCCGGCAGCGCGGCACGAAGATCCATCCCGGCGTCAACGTCGGCATGGGCAAGGACTTCACGCTGTTCGCGCTCGTCGACGGCAACGTCGAGTTCCGCACGAAGGGCGCGAAGCAGGACAAGTTCGCCAACGTCGTCGCCGGCAAGGCCGAAGCGGTCTGACGCGCGGATTCGCGTACCCGAAGAGCCCGGCCGCGTGCCGGGCTTTTCGTTTTCCCCTCACCCCAACCCTCTCCCCGCTGCGCGGGGAGACGGAGGTCCCGGCGTGACGCCGACGCCCGCCGAAGCGCTCCCTCGCCCCGCGCTGCGGGGAGAGGGCCGGGGCGAGGGGCGCTTGACGCAGTGCAAGCCCGACGCCGACGCGCCGCGCTACGCTGCGCATTCGCGCGAATCCTCGCCGCCAACCGCCGACTGGAGAAACGCCATGGTCCTGCTCGAGTTCTCGATGACGCCGCTCACGAAGGGCGAGAGCGTCAGCGCCTACGTCGCGCGCTCCCTCGACATCGTCGACCGGAGCGGCCTTACCTACCAGCTGACGCCGATGGGGACGATCGTCGAAGGCGAGTGGGCCGAAGTGCTGGCGGTGGTCACGCAGTGCTTCGAGACGATGCGCGCCGACTGCGACCGCGTCAGCACGCAGATCCGCATCGACTACCGCGCCGGGCCGGGCGGCCGGCTGCAGGCGAAGGTCGCGGCCGTCGAGGCGAAGCTCGGCCGCAAGCTCTCGACGTAGCGCCCGGCGCGCCGTCAGCGCGCGTGGCAGGGCAGTTCGACGGTCCGGCGCGGGCCGGCGTCGGGGCCGACGCCGGCCTCCTCGCATAGCGCGCGCGCCAGTTCCTCGTAGGACTCCTTCGAGCCGCGCTCTTCCTGTGCGCGCTCGATGCGGCGGAAGTCGTCCAGCAGCGCGTCCTGGTCGGCGGGCAGGATCACCTGCGCCGCCATCGGGAACAGGATGTTGTCTTCCTTGTAGATGTGCTGCGTCAGGAGCTCCGAGTACCCGCGCGCGTAGTCGACGATGGTGTCCGCCATCGCGGCATCGCCGGCCGCCCAGCGCTCGGTCGCCTTGCGCAAGCCCGCCGTGAGCTCGCGTGCGCGGTCGTGCTCGAACATCATCATGCCGACCGGGCCGTCGTCCATCGCCATCCCGGTGCGGGCCATCGCTTCGAACAGCGCGCCTTCCTCCTTGCCGTGGTGCCACCCGTCGGCGAAATTCGCGATGAAGCGCGCCGCGTCGAGGAAGAAGCCGGGCCGCATCGGCTCGCCCGCCTCGAGCCGGTCCGCCGCGGCATCCAGCGCGGCGATCGCACGCTCGATCACGCGGTGTTCGGACGACAGAATGTCGGTGGCTTGCATGGGGCGGTTCCTCGCTCGGTGGCCGGCACGCATTGCACGGCCTGGAAAGTCTGCCCGTGCGCACGGCGCGCGGACACGATGAAGATCAAGAATTTCGCGGCTGCAGGCCACTTCGCCGGCAGGGGAGCGGCAGCGGCGCGTTCGCAACGCCGGTTCCGCGCCGCTAGAATGGCGCGATGCCGGACGCGCTGTCCACGACGATCGAGGTGTTCGACGAGCGCCTGCGCCCGGTCGTCGCGCACGCGCCCTGCCTCGAGCGACTCTGCACCGGCGCGCGCTGGAGCGAGGGCCCGGTGTGGATGGCCGAGGACGACAGCGTGCTGTGGAGCGACATCCCCAACGACCGGATGCTGCGCTGGTCGGCGCGCGACGGCATGACGGTCTGGCGCGAGCGCGTCGAGTTCACCAACGGACACACGCGCGACCGTGACGGCTCGCTGCTGCACTGCTCGCACGGCCTGCGTGCGGTTTTCCGCACGGCGCCGGACGGCTCCGGGCAACGCACCGTGGTCGACCGCTGGCAGGGCAAGCGCTTCAACGCGCCCAACGACGTCGTCGTGAAGTCCGACGGGACGATCTGGTTCACCGATCCGCCGTACGGACTCATCATCCCCGAGGAGGGCCACGGCGGCGAGTCCGAGATCGGCGACTGCTACGTGTTCCGCTTCGATCCGCGCTCCGGCGCGCTCGACCCGGTCACCGACCTGCCGATCGAGCCCAACGGCCTCGCGTTCTCCCCGGACGAATCGATCCTGTACGTGTCGGACACGTCGGCGGCGCTCGGCCGCGAGGCGACCGGCAACCACTGCATCTTCGCGTTCGACGTCGTGGCCGGACGCGCGCTCGCGAACGGCCGCGTGTTCGCGCAGGTGGCGCCGGGCGTGCCCGACGGCTTCCGCGTGGACGCGCAGGGCTTCGTCTACACAAGCGCCGGCGACGGCGTGCAGGTGTTCCACCCCGACGGCACGCGACTCGGCACGATCTGCGTGCCCGAGAAGGTCGGCAACGTGACGTTCGGCGGGGCGGGCCGCGACGTACTCTACGTCGCGGCGTCGACGTCGCTGTACCGGATCCGGCTCGCGACGCGCGGCGTGCAGCGGCCGTAGCGCCGTCCGCCGGACGACGACCGGCGGGCCGCCGCGGCCCCGAAACCGCGGCGGTCGGCGCCGGCTACCGGCCGACGCGCAGCGTCAGCGTCGCGCTGCCGGTGTTGCCGGCCGCGTCGTACGCACGCACCGTGAAAGACACGCGCGTGCCGCGCGCCAGCCCCGCCGCGCTCCACGTGTAGCCGAGCGCGCCGCCGGTGGCGCTCGCCAGAATGGTCCCGGAGGCGTCGCGCAGCTCCATCCGCGTCACGCCGACGTTGTCGGTGGCGGAGGCGCGGATCGTGACGCTGCCGCTGACGGTCGCGTTGTTCGCGGGCGAGAGCACGGTCACGCGCGGCGCGATCGTGTCGCCGCCCGACCGCTGGTAGGTCACGGTGACCGGCGCGAGTGCGTAGTTGCCGGTGTCGTCGTACGCGTAGGCGATCAGCTGCGCCGTGGTGCCGGACGGCAGGTACGCGGGATTCCACGCGCAGGCGAGCGTGTCGGAGGGCACCGGCGTCGCATACGTCCGTGCGCACAGGACCTCGGAGCCCTGGTTCGGCTGGTAGCGGATCTCGAAGCCGCGCAGCCCGACGTTGTCGCTGGCGGCCGCGGTGACCGTCACCGTTCCGGTGATCACCGCGCCGGCCGCGGGGGACGTGATCCGCGCGACCGGCGGCGTGTCGTCCATCGGCGGCGGCGCCTGCACGGTCACCTCGTTGGACGGCGGTCCGTTGCCGGCGAGGCTGCGCGCGATCACGCGGTACGTGTAGGCGACCAGCGGCACGACGGACGTGTCGTCGTACTTGAGCTGGATCGTGCCGCTCGCCGGCGTCAGCGCCGTGAAGCCGGCGTCGGCCGGGCCCTTGCGCTCGACGACGTAGGCCGTGGCGCCCGGCACCGCGGTCCACGCGAGCGAGATCGCGTTCCACGGCGCGGACGACGTCGCCGGGTGCGCGACGCCGGTCAGCACGGCGGCGGTCGGCGGCGGCACGGGCGTGCCGGGATCGAGCCTGACGGCGGTCCAGGTGCCGGCCGGGTTGCGGGCGACGGTGACGATGCGCCCGTCGTCGGCCATGGCGCCCCCGGGGGCCGTGGTCAGCACGTAGCCCGGGTCGAGCAGCAGCGCGTCGAGCGGCAGGCGCTCGCCGTCGGCGGTCGTCAGCATGTGGCCGCCGTACTGCGACGACAGCGCGTCGCCGGCCTCGCTGATGCCGTCGGCGCTGTACGGGTACGTGGCGCCGATGAACGTCTCGATGACGAACCAGCCGACCCCCGGCGTGTACCGCGCGATCTCGCCGTGGCCGTCCGACGTCGCGAGCGACACCACCGCGATCATCTCGCCTTCCTCGTTGAGCCTCGTTGCCGACCAGCCTTGCCAGTAGCCGGCGATGCGCGGCGACGGCGCGGGCGTCACCGTGCCGTCCGGCTCGAGGATCGCGCCGGTGGAGGCGAGGATGCGCCCGCTGGCGGTCATGTCGGGCGCGGCGACCGCGATGGGCAGCGCGTAGCGCGTCGCCAGGTTGACGAGGCCGTCGGCCGCGCTGTACAGGAACGGCGTCGACGCCGAGAAGTAGAGGTTGACCGGATTGGCGAGGAAGCCCAGGTAGCCGCAGTTCATCAGCACCCGCGGCCCCGTGGGGCCGTCGTTGACGGCCGACGGCGCGCAGCCCGTGAACGGCGCGGGCAGCGGAATCGGCTGGGTCGTGTACCCGCCCGGGCCGGGCAGCCACACGAGCGGCTTCCCGGCGACGTGGCCGACGGCGACGCCGGCCGCGCTGACCCGAGTGACCATCGCGTACGTGGCGCCCGCGGGGAGCGGCAGCGCGCTGCGCACGCCGGCGGCGACGATCCACGGCTGCGGCGACATGGTCGTGCCCGTGATGCCGACCACGGTTCCGCTCGAGTTCACGTCGACCGGCGAGCCGGCGCCCAGTTCGACCACCCGGAACCCGGGCGCCGCAGCGAGCGCCGCGGTCCCCTGCAACACCGCGGCGAACAGGACCGCGATCCTCCAACCGCACCAACCGCTTCGCGCTTGCATGGGCCTCACCCGCTGTCGTCGGAACATGCGTTCATTTTCCGCTTCCGGCGGCTGCCGCTCAGTGACTTAGTCACGCGGGTGCGGCAGCGGGGCGTCGCCGTCGTGGCGGGCGTCGCCGAGCCGGCCGCGGTCGCGCAGCTCGATGCGGCCGCGCCCGAGCGCGATGGCGCCGCGCCGCTCGAGCACCTTCAGCAGCCGGCTGACGACCTCGCGCGCGGTGCCGACTTCGCCCGCCAGCCACTCGTGCGTCGCGTCGATCGTCCGCCGGCGCGCGAACTGCCTGACGAGCAGCGCCTCGAGCCGTGCGCCCACGCGCCCGAACGCGATCTCGTCGGCCAGCGTCATCACGTCGACCATGCGGCCGGCGAACGCGGCGAACACGAACTCGCGCATCGGCTCGGTGTCGCGCACGAAGCGGCGAAACGTGTCGGCCGCGACGACCGCGGCTTCGGTGTCGGCCTCGACGCGGGCGTCCGCGACCGCGGGCCGGTGCAGGTACGCGCACACCATGTTGACGATGCACGCCTCGCCGCCGCGCACGTGGTACAGGTGGAGCTCGCGGCCCGACTCCGCGAGCTTCGACACGCGGATGTTGCCGGTGCCGACGAACGCGACGTGCGCCATCGCGCCGCCTTCGCGGTAGAACGCATGGCCGGCGGGCAGCCGGACGCTCTCGGTCGCGGCGGCGAACTCGGCGCGCTGCGCCTTGGTGGCCCTGCGGTAGAAGTCGAAGCGGGCGAGGATCTCGGTCTTGTCCATGACGGCGGCGGGAACGCGCGGCCCGGGCGGCCGCGCCTGCCGTGACGAACAGGCGCGGTGGCTCGCTTATTCACTTGCGGTGGCGGCTGTCACGCGTGCCGTTACACGCGCCCCTCGCCAGGGTCGGCGCGCGCCACCGCCTGCCGCGAGCGCGTCAGTCCACCTTGATGTTCTGCTCGCGGACCACCTTCGACCAGCGGTCGATCTCGTCGCGGATCAGCTTCGCGTACGCGTCGGGCGCGCTGCCGATCACGTCGAAGCCCAGGTCCTGCAGCTTGTCGCGGACCGCGGGCGTGGCGAGCGCCTTCACCAGCGCCGCGTTCAGCTTCTGCACGACCGCCGGGTCCATGCCAGCGGGTCCCAGTACGCCGTAGAACGGCGCCGCGTCGAAGCCCGTGAAGCCCTGCTCGGACAGCGTCGGCAGGCCGGGCAGCGACTTCGCGCGCTGCGCGGCGACGATCGCGATGCCGCGGACCGTGCCCGCCTGCACCTGCGCACCCGACGGGACGATGGCGTCGATCAGCAGCGGCACCTGGCCGCCCATCACGTCCTTCAACGCCGGCGCGATGCCGTTGTAGGCGATGTGCTCGCCGGCCACGCCCTGCCGCGAGCGGAACATCTCCCACCACAGGTGGCCGTAGCTGCCGATGCCGCCGGTCGTGTACTGCAGCGGCTTGCCCTGCGCCTTCGCGTACGCGACGAGCTCCGCCATCGTCTTGACGGGGACCGCAGGATGGACGACGACCAGCAGCGGCTGCGTGACCACCACCGACAGCGGCGTGAAGTCGCGCACCGCGTCGTACGGGAGCTTGCGCCCGAGCGCGGTGTTGAAGGCGATCGGCACGCCCGCGGCGAGCAGCGTGTAGCCGTCGGGCTTCGCCTTCGCGACGAGGTCGCTGCCCAGCACCTGGCCGCCGCCCGGCTTGTTCTCGACGACGACCTGCTGCCCGAGTTGCTCCGACCAGGCCGGCGCGATCGCGCGGAACGCGGTGTCGATGCCCCCGCCGGCGGCGACGGGCACGATCAGGCGCACCGGGCGCGACGGGAACGCTTCCTGCGCCGGCGCCGTCGCCGGCAGGCACGCGAGCGCGGCGGCCGCCAGCGCGGCGGCGAGGAAGGGGCGGGGGAGACGGCGGGTGGCGTGCATGCGCGGTTCCTTGTCGGCGTGGCGGGCGAACTAATATACTAGTCGACAAATGAGCGACCGACAATCGACCGACCGCCCGCCGCCGCTCGGCGTCACCGTGATGCCCGAGTGGTTCCAGTGCGAGGGAGTCGGCGCGGTCCTCGATCGCGTGCAGGCGCTGGGCGCCACGGCGATCGCCACCAGCCCGTACGTGCTCGAGGCGGCGCCGGACGGCGAGGGCGGCCGCGAGCCGCCGGCCGACGGCGACGCCGGGCGCGTGCGGCCGCTCGACCGGCCGCTGTTCGGCCGCACCGAGCTGTGGGTGCGCACGGCGCCGTCGTTCGTGCACGACCGCGCGCGCTACGCCGGCTTGCGCTACCAGCCGTCGCCGCCGTCCGCGCTGACGTCGCGCCACGCAGGGCTTCTCGACAGCGTGCTGGCCGAGACGGCTGCGCGCGGCATCGACGTGCACCTGCAGGTGATGGCGGCGAGCCCGCCCGGCTACCGCGTGCAGTTCTCCGCCGCGACGGCGGCGGACCAGTGCCTCGGCCCGGACGGCCGCGAGCACCGGGCACGCGTCGACCGCAACGCGTCGCTGGCGAGCCGCGACGTGGTCGCGTACGTCGCCGCGCTCGTCGCGGAACTCGCCGGCCGCTATCCGGGCGTGGCCGGCTTCCGCCTCGACTGGCCCGAGTACCCTCCGTACGACTTCACGAGCGCGCTGTTCGACTTCAACCCGGCGGCCACCGCGCTGATGGCCGCGAGTGGCCACGACCCGGCGCGGATCTCACTGCAGGTGCGCGGCTGGCGCGACGGCCTGTGCCGTGCCTCGCAGGCCGCCGCGTCCGGCGGG
>JBGAMF010000132.1:0-9443 GCA_044223185.1 Casimicrobiaceae bacterium | reverse complement strand
GCGCCGGTGAACGCGAACGGCGCCGGGCCGGGATTCGTCGCGGCGAGGGCGAGCGTGAGCGTCTCGCGCGTCACCGTGACGGTGAGTTCGAGCGCGAACGCGTGCGGCCACGCCGCGCGCGTCGCGGCCGAGTCGGGCAGGCGCAGCACGGCCTGCGCCGCACCGCCGGCCAGCGTGCCGGCGTGCACCAGCTGCCACGCGGTCGTGCGCGCGAACCCGTGCATCGGCAGCGATCCCTGGTCGGCGAACTGCGGGAAGCACACCGGCACGCCGCCGCGGATCGGCACGCCCGGCGCGAAACGGGACGCCGCGCTGAGGAACAGGCGATCCGGCTCGCCGGCGACCGGTACCCACGAGGTCACGTGCGCGCCGTGCAGGTACACCGCGGCGCGCGCGCCGTCGGCGGCGGCCAGGACGACCATCGGCAATCCCCCTGCGCCGGGAACGGGCGTCGTGCTCGAGTCGGGTGTCATGGCGAAGTGGACGAAGGCTTCGTGCGGCGATTGGAGCGCGCCGATGCGCCATCGTACAATCCCGCGATGGAAAACGGGGCACGGCGTTGAGCGTCGCACTGCCGCTCGTCTATCTGGCGCGCCACGGCGCGACCGCGTGGAGCGACGCCGGGCGGCACACGGGACGCACCGACCTGCCGCTGACCGCCGCCGGCGAAGCGGCCGCGCGGCAGCTCGCCGCGCGCCTGGCCGGCGTCGCGTTCGGCGAAGTGCTCACGAGCCCGCTGCAGCGGGCGCGGCGCACGTGCGAGCTCGCCGGCTACGGCGCGCGCGCCGTGGTCGACCCGGACCTCGCCGAGTGGGACTACGGCGATTACGAGGGCCTCACGACGGCCGAGATCCACGCGCGGCGTCCGGGGTGGGTGCTGTTCCGCGACGGCTGCCCGGGAGGCGAGGCGCCTGCCGCCGTCGCGGCGCGTGCCGACCGCGTCGTCGCGCGCGTGCGGGCCTCGGCCGGCAACGTGCTGCTGTTCTCCAGCGCGCACCTGCTGCGCACGCTCGCCGCGCGCTGGCTCGGGCTGCCCGCCGGCGGCGGGTGTCACTTCCTGCTCGCCACGGCGAGCGTCAGTGTGCTGGGCTACGAGCACACCGCAACGGAGCCCGTGATCCGCGCGTGGAACGACGGCGAACACCCCCTTGCCACGCCCGCCGGAACAGCGTGAAATGGCCGGCCCGCGCGCGATGCATGCCGCATCGTCCGGCGCCAACTCCCTCACTTCCCCGGACGCCACGATGAACGCCACCGGCATGCTGCACGACCTGGGCCAGAGCCTGTGGCTCGACAACATCACGCGCGACCTGCTCGAAAGCGGCACGCTCGCGCGCTACGTCGCGGAGCTGGCCGTCACGGGCCTCACGTCGAACCCGACGATCTTCGACCACGCGATCAAGGGGGGCGCGGACTACGACGCCGCCATCCGCAGCAAGCTGAAGTCCGGCAAGTCCGGCGAGGCGCTGTTCTTCGAGCTCGCGCTGGAGGACATCGTGCGTGCGGCCGACCTCTTCCGGCCGGTGCACGAGCGCACGCGCGGCGTCGACGGCTGGGTGTCGCTCGAGGTGTCGCCGCTGCTCGCGCGCGACGCGGCCACGACGCTCGCCGTCGCCAAGGCGCTGCACGCCGCCGCCGGACGGCCCAACCTGTTCATCAAGATTCCCGGCACGCAGGAGGGGCTCCCCGCCATCGAGGAGGCAATCTTCGCCGGCGTGCCGGTGAACGTCACGCTGCTGTTCTCGCGCGAGCAGTACGCCGCCGCCGCCGACGCGTACCTGCGCGGCATCGAGCGGCGGATCGCCGCCGGGCTGTCACCGGACGTCGCCTCGGTGGCGTCGCTGTTCATCAGCCGCTGGGACGTCGCGGTCGCCGGCAAGGTGCCGGCGCAGCTTGCCAACCGGCTGGGCATCGCGATCGGCCGCTCGTGCCTGCGGGCCTACTACGACCACGTCGCCTCCGCGCGCGTGCGGCGCGCGATGAACGCCGGCGCCCGCCCGCAGCGGCTGCTGTTCGCGAGCACCGGCACCAAGGACCCGAAGGCGCCCGACACGCTGTACGTCGAGGCGCTGGCGGCACCGCTGACGGTGAACACGATCCCCGAGGCCACGCTGCTCGCGTTCGCCGACCACGGCCGCGTCGCGGCGGCCGCGCCGGCGGACGGCGGCGACTGCGAGGCGGTGCTCACCGAGTTCACGCGCGCCGGCATCGACTTGGCCGCGCTGGCCGCGCGGCTGCAGGACGAGGGCGCCGCGTCGTTCGTGCAGTCGTGGAACGACCTGATGGCCGTGCTCGCCGGCAAGTGCGCCGCGCTCGCGAAGGCCGCGTAGGACGGCGCCGATGGACGTGCTGGTGATCGACGTCGGCGGCACGCACGTGAAGATCCTCGCCACGGGCCGCACGACCGGGCGCAAGATGGCGTCCGGGCCGACGCTGACCGCGGCGCAGATGGCAAGCGGCGTGAAGAAGCTCGCGCGCGGCTGGAAGTACGAAGCGGTCGCGATCGGCTATCCGGGCCCGGTCGTGCGCAACCGGCCGGCCGCCGAGCCGCACAACCTCGGCCCGGGCTGGGTCGACTTCGACTACGAGGCGGCGTTCCGGCGCCCGGTGCGGATGATCAACGACGCGGCGATGCAGGCGCTCGGCAGCTACCAGGGCGGCCGGATGCTGTTCCTCGGCTTCGGCACGGGGCTCGGCACGACGCTGATCGTCGACGGCACGGTCGTGCCGATGGAACTCGCGCACCTGCCGTACCGGCGCGCCACGTTCGAGGACTACGTGGGTGAAGCCGCGATCGAGCGCGACGGCGAGCGCAAGTGGCGCCGCCGCGCGCTCGACGTGATCGAGCGGCTCGCCGCCGCGCTCGAGCCCGAGGACATCGTGCTGGGCGGCGGCAACGCGCGGCTGTTCCGCGAGCTGCCGCCGCGCTGCCGGCTGGGCGACAACGCCAACGCGTTTCCCGGCGGCTTCCGCTCAGGGCCCGGCGGCTTCCGCCTGTGGGCCGGCGCCCGGCCGGGCGCGCCGAAGCGCGCGGCAACGAGGCGCCGCCGATGACGGCCCCCGCGCTGACCGCGCTCCCGGCCTGGCAGGCCCTGGTCGCGCACCACGCGGCGATCCGCGGCACGACGTTGCGCGAGCTGTTCTCCGCCGATCCCGCGCGCGGCGAGCGCCTGACGGCCGAAGGCCCCGGCGTCTGCCTCGACTACTCGAAGAACCGCGTCGACGACGAGGCGCTGCGGCTGCTCGTGCAGCTCGCGACCGAGGCGGGCCTGCGCGAGCGGATCGACGCGATGTTCCGCGGCGAGCGCATCAACGTGTCGGAGAACCGCCCGGCGCTGCACGTCGCGCTGCGCGCGCCGCGCGGCACGGCGATCGTCGTCGACGGCCACGACGTGGTGCCCGACGTGCACGCGGTGCTCGACCGCATGACCGCGTTCGCCGACCGCGTGCGCAGCGGCGAGTGGCGGGGCCACACCGGGCGGCGCATCCGCAACGTCGTCAACATCGGCATCGGCGGCTCGGACCTGGGGCCGGTGATGGCCTACGAGGCGCTGCGCCACTACAGCGACCGCACGATGACGTTCCGCTTCGTGTCGAACGTCGACGGCACCGACCTCGCCGAGGCCGTGCGCGACCTCGACGCGGCCGAGACGCTGTTCGTCGTCGCGTCGAAGACGTTCACGACGCTGGAGACGATGACCAACGCGCAGGCGGCGCGCGACTGGGCGCTGCAGGCGCTGGGCGGGACGGCCGGCGCGGTGGCGCGGCACTTCGTCGCGGTGTCGACCAACGACGCGAAGGTCGCCGCGTTCGGCATCGACACGGCCAACATGTTCGGCTTCTGGGACTGGGTCGGCGGCCGCTACTCGATGGACTCGGCGATCGGCCTGTCCACGATGCTCGCGATCGGGCCGGCGCGCTTTCGCGAGATGCTGGCCGGCTTCCACGCGATGGACGAGCACTTCCGCACGACCCCGTTCGAACGCAACCTGCCGGTGCTGATGTCGCTGCTCGCGGTCTGGTACAACGACTTCTTCGGCGCGCAGACGGTCGCCGTGCTGCCTTACGAGCAGTACCTGAAGCGGTTCCCGGCGTACCTGCAGCAGCTGACGATGGAGAGCAACGGCAAGCGGGTGACGCTCGACGGGACGCCGGTCGACGTCGCCACCGGGCCGATCTACTGGGGCGAGCCCGGGACCAACGGCCAGCACTCGTTCTACCAGCTGCTGCACCAGGGCACGCGGCTCGTTCCCTGCGACTTCATCGCGTTCGCGCAGCCGTTGAACCCGCTGCCGCGCCAGCACGACATGCTGGTCGCCAACGTGTTCGCGCAGGCGCAGGCGCTCGCGTTCGGCAGGACGGCGGCCGAGGTGGCCGCCGAGGGCACGCCGGCGGGGCTCGTGCCGCACCGCGTGTTCGAGGGCAACCGGCCGTCGAACACGCTGCTGCTGCCGCGCCTGACGCCCGCGGCGCTCGGCACGCTGGTGGCGCTCTACGAGCACAGCGTGTTCACGCAGGGCGCGCTGTGGCGGATCGACTCGTTCGACCAGTGGGGCGTGGAGCTGGGCAAGGTCCTCGCGCAGCGGATCATCCCCGAGCTCGCGAGCGACGCGCCGCCCGCGGCGGAGCACGACAGCTCGACGGCGGCGCTCATCCGCCGGTACCGGCGGCTGAAGCACGGGGCGCCGCCGTGACGCCGCGCGGCGGTGCCGCGGGTTCGTGGAGCTCGTCGAAGAAGTCCCTTCACAAAGAGACGCAGAGACGCCGAGGACTTCATCTCGACCGCTCCTGCTCGGCGCCTCTGCGTCTCCTTGTGAAGAATTTTCGCCACGGCACGCAGGGGAGCAGCGACACATGCAACTCGGAATGATCGGACTGGGCCGGATGGGCGCCAACATGGTGCGCCGGCTGCTGAAGGACGGGCACGCGTGCGTCGTCTACGACGCGTTCCCGAAGTCCGTCGCCGCGCTGGCCGCGGAAGGCGCGACCGGCGCCGCGTCGCTCGCCGAATTCGTGGAGCGGCTTGCGCCGCCGCGCTGCGTCTGGCTGATGGTGCCGGCCGCCGTCGTCGACGCGACGATCGCGGATCTCGTGCCGCTGCTCGCCGCGGGCGACACGGTGATCGACGGCGGCAACTCGTACTACGTCGACGACATCCGGCGCAGCAAGGCGCTGGCGGCGAAGGGCGTCGAATACGTCGACGTCGGCACGAGCGGCGGCGTCTGGGGCCTCGAGCGCGGCTACTGCATGATGATCGGCGGGCCGGCCGACGCGGTCGCGCGGCTCGACCCGGTGTTCCGTACGCTGGCGCCCGGGATCGGCACGATCGGCCGCACGCCGGGGCGCGCGCCGGAGCGCGGCACGGCGGAACTGGGATACCTGCACTGCGGAGAGGCCGGCGCCGGCCACTTCGTGAAGATGGTGCACAACGGCATCGAGTACGGGCTGATGGCCGCGTACGCCGAAGGCTTCGGCATCCTCAAGGCGGCCAACGTCGGCAAGCGCAGCCACGACGCCGACGCGGAGACCACGCCGCTGCGCGATCCGGAGCACTACCAGTACGACCTCGACCTGGCCGACGTCGCCGAGGTCTGGCGGCGCGGCAGCGTGATCTCGTCGTGGCTGCTCGACCTGACGGCATCCGCACTCGCGAAGGACCCGGCGCTGTCCGCGTTCGCCGGCCGCGTCTCCGACTCCGGCGAGGGCCGCTGGACGATCAAGGCGGCGATCGACGAGGCGGTGCCCGCGCCGGTGCTGACGACGGCGCTGTACGAGCGGTTCAGCTCGCGCGGCGAGGCCGACTTCCAGAACCAGCTCCTCTCGGCGCTGCGCTACGAGTTCGGCGGCCACCACGAGAAGCCCACGAAGTGAACGACGCCGTCCGCTCCGACGCGCTGGTGTTCTTCGGCGCGACCGGGGATCTCGCCTACAAGAAGATCTTCCCGTCGCTGCAGGCGATGATCCGGCGCGGGAACCTCGACGTGCCGGTGATCGGCGTCGCCAAGGCCGGCTGGAACCTCGACCAGTTCCGCGCCCGCGCGCGCGACAGCGTCGAGAAGCACGGCGGCGTGGACGAGGCGGCGTTCGCGAAGCTCGTCTCGCTGCTGCGCTACGTCGACGGCGACTACGCGGACGCGGCGACGTTCGCCGCGCTGCGGCGCGAGCTCGACGGCTCGTCGCGCCCGGCACTACCTCGCGATCCCGCCGTCGCTGTTCGGGCCGGTGGTCGAGCAGCTGCAGGGCGCCGGCTGCACGGCGGGCGCCCGCGTCATCGTCGAAAAGCCGTTCGGCCGCGACTACGCGTCCGCGCGGCGCCTGAACGCGATCCTGCACTCGGCGTTCGACGAGGCGAACGTGTTCCGCATCGACCACTACCTCGGCAAGCGGCCGGTGCACGACATGCTGTTCTTCCGCTTCGCCAACGAGTTCCTCGAGCCGCTGTGGAACCGCACGTACGTCGAGAGCGTGCAGATCACGATGGCCGAGAGCTTCGGCGTGCAGGGGCGCGGCGCGTTCTACGAGCAGGTCGGCACCGTCCGCGACGTCGTGCAGAACCACCTGTTCCAGGTGCTGTGCAACCTCGCGATGGAGCCGCCGGTGCGCACCGACAGCGCGTCGATCCGCGACGAGAAGGTGAAGGTGCTGAAGGCGGTCGCCACGCTCGACCCGGCCGACCTCGTGCGCGGCCAGTTCCGCGGCTACCGCGCCGAGCCCGGCGTGGCGCCGGACTCGAACGTCGAGACGTTCGCCGCGGTGAAGCTCGCGATCAACTCGTGGCGCTGGCAGGGCGTCCCGTTCCACATCCGCGCCGCGCGCCTGCCGGTGACCTGCACCGAGGTCCTGCTGCGGCTGAACGCCGCCGACCGTGTACCCGACGTGCACGGCGCCGCCCAATCACTTCCGCTTCCGCGTGAGCCCCGACGTCACGATGGCGCTGGGCGCGACGGTGATGGACGAGGCCGAGCGCGCCGTCGGCCAGCAGGTCGAGCTCCTGGTGAGCCACCGGCCGGGCGCCGACGAGCCCGACGCCTACGAGCGCGTGCTGGGCGACGCGATGGCGGGCGACACGACGCTGTTCGCGCGCGAGGACTACGTCGAGGGAGGCGTGGCGGATCGTGGACCCGGCACTCGCCGCCGGCGTGCCGGTCCATCCGTACGAGCCGGGGCAGTGGGGCTGGCGAGTCGCGCGCCTGGCGCCGCCCGGCGGGTGGAGCAACCCGGGTGGTCCGGGCGGATCCGGCCGATGCCGCGCCGATGACGCCGATCGAGCAGTCGTTCGCCGACGCCGACATCGTGGCGCGGCGCGCGGCCGCGTACATCGCGGGCAAGGCGCGCGAAGCCGTGCTCGGCGCGCGGCCGCTTCCGCAACTCGCGCGAGCGGCGGCCACGCTGTGGGCGATGCTGCGCGCTCGCCGGCGAGGACGTGCCTCGGATCAACGTCCACGGTGTTCCAGGTGGACGAGCGCGTGGCGCCGCCGCGCGATCCCGACCGCAACTCTCTCGCACGTCGCGCGACAACCTGGTCGACCGCGCCGCGCTGCCGCCTGCCAACCTGCACGCGATGCGCGTCGAGGCGACCGACCTCGCGGCAGCCGCGCAGGCCTACGCCGAGGAACTCGCGACGTACGCGCCGGCACGCCGCCCGTGCTGACCCTCGTGCACCTGGGGTTGGGCCCCGACGGCCACACGGCGTCGCTGGTGCCGGGCGACCCGGCGACCACCGAGGACCACGCCGACGTCGCGCTGACCGACGTCAGGGCCGGCGGCGGATGACGCTCACGTATCCTGCTCCCTCGACCGCGCACGCACGGTGCTGTTCGTCGTCACCGGCGCCGACAAGGCGGCGATGGTCGCGCGCCCGTGCGCCGCGACCCGGCGATCCCCGCCGGCCGCGTGACCGGGCAGCGGGCGCTGATCATGGCCGACGCGGTGGCTGCCGGCGGCGCAGCCGCCTGACCTCGAGGGCCGACGATGGCGTTTCCGCAGGACATGGACGTCGTCGCGACGCTGCATCGACACGATCCGCACGCCGACGATCGACGCGTGCAGGCGGCCAACCGGCCATCCGCGCACCGATGGGGGTCGCTCCCGCCGGGTACACGCTGTGGAACCGCGTGCTGCGCTTCGACCCTGGCCGACCCGGTCTGGCCGGCGCGCGATCGCTTCAGCGTCCAACGGCCACGCGTCGATGCTGCTGTGGTCGCTGCTGCACTTGGCCGGCGTGCGGGCGGTGAACCCGGACTACGAGGTGCTCGGGGCAGCCCGCGGTCACGCTCGACGACATCCGCCGGTTCCGGCAGCCCGGCCACGCGCCCGGACACCCGGAGTACCACCTCGTGTCCGGCGTGGAGACGACGACCGCCCGCTGGGCAGGGCATCGCCACGTCGGTCGGCATGGCGATCGCGCAGAAGTGGCTGGCCGCGCGCTACGACGTGCCGGAATTCGCCGTGTTCGACTACGACGTCTACGCGATGCGGTGACGGGTGCCTTGAGGGCGTGGGCGCCGAGGCGGCGTCGCTGGCGGGCCACCTCCAGCTCGACAACCTCTGCTGGCTCTGGGACAACAACCACGTCACGATCGAGGGCAGCACGCAGATCGCGTTCACCGAGGACGTCGTCGCGCGGTTCCTCGCCTACCAGTGGAACGTCGTCACCGTCGGCGACGCCAACGACGTCGCGCGCATCGAGCACGCGTTGGCAGAGTTCCGCGCGACGAAGGGCCGGCCGACGCTGATCGTGCTCGACACGCACATCGGCTACGGCTCGCCGCACCGGCAGGACACGGCCGCCGCGCACGGCGAGCTGCTCGGCGCCGAGGAAGCGAAGCTCACCTGGGCGCGCCTACGGCTGGCCGGAGGACGCGCAGTTCCTGGTGCCCGCCGGCGTGCGCGAGTACTTCGCCGCGCCGGCATCGGTGCGCGGCGCGCCTGCGCGGCGAGTGGAACGCGAAGTTCGCCGCCTACCGCGCGCACATCCGGCGCTGGCCGACGAGATCGAACGGATGCAGCGGCGCGACCCGCCCGACGGCTGGGACCGCGACCTGCCGGCGTGTCCTCGCCGACCTGACCGGCGTTGCCGCCGCGACGCGTCGGGGCAGGTGCTGAACGCGCTCGCGCGCAGCATTCCGTGGTTCATGGGCGGCTCCGCCGACCTCGGCCCGTCGAACAAGACGACGCTGAAGTTCGACGGCGCCGGCGACTCCAGCCGGGCACGCCGGCGGCCGCAACTTCCACTTCGGCATCCGCGAACACGCGATGGCCGCGGTGGTCAACGGCATGGCGCTGTCGAAGCTGCGCCGTTCGGCGCGACGTTCTTCATCTTCAGCGACTACGCGCGCGCGGCGCGATTCGCCTGTCGGCGCTGATGGAGCTGCCCACGCTGATGGTGTTCACGCACGACGCGATGGGGCGACGGCGAGGACGGGCCGACGCACCAGCCGGTC
>JBGAMF010000131.1:0-10365 GCA_044223185.1 Casimicrobiaceae bacterium | reverse complement strand
ACTGTTGCATGTAATCAGCGATCTGGAGCGCAAGAGGGTCTTCCGATCCTGCAACCTCCAAATGATGCGCGCGTCCATCGTGGGTAATGTCCACCGATTCATAATCAGTGACCAGTTGGAGTGCCCGAAAGTGCTGAAGAAATTCTTTGTGTGAATACTCAACGTTTTCCATCGAATGAATGAAAAAAAGCAAATCTCCCTATCCTGGGCCAGGAAAAGGAACATCAAACGTAAAAGAAGGAAGAGCACTGGTCTTCGGAAGGATTGGGCGAAATTTCTTAAGAAACTCCGCGCGGCTCCGCTTGCGAAGCATATACGATGGGGCGTGCTTGCGAAGGAACTCCGAAAATTTACCAAACCGTTGAGGCTCCGCGGCAAACTGATACGTCAAAAAAAGCTCCATCCAGACGGTTAATTTTCCATCGCTGATGTCCTGAGCCATATAGATTGCTTCAATCATCAGAATTGGAGCGGATTCTGGGGAAAATTCGCAGATGCTCTTTGGGTCTCTACTGGCGTGCTTAAAAAATGCCGCGATGTCCGCTAGCGTCTCAACATATTTCTCTCTGTTCTTCTGCGAGAGATGTCCCGCGAGGGTGCTTCTCGGTTTTTTGCCAGATCTGCGGTGCAGCACACGAAGTATTTCAATGGACGCCCATGCAAGGGTGTAGATCGAGATCGGATCTTCTTCGTGGAACCAAAGTTGAATCGCCGTATCGAGCTGTCGCACCGCAACGACAAGTTTATCCACGAAAATCTTTTCGACTTTGTAGGTCACTTTTCCCTCGCTTCAAAAGTTACTTTGGCCATGATCCAGCAATGCCCAAACGGGACACCAACCGAACGACTGAATTGCTGGTTCGCGCCACACTTGGCACGAAGAAGGTTCGCGGTGAGTCGTTGCTTGGAAGTCCCGCTCTGAAGCGGAAATTGCAAGAGGCAAAGCAGCGGGCGCGCACATCGCGGAAGTAGGCTTCTCTGCGGTCAAGCGAGGTATGACGAGCCGTTCGGTTCGTTCGTTTTCAGACGATCTGCCGCCCCGACTCGGCCGAGCCGAAGTAGATCGTCGCGCCGACCGCGACCGCGCCCATGTCGAACGCCTGGCGGACGCTCGCGAAGACGATCTGGTCGAACTTGTTGGGGTAGGTCAGGAACTCGTTGTGGTTGATCTTGAGCAGGAACGGGATCCGGTGCGCGTAGCGGCGCGACACCGCGCCCAGCACGCCGAGCGTCGAGGCGACGGCGTTGCAGCCGCCCTCGATGGCGAGCTTCACGATGTTCTCCGGGTCGAAGTACGCGGGGTTCTTCGCGAACGAGGCGCCGGCGCTGTGCTCCACGCCCTGGTCGACGGGCAGGATCGACAGGTAGCCGGTGCCGGCGAGGCGGCCGTGCCCGAACATCTGCTGCAGGCTGCGCAGCACGGCGGGCGGCCGGTCGCTGCCCGCGACGACGCGGTCGACGAAGTCGGGCCCGGGCAGGTGCAGTGCGGACTTCGGGATGGTCTTGCAGACGTGGCCGAGAAGGCGGTCGGCGTCGGCACCGAGCAGTTGGACGATGTCGGTCATGGCGGTGACTCCGGTGACGATCGATGCGAAAGCGGGCAGGGCCGGTGGACAGTGTCGCGGCTGGCGGCGTCCGCGGTCAACGAAAAGTGCGCGTCGCCTTGCCGGCGGGCTAACCGCCCGCGGTCGCCCGCCGCTTCCGGGCCGACGCCGCGCGCGCGACCGCCGGGGCCGGGGACTTCAGCGGCCCGGCGGGTGGCGGTGCTGCGCGGCATCCGGCGCGTGGCGGGGCCGGGCCACGCCTGCGCCGATCAGCAGCAGGTACACGTAGGTCGCGAAGCCGACGCGCGTGCCCGCCTCGATCTCGACCAGCGCGGCGGCGATCGCGAGCACGATCACCGCGCCCGAAAAGAGGAACCGGCGGCGCATGAAGCGCCACAGCGCGACCGGGTCGGTCACGGTGTCGTTGGACAGGTGCAGCGCGCCGCGGCGCCACAGCAGCGCCTCGAACAGCACGAGCAGCAGCAGGTTGCCGCCGTAGACGACGGCCGCGACCGGTTGCCCCGAGTTGTTCCCGATGAAGGACGTCAGCGGGGGCACGAACGTCGTGCACAGCAGGAACGCGAGGTTGAGCCACACGAAAGCGCCGTCGACGTCGCCGATGCGCTGCAGCAGGCGCAGGTGCGCGAGCCAGTACAGGCACAGCACGACGAAGCTGATCACGTAGTCGTCGATGTGCGGCAACAGCCGCAGCAGGTTCGCGACGACCTGCGACGTGTCGCTGCCGACGTGCTCCGGAAGCTTGAGGTCGAGCGCGAGCAGCGTCATCGTGACGGCGAAGATGCCGTCCGTGAGGGCTTCGAGACGGGACTTGGGCAGGGGCAGGGGTGCCAGCATCGTGCGGGCGCGTCCGGGACGGCCGGGGGGCGCCCGGAAAGTGTAGCGGGCCGCGCGGTCACGACGTAACATATTGATTTTAATGAATTGTGTTGCGCTGGCGGCCGGCCCCGCCTGGGGGACGGCCGGTTTCACCGGCCTTGCCGAAAGGGGCGATTCCGTCGTAGAATCAACGTCTTTTTCCGCTTCACCCGGATACCCACACCATGGTCGTCATTCGCCTTGCCCGGGGCGGCGCCAAGAAGCGCCCCTTCTACAACATCGTCGTCGCGGACTCGCGCAGCCGGCGCGACGGCCGCTTCATCGAGCGCGTCGGCTTCTACAACCCGATCGCGACCGAGAAGGAAGAGGCGCTGCGCCTCTCGCTCGACCGGATCTCGTACTGGCAGGAGCGCGGCGCGCAGCTGTCGGACACGGTGGCGGGCCTCGTGAAGCGGAAGTCCGCGGCGCCCGCCGCCGCGCCTGCCGCCACGGCCTGAACGCGCAGCTGGGCGACAACGACATCGTCGTCATGGGGCGCGTCGCCGCCCCGTACGGCGTCAAGGGCTGGGTCAAGGTCCTGCCGTTGACCGCCGAACCCGCGACGCTGCTGGGACACGCACAGTGGTGGGTCCGCCGGCGGGGCGGTACGCAGTGGCAGATGCACGCGCTCGAGTCCGGACGGCAACACGGTGCGACGCTGCTGGCGCAGCTTGCGGGGCTGCCGGACCGCGAAGCCGCAGCGGCACTGGCCGGCGCCGACGTGGGCGTGCCGCGAACGGCACTGCCGGCGCCGGAGGAAGACGAGTACTACTGGGCCGACCTGACCGGCCTCGCGGTGGTGAACCGGCAGGGCGTGGCGCTGGGAGTGGTGCGCGAAGTGGCCGAATTCGGCGCGCACCCGGTGCTGCGGGTGGAGGACGGGAGCGGCGCGCAGCGGCTGATCCCGTTCGTGGCCGCCTACGTCGACGGCGTGGACCTGCCCGGGAAGCGCATCGAAGTCGACTGGCAGCCGGAGTATTGAGGGCGGGGGCGCAGGACGTGCAGATCGACGTCGTCACGCTGTTCCCCGAGATGGTGGGTGCGGCAGCCGCCATCGGCGTCACCGGACGCGCGCTGCAGCGCGGGTTGTGGCGGCTTCGCCTGTGGAACCCGCGCGATTTCGCGACGGACAACCACCGGACCGTCGACGACCGGCCGTACGGCGGCGGCCCGGGAATGGTGATGCTGCCGGGGCCGCTCGCGCAGGCGATCGCGGCGGCGAAGGCGGCGCAGCGGCAGGACGGCGTCGCGGCGCCGCGGGTGATCCACCTGTCGCCGGCCGGCGTGCCGCTGACGCACGCGCGGGTGATGGACCTGGCGGCGGCGACGGATGCGGGCTACGTGCTGCTGGCGGGACGGTACGAGGGCATCGACGAGCGGCTGATCGCTCGCGAGGTCGACGAGGAAGTGGCGGTCGGGGACTTCGTGGTGTCGGGCGGCGAGTTGCCGGCGCTGATGCTGATCGACGCGATCGCGCGCCAGCTGCCCGGCGCGCTGAACGACGAGCAGTCGGCGCGCGAGGACTCGTTCGCGAACGGGCTGCTCGACTGCCCGCACTACACGCGGCCGGAGGTGTACGAAGGGATGGCGGTGCCCGACGTGCTGTTGTCGGGGCACCACGAGGAGATTCGCCGCTGGCGCCTGCATGCAGTCGCTGCGGCGGACGCGGGAGCGGCGCCCGGACCTCATGGCCGGCCGGGCGCTGACGAAGGAAGAGGCAAGGTTGCTCGGCCCGGACGTTCCGGGCTGAACACGAACAAAACGCGCACATCAGGGATCGGCCCTGCGCTGTGCGAAGCAAAGGGAAAACAGCGATGAACATCATCGAGCAGCTGGAGAAGGAAGAAATCGCCCGCCTCAACAAGACGATCCCCGAGTTCGCCCCGGGCGACACCGTGATCGTCAACGTCAACGTGGTCGAGGGCGAGCGCAAGCGCGTCCAGGCGTACGAAGGCGTGGTGATCGGCAAGCGCAACCGCGGCCTCAACTCGTCGTTCACCGTCCGCAAGATCAGCAGCGGCGAAGGCGTCGAGCGCACGTTCCAGACCTATTCGCCGCTGCTGGCTTCCATCGAGGTCAAGCGGCGCGGCGACGTCCGCCGCGCGAAGCTCTACTACCTGCGCGCGCGCTCCGGCAAGTCGGCGCGGATCCGCGAGAAGCTCGAGCACAAGGAAGGCGGCAAGGCCGAGTAGCCCCCCGCCGCTCCGCGCATCCGGCCCCGGATGCGCCGCAACAAGCCGAACGGCCCGCTCGCGGGCCGTTCGGCATTTCGGGCGCCGGGCGCCGCCGGGGCATGCCGCCGCACGGCGGAAACCGCCGCGGACCCGCCTACGGCCCGGATCTTGCTTTTCCCAAGCTTGCCTTGCCGGGGCTTTTCACCCAAGATTCCATTGGCATAATTGACGGTCTTCCTCGCGCCGGACGCATGAAGGCAACGCTGTACGAAGCGCTCGGAATCCTCCCCACTTCCTCCGACGAGGACGTGCGGGCCGCGTTGCGCCGGCTGATCCGCAAGTACTACGCGAAGACGCGCGACGGCCAGGGCAACGTCGAGGAGGCGCTGCGCTTCATCAACCACGCGAGCCGCATCCTCTCCGATCCGGAGCGCCGCGTCCGTTACGACGAGGAACTCGCCATCTCGGCCGGAACGACCGAGCAGCGCATCGAGCACGTCGTCAGCAACGCCGTCGCCGAAGCCGGCGAGCAGACCGACGTCGGCGCGATCGCCGAGCCGGTCCCGCCCAAGTCGCCGGAGGCGATGGACGCCGAGCTCGAGACCGGCCTCGACGCCGACGAACCCCCGGTCGAGCGCAACCCGCACCATCCCGGGCTGACCGAGCGCGTCGCGTCGTTCGGCCGCTCGCCGATCGTGACGGTCGCCCTGTGCGCGTTCTTCGGCGCGTTCATCGCCGCGGCGATCGTGTTCGTGACGCCCGCCGACACGATCCTCGTGGCGAAGCAGGTGCTCGTCTGGCTGACGATCTCGCTGCTCGGCCTGACCCTCGTCTACGGCGCCGTGCACGGCGTCGCGTACTGGAACCGCCGGCGCGGCGCGCCGCAGCCCGGCCTCGTGCCGCAGACGGACCTCGCGATCCTCAACTGGCGCCGCGAGAAGAGCGTGTTCCTCGGCACCAACCAGCCGCAGGAGGACGCGAGCTGGATCTTCCAGCTGCGGATGGCCGAGCTCGAGCGCGCGAAGTCCGGCCGCACCAGCGAGCCGCGACCGTGGCAGCGCCTGGCCGCGCGCATCTTCGACTACGCGATCTGGGGCCTCGTCCTCGCGCTGCTGCTCTCCGAACTGCGCGGCCTGGGACTGGTGCCGCCCGACGTCGCGTTCTGGGTCGGGCACCCGCTGCTGGCGCCGATGCTCATCACGGGTACGTGGGTGCCGATCGAGGCGCTGCTCATCGCGTCGATCGGTACGACGCCCGGCAAGTGGCTGTTCGGCGTGTTCCTGCAGTTCTCGATCTCCGACGCGTACGCGCGGCGCGACACGCGCGCGCAGCTCGACCGCGCGCTGCGCCGCTCGTTCCGCGTCTGGTGGGAGGGCGTGGGCGCCGGGTTCCCGCTGCTCGCGCCGGTGCTGATCGCCGTGTCGTACGAGAAGCTCGCGCAGAATCAGGAGACTGACTGGGACTTCGCGCAGGACGTGCTCGTGACGCACGGGCCGCCGGGCGTGCTCAACACGGTGACCGGCGTCTGCGGCCTCGCCGCCATGCTGTGGCTGTACGGCGTGGCGTGGCACCAGCCGATGGCCGAGTCGATCGCGTGGGCCCGCACGACGATTGCCGAGGCGATGCCGTCGCCGGCGGCGCTGACGGGCGGTTTTGCCGGCGGCGCGGGCAGGATCTCGGGGCTGACCGCGCCATCGGCGCCTGCCGCGGCGCCGCCATCCGCGGCGCGCGCCTCCGCACCGATCACGACGCTGCCGGCGCCCGCGCCCGGCACCGCACCCGCCACGGCTGTTGCCCCCGCCGCGCGTTCCGCCGACCCGACGCTGCCGATCGACAGCGACGTCGCCGCGCTGTTCGCGGAGCGCCGGGCGAAGATCGCCGTGGTCAGCGCCGAGGGTCCGCGAATGTTGCGCGCCGGCAACTGGCGGCGCGCGAGCGAGCTCTGCCGCGCGTGGACCGAGCTCGACCTCGGCAACCCCGAGGCGTACCGCTGCCTCGGGCAGGCGCTGCAGGCGCAGGGCTACCACCAGGACGCGATCGCCGCGTTCCGCAAGGCCAAGCAGTACGATCCCAACGACCGCACGCTGGATGCCGCGATCGACCGCTCGCAGAAGGGGATCGTCGCGGACTTCCTCAACCGGTATCGGCGGTAGGTAGTCGCGCGCCCGTCGGCCCGACGCTCTTCGCTTCGGGTCACGCGCCCCTCACCCCAACCCTCTCCCCGCTACGCGGGGAGAGGGAGAGTGCTGCCGTCGCGCCCGCGCCGCTCCGCAACGCGCAACGTGCAACGCGCAACGTGCAACGTGCAACGTGCAACGTGCAACGCGCAACGCGCAACGCGCAACGCGCAACGCGCAACGCGCAACGCGCAACGCGCAACGCGCAACGCGCAACGCGCAAACGGCGACCTGGCACCAACGTGCTCCCTCGCCCCGCAGTAGTGTTCGAGATTATGTGCAGAACCGCCGCTTGAGGAAGGCGGGGGTGGTCATGGTATGAGGGCGACTGGGTTGGACGTCGACCGCTGGAACTCGAACGGGATGGCGACGAATTTCCCGCCATGTGCGATCACCTCGGCGGCGCCGGCGGTGGTCTGCGCCGAATAGTCGCCGCCCTTGACCAGCACGTCCGGCATCGCGGCGACGATGAGGTCGCGCGGCGTGTCGTCGTCGAACGGCACGACGAGGTCGACGCAGGCGAGCGCCGCCAGCACGGCCATCCGGTCGGCGAGCGCGTTGAGCGGCCGGTCATCGCCCTTGCCCAGCCGCTTCACCGACGCATCGGAATTCACGGCGACGACGAGCGCCGCACCCTGCGCGCGCGCCGCCTCGAGGTAGGCGACGTGGCCCCGGTGCAGGAGGTCGAAGACGCCGTTGGTCATCACCAGCGGGCGCGGCAGCGCCGCAATGCGCGCGAGCGCGTCGACGCGCGTGGCGACCTTGGCGGACGAGGCGGCGGGTGCCGGCATCGGATCCGCGTTCGGCCTAGCTCGTGTACTCGAACACCTTGACGACCCGCTGCACGCCCTCGGTCGTCGCGGCGACCTCGCCGGCGGCCTGCCCTTCCGCGCGGCTGACGATGCCCATCAGGTAGACGACGCCGCGCTCGGTGACGACCTTCACGGCATTGGGCGGGAACTTGGCGGCCTCGAGCATGCGCGCCTTCACCTTCGAAGTGATGAACGCGTCGTTGCTGCGGCTGCCGAGCTCCGACGGCGGCGCGACGACGAGCTCGTTGTGCACGACGCGGACCTTCTCGGTGCCCTTGGCGAGGTTGCCGAGGCTCGCCCACGCGCCCTGGTCCGGCGCCTCGCCGGTCAGCAGCACGACGCCGTTGAAGCTCGTCACGTTGAGGTGGATGCGGTCGCCGTAGAGCTCGTTGGCGCGCGTCACGATCTTCAGCTCGATCGCCTCGTCGTCGACCTGCGCGCCCGCGGTGCGGCGGTCGGTGGCGACCATCGCGGCGCCGCCGGCGGCCCCGGCGATCATCACCGGGACGCAGCCGGCGACCGCTCCGACGAGCGCCGCCAGCGCCAGCGTGCGCCCGGCCAGGCCGAGGAGGCGGTCTCGCCCAGCGCGCTTCATGCCTCGGCCTCCGGGGCACTCCTGGGATGCGGACTTCACGTTGTCGGCCTCGACGCAATCGCGCGCTGCCGCGCCCTTCGGGCCTCGGCTCGACCTGCGGTCTCGCCCAGCGCGCTTCATGCGTCATCCCCCAGCAGCGTGGCGTCGACGACGTCGCAGAGGCAGTGGATCATCAGCAAGTGGACCTCCTGGATGCGGGCCGTGCGCGGGTGCGGCACGCACAGATGGACGTCCCCGGGCGCCAGAAGTTCACCGATGCGGCCGCCGCCCTTGCCGGTGAAGGCGATCACGCGCATCTCGCGCTGGTGCGCGGCCTCGATGGCGGCGATCACGTTGCCCGAGTTGCCGGACGTCGAGATCCCGAGCAGCACGTCGCCCTTGGCGCCGAGCGCCCGCACCTGCTTCGCGAATACCTGCTCGAACGAGTAGTCGTTGGCGACCGCCGTGAGCAGCGACGTGTCGGTGGTCAGGGCGATCGCCGGCAGCTCCGGCCGCTCCCGCTCGAAGCGGCCGACCAGCTCCGCGGCAAAGTGCTGCGCGTCGGCCGCCGACCCGCCGTTGCCGCACGCGAGGATCTTGCCGTCGGCGAGCAGGCACTCGGTGAGGACGGCGGCGGCGCGCGCGATCTGCGGCGCGAGCGCCTCGCCGGCCTCGGACTTGAGGCGCACACTCTCGTCGAAGTGCTCGCGGATGCGCTTGACGTAGTCGATCATGGCCCGGGGATTCTAGCAGGCGGCCCCGCTACGCCTCGATCACGCCGCGCTCCCACGCGATGCGCGGCGGGTCGAGCGACTCGAGCAGCACGGCGTCGAACCGGCACGGGGGAACGCGGCCGAGCGTCGCGAGATACGCCTCGGCGGCGGCGACGAGCCGCGCCCGCTTGGCCGGCGTGATGCTCGCGGCCGCGCCGCCGAACGCCGCGCCCGAGCGCAGCCGCACCTCGACGAACACCAGCGTACCGCGGTCGCGCGCGACGACGTCGATCTCGCCCCTGCGCGTGCGGTAGTTGCGCGCGACGATCGTGAGGCCCCGGCGCGCGAGGTATTCCACCGCGAGCGCCTCGGCACGCGCACCGCCGGACGCGACAGGCGCGTCAGCGCGGGCCATCGAGCGGCACGAGCTGCCCGGTGCGGAACACGGCGAGCCGGCCCTCGCGGGCGAACTGGTGGTTGTCGACGAGCGTCACCTGGCCGGTGGCGCCCTCCAGCGAGAACCGCTCGGGCGGTCCGCCGTCCGCGAACGCCTGCGCGACCCGGAAGGCATCGAGGCCGAGCGCGTACAGGCGCGTCAGCGCGGCGCTCGCGTAATCGCGCTTGGGCAGCGCGGCGAACTGCGGTGCGGACGGGTCGACGATCCACGGGATCTCGACCAGCATCAGGCCGTCGAGGTCGCGCGCGGCGGCGGGCGCGTCGCGTTCGAACACGAGCCCGCTCGCGTACGCGGGCAGCGTGCCGAGGTACGGCTTGGCGTACGTCGCGCCGGCGCCGTCGAGCGCGAGCAGCACGGCGGCCGGCGGCTTGCGGGCGAGTTCGCGGCGCATCGCGGTCATGGCGTCGGGGGTCGGCACGAAGCTGTATGCGCCCGGAACGGTGCCGCCCGCCATCGTCCATTCGGATGCGAACGCGCCGGCGAAGCGCTTCATCAGCGGGGTGTCGGCGCCCACGACCACCACGCCCGGCGGCGCCGCGGGCACCGTGCCGGTGCCCGTCGGTGGCGCCTCGGCGCGCACGCGGCGGGCGATGAGGCGCGCGTCGGACTCGATCGCCAGCGCGAACGTGTACAGCCGCGGCGGCGCGGACGTGCCGTCGTCGAGCTGGTTGAGGACGATCGTGTACGGCAGTTCCAGCGCCATCGACGCGACGACGCGCACGTCGTCGCGCGTGAGCGGCCCGACGATCACCTTCGCGCCGGCGGACTGCGCGGCGGCCATCGCCGGCAGCACGCCGTCGTCGCCGTGCGCGAACACCTTCGTCCGCGGGGCGCCGCTGCCGGCCGCTTCCGCGGCGGCGAGGAAGCCGGCGCGCACCGCGTCCGCGGCGCGCGCGTACGGCGGCGCGTCGAGCGGCAGCACGAGCGCGATGTCGACCGGCGCCGCCGGTGGCGCCGCGGGAGCCTCGGCGCCGGCCGCAGGCGCGGCCGGCGCCGGTGCGTCGCTTGCCGGAGGCGCCTGTGCGGCGGAGAATGCGG
>JBGAMF010000130.1:0-10160 GCA_044223185.1 Casimicrobiaceae bacterium | reverse complement strand
GCGGGAGCTGCGCGCGCCGCTGCCCGCCGCCGCGCGCGTCGAGCGGCTGCGCGACGCGTGGTCGCGGCTCGCCCGCGAGCGCGCCGCCCGCGCGCACGAGCGCGTGGCCGCGCTGGCGCAGGCGCTGGCGCACCTCGACCCGCAGCGCGTGCTGGAGCGGGGCTACGCGATCGTCGCTGCGGCGGACGGCGCGATCGTCGTCGACGCGGCGCAGGTCGCACCGGGCGACGCGGTGGCGCTGCGCTTCGCGCGCGGCGCCGCGGACGCGAGCATCACGCGCTCGACGTCGTAACAGCTTTCACAGGAGACGCAGAGGCGCAGAGAACGGCGAAGATCCTCCCGGTCGCTTTGCGCGCATCACGCCGACGACCCCGCGTTTCCTGCGCACAGGAGACGCGCAGACGCAGAGACTCGCGACGACCTCCTCTGCGTCTCGGCGCCTCTTTGTGAGGCGCCCTTCCGCTCAGGCCTCGTCGGGCTCGGGGTCGTCGACCGGCGCCACCGGACGGGCGAGCTTCACCGCGACCTCGGCCGGCGCCTGCGCCGCGATCCTGGGCATGGCCACCTGCACGTCCGCGTTCTGCGCACGGTGGCGCAGCGCGTGGTCCATCAGCACGACCGCCAGCATCGCTTCCGCGATCGGCGTCGCGCGGATGCCGACGCAAGGGTCGTGGCGCCCGTGCGTGTTGACGACGACGGGGTTGCCCGCCTTGTCGACCGACTGCCGGTCGAGGCGGATCGACGACGTCGGCTTGACGGCGATCGCGACACGGATGTCCTGCCCGGTCGAGATGCCGCCCAGGATGCCGCCGGCGTTGTTGGTGAGGAAGCCCTCGGGCGCCATCTCGTCGGAGTGCTCGGTGCCCCGCTGGGTCACCGCCGCGAAGCCCGCGCCGATCTCGACGCCCTTCACCGCGTTGATCCCCATCATCGCCGCGGCGAGGTCCGCGTCGAGCTTGCCGTAGACGGGCTCGCCCCAGCCGACCGGAACGCCCCTGGCCACGACCTCGACGCGCGCGCCGCAGGAGTCGCCGGCCTTGCGCAGCCGGTCCATGAAGTGCTCGAGCTCGGCCACGATCGACGCGTTGGCCACGAAGAACGGATTGCCGTCGACGTGCTGCCAGCCCTCGAAGGGGATCGCGTTCGGGCCGAGGTGCGTCAGGTGCCCGCGGATCTCGACGCCGTAGCGCTCGCGCAGCCACTTCTTCGCGACCGCCCCCGCAGCGACGCGCACGGCGGTCTCGCGCGCCGACGACCGGCCGCCGCCGCGGTAGTCGCGGATGCCGTACTTCTGCCAGTACGTGTAGTCGGCGTGGCCGGGGCGGAACGTGTCGGCGATGTTCGCGTAGTCGCGGCTGCGCTGGTCCTCGTTGCGGATGACGAGCGCGATCGGCGTGCCCGTCGTGCGACCCTCGAACGTGCCCGACAGGATCTCGACGGTGTCCGGCTCGCGGCGCTGCGTGACGTGGCGCGACGTGCCGGGCCGGCGCCGGTCGAGCTCGCGCTGGATGTCGGCTTCGGACAGCGCCATGCCCGGCGGGCAGCCGTCGACGACGCAGCCGATCGCCGGCCCGTGCGATTCGCCGAACGACGTGAAGCAGAACAGCGTGCCGAACGTGTTGCCGGACATGGAAGCCGATGCCGAGGGACCGCGTTCGAGTGTAGCACGCGCCCGCACGGCCCCTTCCGGCGCCGGGCCGGTGCGACAATGGACCGATGGTCGCTTCATCCGCGATTCCCGTCGCGCTCGCCGGCGCGCTGCGCGCCGCGCGCTTCGTCGCCGTGCTCACCGGCGCCGGCGTGTCCGCCGAGTCCGGCGTGCCGACGTTCCGCGATGCGCAACGGGGCCTGTGGGCGCAGTTTGACCCGCGCGAGCTCGCCACGCCGGGCGCGTTCGCGCGCAACCCGAAGCGCGTCTGGGACTGGTACGCACTGCGCCGCGAGATGGTCGGCCGCGCCGTGCCGAACGCGGGCCACCGCGCGCTCGCCGCACTCGAGCGCCGCGTGCCGGACTTCCTGCTCGCCACGCAGAACGTCGACGGCCTGCACCAGCGCGCCGGCAGCGAGCGCGTGGTCGAGCTGCACGGCAACATCACGCGCGTGCGCTGCTCGCGCGAGGGCACCGTGGTCGCGCGCTGGGACAGCGGCAGCGCCGGCGCCCCGCCGCGCTGCCCGCAGTGCGGTGCGCCGCTGCGGCCGGACGTCGTCTGGTTCGAGGAGCCCCTGCCCGCCGGCGCGCTCGCGGCGGCGGAGGACGCGGCGCGGCGGTGCGACGTGCTGATCGTCGCCGGCACGTCGGCCGAGGTCTACCCGGCCGCCGCGCTGCCCCGACGCCGCGCGCTGCGCCGTGGTGCGCGCGTGGTCGAGGTCAACCCGAACGAGACGCCGCTGTCGCAACGTACGCCGACGACGTACTGCGCGGCCCGGCCCGTCCTGCCGGCGCTCGTGCTGCCCGCGCTGGTCGCCCGCGGCGTTTCCCCACGGCGGTGAGACCCGCAGGGTCGATCAGCGCACGCGGTCGCCGCCGTCGCCCTTCGACGGCGGGAGGTCGCGAGCGGCGCGGCCGGAAGCCGCAGGGTCGGGCAGAGGCGCGTCGCCGCGCGACCGACGGCGACCGACGCGCGGGCGCGCTCGCCGCTGCCCACGCGCGAGGAAGGCGACGACGCGCGGCGGTTCGTCGCCGGCGCGTGTCGCGGGCGGCAGCGGTGCCAGGTACTGATCAGCAGCCGACACGCCGAGGAAGGCGACGGCGAACAGCGCGGAGAGGTCGACGACGGGAAACTCACGACGACCACGGCGAGCAGCGCCGCGCCGACCATCCACAGCGGCCGGATCGAGCGGCGGGTGGCGACCAGCATCAGCGGCAGCGCCGTGCCGGTCCACGTCAGCGTCAACGCCGCCTGCAGCGTCTTCGACGCGAGCAGCGGGGCGAGCCGCCACGGCACGTCGAGCCACTGGTGCACGGCACGGAACACCAGCGCGTTGACGAACAGGAACACCGCGGCGCCGAACCACGCGTACAGCACGGGCTCGGCGAGCCGTACGGTCGCGCGCACCCAGAGGACGAGCGCCGCGAGCGCCGCCACCAGCGTGACGTCGAGCGGGTTGGCCAGCGGCACGTACGGCAGCGGCGCGGTGCCCCCGGGCGAGATCACGTTGACCAGCACGAACCAGACGGCGAGCAGCGTGGCGACCGTCGTCGCCGCGCTGCTGGCGTAAGCGGCGCGATAGGCGGCGAGCGGCCAGTGCGGCCAGTCGGCCGCCCGCGCCATCAGCACGAGGAAGCCGATCGCCGGCCAGGCGGCCGCGCTGGGCATCCACACGGTGCCTTCCGCGAACGCGCGGCCCACCCACTCGCTCGCCTCCCACGACAGCCACGCGACGATGCCGATCGCGGAGGCGGCGTGCGCGACCGCCAGCACGCGCGCCGCACGCCCGTCCGCCGGTGCATCGGCGCCGGGTGCGCGCAGGGCCTCCGCCGCGAAGAGCACGCGCCACTGCGTCGCCCACGCGAGCGGCCACACGAGCCAGCCGTATGCGGACAGCGTCGTTCCCATGCGGTCCCAGTCCGCATACGCGACCACGGCCATCGCCGGCAGCAGCGCGGCACCGAACCACGCGAGCCGCGGCCACGGCAGCCGCCGCTGCAGCAGCAGCGCCAGCGCGACGCTGCCCGCCGCGTACGCGAGAAACGCGTTGCCGACGGCGCGTGCCGGCAGCTCGCGGTCGAGCTCGAGCGCGCCACCGCCGTACCACCACGCCACACCCCACAGCACCGCAAGCGGCACCAGCGCCTGCTCGTGCCGTCCGATCGCGTCGCGGTGCCGGTCCCCCAGGAACGCCGTTGCGAGCGCGGCCACACCGATGAGCGTCGTGCCGAGGAACGTCGCGTTGAGGAACAGCCGCCCGCCCGGGGCGACGTCGGACAGGACGAACGCCGCAGCGGCCGCCGCCTGCAGCAGCAGCGCAAAGCCGCGCGCGAGCGGCTGCCGCTGCCGGCAGCCGATCCAGTACACGCCGGCCGCCTCGAGCGCCCACCACGCCGACGTCCACTGCGGGTCGGCGGCGAACGGAATGGCGACGGTGGCGAAGACGATCGCGAGCGCGGCGAACGCGCGCGCGAGCAACGCGAGGCCCGGCTCCGGCCGGCGGAAAAGCGCGAGCGCCGGTGCGGCATAGGAACAGCGCCAGCGCGAACGCGCTCCACGCGACGCCGTAGCGGTGGTCGTGCACGAGCGCGCCCTGCAGCGCGAACGCGACCAGCGGCACGCCGAACACGAGCAGCGCGTCGACGGGGGCCCGCGCGGTGAACGACTCGCGCTTCGCGTAGAGCACGGCGATCGCCACGTAGAACAGGAAGAACGCGACCAGGAACGGCTCGACCGTCGCGAAGTGCTCGGGCCGGTAGTAGCGCTCGCCCCAGAACACGGCGAGCACGAACGTGAACACGAAGCCCAGCGCGTTGAGCGCGCGCCAGGCCCGCAGCCACGCCAGCGCGAAGATCGCCGCGTTCAGCACCGCAAAGTACCCGAACAGCCGCGCCGGCGCGCCGGCCGACGTCGCGACCAGGAACGGCGCGAGGAATCCGCCGGCGATCGCGAGGCCGGCCAGCGGCTGCGAGTCGGCGCGCAGCGCGAGCACGACGGTCAGCACCGCGATGGCGACGAGCAGCGCGAACGCGGGCCACGCCGGCAGCACCTCGTACAGGCGGAACGCCGCGAACGTCGTGAGGTAAAGCACGCCCGCGCCGGCGCCTTCGAGCGACAGTCCGTATCCGGGCCGCGCACGCGCAAGCCACGCGCCGAGCGCGATCAGCGCGGCGCCGCCGAACGCGACGCCCGCGAGCCTGGCTTCGATCGGGATCGTCACGATCTCGACCAGGAACCGCAGCAGGAACGCGACGCCGAAGAACAGCACGACGACGCCGATGCGCGTCAGCGCGTTGCCGCCGGTGAACCACGCCCACAGCGGGTTCGGCGCGGCGGCGACCGGCGGGTGCGGCGGTTGCGACGGCAGCGGCGAGCGCGGCGCGGCGGGCAGCGGCTGCGCATCCGCGGAGAAGGTGGGCGATGCCGCCACCGCCACGAGCGTGCCGTCGGACGCGCGCGCGAACCCGGCGGGCATGTCCGCCGCCGCGGCCGTGGGTGCCGGCACGGCGCGGGCGGACGGCGCCGGCGCCGCCGCCCACGACGCCGGGCTCTCCTGCGGCGGGGCCTCCGCCACGCCGGCCAGCCGCTCCAGCGCCGCGAGGCGCCGCTCGATCGCGATCGAGGCGCTGCGCGATCGCCGGCGGCACGCCGTCCCCGCCCGACGCGGACGCCGCGCGCGCGGCCCCATCGCCTCCGGGCGCCGCCGCCGTGCCCGGCCGCGCGACCGCCTGCTGCGCCTGCTGCGCCTGCGACCGCGACCGCCACGCGAGCGCCGCGATGAAGCCGACGAACGCGCCGGCCACGCCGCCCGCCGGCCCGAGCGCGACGGCGCCGACGATGAACCCGACCACGATGCCCAGAACGATCATGCCGTGTCCTCCGCGTTGGCGGTTCCGCGCAGCGGCTGCGTCAGCGGGCGTCGCCGCGCAGCGCCAGCACCTGCGCGTGCAGGGCGTCCGGCGTCGCGCGCTCCGGCGGCAGCGGCGGCGCCACCGTCAGCGCGATCCGCGAGAACACGCCGCGCCAGCGGCGCATCGCGCGCCCTTCGTACGAGCGGGAGAAGAAGCTGCCCCAGAGGCCCGACAGGGCCATCGGCACGACCGGCACCGGCGTGTCGGCGAGCATCCGCTCGACGCCGGGCCGAAACACGTGCATCTCCCCGTCGCTGGTCAGCGCGCCCTCGGGAAAGATGCCGACGACCTCGCCGGCGCGCAGCGCGGCGGCCGCCGCCGCGAACGCCGCCTCCTTGACGGCCGCATCCTCGCGCGCGGACGCCACGGGGATGGCCTGCATCGTCCGGAACAGCCAGTTGAGCACGGGGATCCGGAAGATCCGGTGGTCCATGATGAAGCGGATCGGCCGCCGCACGCACGCGGCGATCACGATGGCGTCGACGTAGCTCACGTGGTTGCACACGACGATGCAGCCGCCCTCGTCCGGCACGTGCTCGAGCCCGGACTTGCGCACGCGGTACATCGTGTGGATCAGCAGCCACGCGAGGAACCGCATCAGGAACTCGGGCACCAGCTTGTAGATGAAGAGCGCTACCGCCGCGTTCAGCACCGCCGTCACCAGGAACAGCTCGGCGATCGACAGCCCCTGCCCCAGCAGCACGATCGCGAAGCCCGCGGACGCCACCATGAACACCGCGTTCAGGATGTTGTTCGCGGCGATGATCCGCGACCGGTGCGAGGCCTCGGAACGCTCCTGGATCAGCGCATACAGCGGCACGATGTAGAAGCCGCCGAAGAGGCCGATCAGCATGAGGTCGGCGACGACGCGCCAGTGCGCCGGCTGCGCCAGGAACGCACCCACGCCCGCGAGCCCCGTCGCGTGCAGCCCCCGCGTGGCGAGCCACAGGTCGACGGCGAACACGGTCAGCCCGATCGAGCCGAACGGCACCAGCCCGATCTCGACCTTGCGGCCGGACAGCCGCTCGCACAGCAGCGAGCCGGCGCCGATGCCCACCGAGAACAGCGCGAGCAGCAGCGTGACCACGTGCTCGTCGCCGCCCAGCACGTCCTTCGCGAAGTTCGGGAACTGGGTGAGGAACGTCGCTCCGTAGTACCAGAACCACGAGATGCCGAGCATCGACAGCCAGACGATCCGGTTGCCGTAGGCGAAGCGGATGTTCTTCGCGGTCTCGGTGAACGGGTTCCAGTTGAGCGCCAGGTCCGGCGCCACCGCCGGCGTGTGCGGGATGCCGCGGCTGACCAGCCACCCGGCGACCGCCACCGCCACCGCCACCAGCCCGGCCAGCGCCGGGCCGTTGCCGGGGATCGCGACCACGACGCCGCCGGCGATCGTGCCCAGCAGGATCGCGACGAACGTCCCCATCTCGACCAGCCCGTTGCCGCCGATCAGCTCGTCGGGCTTCAGGTGCTGCGGGAGGATCGCGTACTTGACCGGGCCGAACAGCGTCGAGTGCACGCCCATCAGCGCCAGCGCCGTGAACAGCAGCGCGAGGTCCTGCCGCCAGAAACCGACGGCCCCGACCACCATGATGGCGATCTCGAAGAGCTTGATGTACCGGATGAGGCGCGACTTCTCGTACTTGTCGGCGAGCTGCCCGGCCGTCGCCGAAAGCACGACGAACGGCAGGATGAACACGCCGGCGGCGACGTTGACCAGCGTGTTCGCGTCGTACGCCGAGTGCGCCGCCGCGTGGAACGCGACGAAGATGACCAGCGCGTTCTTGTAGACGTTGTCGTTGCCGGCGCCCAGGAACTGCGTCCAGAAGAACGGCGCGAACCGGCGCTGCCGCAGGAGGTCGTACTGGTTGGGTGCGTGCATGTCAGTCGCGAAGGGCCGTCCCGAGCGACTGACCTGCCCCCTCGGGGGGCAGCGAGCGCAGCGAGCGTGGGGGCTGTTTCATCTCGGGACGGATGCTCAGGCGGGGGCGAAGAACGCGCGGGTCGCGAATACCGCCGGTGCGAAGCCGGCGCCGTCGCGGGCGAGGCTGCGCTTCAGCACGAAGTCGAACAGCAGCGTGTTGTGGTTGCGCAGCTCGGTCAGCGGCGCGGCGGCGTTGGGGTCGAGCAGCCCGCGCGCGACGAGCGCGGGCAGCGACACCAGCGGCAGGATCCCGGGCAGCGGGTAGTCGGAGCCGTTGACGAGCCGCAGGTGCCAGTCGCGCCGCGCGAGCAGCACCTCGACGACGTCCATCCGGTTGCCCTGCGTCACCGCCGAGATGTCGCCGCGCAGGTTCGCGCGCGGCCGCGGCTCGTCCATCAGGCGGCCGAAGAGCTCGAAGTTGGCGACGAGCCCGCCGCCGCGGTCGAGGTCGCGCCCCATCCCGAGCGACGCGCAGTGGGCGACGACGACCTGCACGCCGGCGTCGAGCGGGCGCCGCAGCAGCAGCGGGTTGCCGAGGTGCTCGCCGTGCCCCTGGACGGCGCGCTCGTCGCCCGCGTGCGAGATCAGCGGCAGCTTCAGTTCCACCAGCTTGTCGTAGAAGCGGTCGCAGCGCTTCGACGCGGGGTCGATGTTCTGCGCCGACGGCAGCCACTTCACCGCGCGCGCGCCGCGCGCCTTGGCGGCGTCGAGCCGGTCGCGCGCGTCGGGCGCGTACGGGTGCACGGACGCCGCCCACACGAAGTGGTCGCGGTGCCGCTGCGCGAGGTCCGCCGCGTAGGCGTCCGGCACGAAGAACGTCGAGCGCTCCCGTACCGGGTTGCCGGCGTCGTCGCGCGCCCAGTCGAATGCGAACAGCATCGCCCGGAAGCCCTCCGGCATCGCCTCGCACTGGTTGAGCAGGCGGTCGACCACCGACGCGTCGATGCGCCCCGGCGAGTCGTGGGCGCAGCCGGCGTTCATGTAGAACAGCCGCTGCACGTACTGCAGCGGCGACCAGATCCGCTCCATCGCCGGGTTGATCCAGAGCCCCTGGCCCGAGTCGCCGTTGCCGAACACGTGGCAGTGCGCGTCCCAGACGTCGTGCGCGTCGACGTCGCGCCACGCCGCCGCGACGAGCGCGTGCGTGCGCAGGTGCGGCGGCACGCCGGCGTGGCAGGCGTTGAGGAGGCCGCCGGACAGCGAGTAGTCGCAGCCGGCAACGAGCGCGGCCGCGCCGGCGCCGGCGGCGCCCAGAAAACGGCGGCGGCTTGCCAAAGTAGCGTCGCGCTGCGCACGCCCGCTCATTGGACCCCTCGACCCTCGAGACGGACCGGCGGGCTCATGCGCGGCCCTCGAGTTCGGACAGGTAGTCGAGGACCGACTCGAGGCCGGCGCGCACGGCGCCGGGGTCCGTGCGGTACCAGACTTCCTTGCCGACCTTCTCGGCGTGCAGCACGCCCGCCTCGCGCAGCACCTTCAGGTGGTACGCGACCGCCGAGCGCGACAGCGTGGACGCCGCCACGATCTGCCCGACCGTCAGCCGCTCGCCCGGCTCGAACATGAGCAGGATCCGCTGGCGGTGCGCGTCGCCGAGCGCCGTGAACACGCGGGCGGTGCGCTGCCACGGGCGCGGCAGCGTGCGGGCATAGCTTGGCCGCAACGGCGCCCCTATATGACGAAATAATTAGTCATGTGGTCGCAATTAGGCGACACCCGGCCGCGCTTGTCAAGCACCCCGCCGGCGGCGCCCGACGAGCGGCGCAGCCGCGGCGGCGCCACGCTACAATGCGCCGCATGCACGCGTACCTCGACTTCATGCGCCACGTGCGCGACCGCGGCGTACGCAAGGACGACCGCACCGGCACGGGCACGCTGTCGGTGTTCGGCTACCAGATGCGCTTCGACCTGGCGGCCGGCTTTCCGCTGCTGACGACGAAGAAGGTGCACACGAAGTCGATCGTGCACGAGCTCCTGTGGTTCCTGCGCGGCGAGACCAACATCGCGTATCTCAAGGCGAACGGCGTCACGATCTGGGACGAGTGGGCGGACGCGAACGGCGAGCTCGGCCCGATCTACGGCTACCAGTGGCGGTCGTGGCCGGCGCCGGACGGCCGCTACATCGACCAGCTCGCCGGCGTCGTCGCCGAGATCCGCCGCAACCCGGACTCGCGCCGCCTGATCGTGTCGGCGTGGAACGTCGGCGACATCCCGCGCATGAAGCTGCCGCCGTGCCACGCGTTCTTCCAGTTCTACGTCGCGCAGGGCCGGCTGTCGTGCCAGCTCTACCAGAGGAGCTGCGACATCTTCCTCGGCGTGCCGTTCAACATCGCGTCCTACGCGCTGCTGACGCACATGGTCGCGGCGCAGTGCGACCTCGCCGTCGGCGACTTCGTGTGGACCGGTGGCGACTGCCACCTGTACGTCAACCACCTGGAGCAGGTCGACACCCAGCTCGCCCGCGCACCGTACCCGCTGCCGCGCCTCGTGCTCCGCCGCCGGCCGCCGACGCTGTTCGACTACGCGTACGACGACGTCGCGTTCGAGGGCTACCAGTGCCACCCCGCGCTGAAGGCCCCGGTGGCGGTGTAGGCGACGGACAGGCGGGCGCACCGAGCCGGGATCGTCGGGCGAACCGAAATTCGGATTATCGAGCCAGGCTCGGATAATCGCGATAAT
>JBGAMF010000012.1:0-59477 GCA_044223185.1 Casimicrobiaceae bacterium | reverse complement strand
AGCCTCATGTGGGCGTTTCCGGCGCGTGGAGGACCCGCGCGAAGTCGCGGTCGACGCTCGCCTCGAGGTCCGCGAGGCGCGCCAACTGCGCGTCGCCGATGTCCTCGGCCATGCGCTGCAGCGGCCGCAGCGAAGCCATCTCCTTGACCTGGTCGGGCGTGACGCCGGCCGCGACCGCGGCCTCCGCGTGGTCGATGAACTTCGCGAGGAGTCGCATCATCGCCGCCTGCCGCGCGGGCGAGCACACGCGGTCGACGTCCGAGAACGCCGACTGCCGCAGGAACGCGTCGTTGACGATCTCCGCGCAGAAGAGCGTCATCTGCTGGCGGACCGGCAGCGCGTCCTTGCCGATGATGCGCGCCATCCGCTCGAGGCGCGCCTGCTCGTCGAGCAGCGTCAGGAAGCGCCGGCGCAGCGCCCACCACTGGTCGTTGCCGTGCGCCGCCCACCACGGCGCGAACTCGCGCGCGTCCTCGGCGTACGACAGCAGCGGATGCACGGCCGGATAGAACCGCGCCTGCGCGCGCTTCACGTCGAGCGTCCAGTACGCCTTCACGTAGCGCTTCGTGTGGCTCGTCACGGGCTCGGACAGGTCGCCCGACGGCGGGCTGATCGCGCCGATCACCGTGACCGATCCCGGCCCGGCGCCGAGCGTCTCGACCAGCGCCGCGCGCTCGTAGAAATCGGCGAGCCGCGACGACAGGTACGCGGGATAGCCGCCTTCGCCCGGCAGCTCGCCGAAGCGTCCGGACACTTCGCGCAGTGCCTCCGCCCAGCGGCTCGTCGAGTCCGCCATCAGCGCGACCGCCAGCCCCTGGTCGCGGAAATACTCGGCGACCGTCACCGCGCTGTAGATCGACGCCTCGCGCGCCGCCACCGGCATGTTCGACGTGTTGGCGATGATGACGGTGCGCTCCATCAGCGGGCGGCCCGACACCGGGTCCGTGAGCTCCGGAAACTCCTCGAGCACGCCGGCCAGCTCGTTGCCGCGCTCGCCGCAGCCGAGATACACGATGACGTCGGCGTCGCAGCCTTTCGCGAGCGCCTCGAGCAGCACGGTCTTGCCCGTGCCGAAGCCGCCCGGGATCGCCGCCTTGCCGCCCTTGGCGACCGGGAACAGGCTGTCGAGGATCCGCTGCCCGGTCACGAGCGGCGCGAGCGAGGGCAGGCGCGCGCGCACGGGACGCGGCACGCGGACCGGCCACGTGTGGCTCATCGCGAGCTCGCGCGCCGGGCCGTCGCCCGGATCGAGCACGCAGACGGTCTCGTCGTCGCGCCACAGGCCGGCGGGCGCGACGCGAACCACGGTGCCGTTCGCGTCGGGCGGCGCGAGGCACCGCTGCACGCGGCCCGACGCGCCGGTCGCCTCGCCGATGACGGCGCCGCCCGCGATCGCGTCGCCCGCGCGCACGCGCGGAACGAATTCGAACGGGACGGGCGTCGCGCCGCGCATGCCCGGCGCGACGTACGCCGAACCGGTGCCGGACAGCGGCCGCAGCAGCCCGTCGAAGATGTTGCCCAGCAGTCCCGGCCCGACGCGGATCGCGAGCGGCAGCCCTTCGCCGATCACCTCGCTGCCCGGCCGGAGGCCCGTCGTGTCCTCGTAGACCTGAACGACGATCTCGTCGTCGTGCAGGCGCACGACTTCGCCCAGCAATGCGTGCGGGCCCACGCGGACCGCCTCGCGCATCGCGAACGGCCCCGTCGCCTTCGCGTGCAGCACGGGTCCGCTGATCCAGTTGAGGATCGCGCGGCTCACGTCGCCGCCCTCACGATGCGGACTCCAGCAAACCCAGCAGCCGCGCGCCGATCGCACCGCGGTCGGCGACGATCCCGGCGAGCGTGCCGTCGATCACGTTGCCTCCGGCGGAGATGCGCATGCCGGCGTCGATGGCGACGTCCTCCGCGAACGAGGGCGGCGGCGCATGCGCCTGCGCCAGCCGCGCCGCGACGGCGTCCCGCTCGGCCGCCGGCCACGCCTGCGGATGGGCGATGCGCCACGCGGTGCGCGGCAGGGCGGCGAGCGCGCTCGCGACGACGGCGTCCACCCCTGCGGCGCGCAGCGCCTCGTCGCGCCATGCGTCGCGCAGCACGCCCGGCAGGCGCGCGAGTCCGCCGCAAGCAGCGCGATGCCCGCTGCTGCTCGTAGAGCCGGCGGCGCGTCGCCAGCCGCGCGCGCGCGGCAATCAGCCGGCGCAGCGCGCGCGCGCTCTTCGGCGAACGCCGCGCGCACCTGCGCGCGCATCGGCGTGCGCCTGCGCGAGCAGCACCCGCGCGCGCTGGTTCGCCTCCTCGAGGACCGCGCCGCACTTCTCGCACTGGTCGCCCTCGACCAGCGCGAGCAACGCCTCGGCCCGCCGTTCGAGCGTCGTGCTCGGGCCCCAGCTGTCCGCGCAGGCGCGCCGCGAGGTCGGGCGGCGCGATCGCCCTGCGCGTCGGCGACGACGACGACGACCGGCGAGCGCGCCGACCGCGTCGCGCAGCGTGGCTCGACATACGCCGCGCACGCGGCGGTGATGAGGACGAGCGGCGCGTCCGCGCGGGCGATGCCGCCAGCGTCGCCGTCTCCTCGCCGGAGCGGGCGCCCGCACGCGCACGCCGGCGAGGCGGTACCCCGCCGCCGTGACCCGGTCGCCTATAAAGATCGGCGTCGCCATCACGCGAGCCGGTTGAGGATCAGGATCGACACGATGAGGCCGTAGATCGCGATCCCCTCGGCCAGCCCGACGAAGATCAGCAGGCGCCGAAGAGCTCGGGCTTCTCCGCCAGCGCGCCGATGGCCGCCGTGCCGACCTTCGCGACGGCGAAGCCGGCTCCGAGCGCCGCGAGCGCGGTGGAGATGGCCGCGGCCAGCAGCCCGTAGCTCCACGACTCCGCGCTCAGGCCGGCCAGCGCGACCGGCGCCGCCTGCGCCGGCGGCGCGGCGACCAGCAGCGCTGTCGCGACGGCGGCCAGCGCCAGCGCGATGGCGGCGAGCGCTGCGATGAATCGGAACGAGGACTTCATCGTGAGGTCTCCTGCGAAAGGGACGGCGGAAGGGGCAGCGGGCGGAACACCCGCCCCTCGGCGACGAGGAAGCGGGTGAAGAACTCGAACAGCACGAGGCGCGTCGTCTGGATCGACACGACGAGGCCCTCGAGCACGATGACGACGACGTTGCCGGCGACGAGGATCAGCGCTGCCGCCAGCGCGCTGTCGGTCGCCGCCATCAGCGCGAGGATCGCCGACGACAGGCCTGCGTGCGCGAGCGCGAACGCGCCGACGCGTGCGAACGACAGCGTGTTGATCAGGATCTGCAGCGTGCGCTCGGCCAGGTCGCCGAGCGCCGCCAGCGCGGCCCACGGCTTGCGTGCGTGCCACGCATGCCCGCCGCAGAACACGGCCGCGCCGGCCGCCGCGACGACGAACCCGCCGGGCCACATGAGGCACGTCAGCAGCCCGAGGTAGACGGCGATCAGGCCGGCGTCGGTGGCGAGCCACACGATGAAGTCGCCGCGCCAGTGCGCCTCGACGGCGCGCAGCACGAGCCCGACGGTCATCAGCACGCCGCCGCCGGCCAGGGGCACGAGCAGGATCGTCAGCGGGTCGTCGAGCGGAACGATCCACAGCGGGTGCAGCAGGTGCAGGCTGAACACGCTGCCGAACAGCAGGCCGAACACGACGGCCGCGGCGCCGCCGGCGACGAAGAGCCGCGCGAGCGGCCAGCGCCGCTGCAGCAGGAGCCCGGCGCCCGCGATCACGGCCCCCTGGCCGAAGTCGCCGAACATGTAGCCGAACATCAGCGGCACCGCGAGCGCGAGCAGCACGGACGGGTCCGCCTCGTTGCGCGACGGCATGCCGAGCGCACGGCTGAACACCTCGAACGGCCGCGCCCAGCCGGGATTGGCGAGCAGCAGCGGCGGCGAGGCGCCGGCCGGCGGCGGCGGGTAGTGGACGACGGCGCGTGCGCCGGACCGGTCGATCGCGTGCGCGAGCGCGCGGCCGGCGAGGTCGCTGGTCCAGCCGGTGATCCGGCAGAAGAGGTCGCCGGCGGCGAGCGCGCGCACGTTCGCCGCCAGCCACTGCATCCGCCACGCGTTGCCCAGAGCCTCGCGCAGGCCGTGCCGGTCGTGCAGCGCCGCGAGTTCCCGCCGCAGCAGCGCGTCGTCGGCGTCGAGGGCAGCCAGCCGCGCGGCGACGCACGCGTCGTTGCGCGCCACGTCGGTGACGAGCCACGTCGGCGTCTCGTGGACGTGACCCTTGAGCGAGGCCGCCTGCTGCGCGAGCTCCGCCTGTTCCTCGACGGTCCCGAGGGCCAGCGCGTGCAGCTCGCCCTCCGCGACGAACCGGCGCAGCAGGAGTCGCGGCGGGATCGTCGGCTCGGCGTCCGCGGGGAACACGTAGAGCCGCACGCGCAGGAGGGGGCCGGCGGCCGCCGTGCGCGCGAGGTCGATGGCGCTGCCGGCCAGCGCGCGAAACACGCGCCGCCAGCGCTCGAGCATGACGCGCTCGGCCGCGCCGGCCTGCAGGCGCTGGATCAGCGGCTCGGCGTCCGGCGCCCACGCGCGCACCTGCGCGAGGCAGCGGTCGAGCGTGCGTGCCGGCGGCTCCGGGAACGGCGACGGCACCAGGCGGTCGGCGGGCCAGTACGCGCGGTAGCGCAGCGCGAGCTCCGCGAACGCCGACAGGCGCGGCTTCAGGTCGGCGAGGCTCTCCGGCAGGCCGCTCGCCGGCGCGGCCTCGAGCTCGACGGCGCCGGTCGCGGCCAGCGCCTCGATGGCGAGCGCCGCGTCGTCGCGGGCGGCGAGGACCTCGAACCAGCGCGCGGGGCGGGGCCGGATCACGTCGCGAGCGGCTGTGCCGGGAACACGCAGCGCCGCAGGAGCTCGCCGCGGACGCGCTCGTACTCGAGCGCGGCGAGCGCGAGGTAGGCGAACGCCACGGCCGGCGTGAGCGCCGCGCGGCGGAACAGCAGCGCCGCGCGTGCGTGCAGCGCGCGGCGCAGCGGCCAGCCGTCCGCCGGGTGCGCGACCGCGAAGGCCTGCGCGTGCGCGTCGAGCAGGGCGACGAGTTCGGCCAGTGCGCCCGCCTGCGCGAGCGGCTCCGGCAGCCGCCGCAACCACTCGGCGCGCCACGCCGCGGCGAGCCGTCGCGCGCCGTGCGGCGCGGCCGCGGCGAGCTGCGCACGGCCTGCGTCCACGCCGCGCAGCGCGCGGCGCGCGACCTCGCCGTGCACGGGATCCGGCCCGTGCGTAGGCACGGCTTCGCCGCCGTGCGCCACGTGCAGCAGCACCGGCAGGTCGACGAGCAGCGCGCACCACAGGAGCGGCGGCTGCCAGGCAGCGGGCATCCAGCCGGCGACCTCGGCGACCTGCTCCCGCCAGCGACGGCGCGCCGCCGCCTCGACCGCGTGCGCGCCGGCGTCGACGCCCACGCCGGCGACCCAGCCGGCGAGCGGCGACGCGCGCATCGCGGCGAGCACCGCGGCGAAGTCGCGCAGCAACTCGATGCGCCGCCAAAGCGCCTCGTCCGGCCGCGCGCCGTACCGTGCCGACACGCGTGCGCACGCGAACTCGACGCTGCCCGCCTCGATCATGCGTCCCGACCCTCCGTGAGCTCGGCGGCGAGCCGCGCCACCGCCTCTCCGAGCGCGGCGAGCTCGCGCGCAGTCAGCGCGTGCGTTCCGACGAGCGCCGCGCCCTCCGCTTCGAGCGCGGCCACCTGCGCGGCGACGCTCGCCTCGAACGCGGCGCGGATCGCGCCGATGCGTGCGGCGGTGCGCTGCGCGAGCGCGCGCGCGGCGCCCCGTGCGTCCTCGGCCGCGGTCGCCGCCTGCGCCTGCGCGGCCGCGACCGCAGCGCGCGCGGCGTCCTCCGCGGCGAGGACGTGCGCGATCGCGGCTTCGACCGCCCGTTCGGCTGCCGGATCGTGGAGATTTGGCAGTTCGAGCCTCCGCAGCGCCTGGCGAGGCCCGCCGGCGTGTCGCCGGGGGCGACGCCATTGGCCCGATCGTGCGCCGGGGGACGGCGGCGCTCGTTGACTTAGGTCAGCGCGGAGGCGCATCGGCGGGGCGCCGGGCCCGGCGCGCGAACCCGGTCACGGCCCGCGCCGCCGCCGCTGGACTGGCACGGACCCCGTTACACGCCGGCGCCGTTTGTTGCACTCGATCAGGCCGTCGGCGCAGAGGCGCCAGGGGGGCGCGCGACCTTTGATTTTCGTCAATCGGCGCGCGGGTGATTGCGCGCTGAATGGCACCGTTGCGCCGTGCGCGCGACTCACAAGCAGCGCCCGCCGTGCCGCCTGCACGCGGGACCGCCGGAGGATGCGATGAGCGAGACCTATTACGACCTGATGCGCCGGCAGGGCATTTCGCGGCGGAGCTTTCTCAAATTCTGCAGCCTGACCGCAGCGTCGCTGGGCCTCGGCGACGCCGGCGCGCAGCAGATCGCGCAGGCGATGCAGACGAAGCCGCGCACGCCGGTGATCTGGCTGCACGGCCTCGAGTGCACGTGCTGCACCGAGTCGTTCATCCGCTCGGCGCACCCGCTCGCCAAGGACGTCGTGCTGTCGATGCTCTCGCTCGACTACGACGACACGATCATGGCGGCCGCGGGCCACCAGGCGGAAGAGGCGCTCGAGCAGACGATCGCCAAGTACAAGGGCAACTACATCCTCGCCGTCGAGGGCAACCCGCCGCTCGCCGACGACGGCATCTACTGCATCCCGGGCGGCCGCCCGTTCGTGGAGAAGCTGCGCCACGTCGCGAAGGACGCCAAGGCGATCGTGTCGTGGGGCAGCTGCGCGTCGTGGGGCTGCGTGCAGGCGGCGAAGCCCAACCCGACCCGCGCCACGCCGGTGCACAAGGTGATCACCGACAAGCCGATCATCAAGGTGCCGGGGTGCCCGCCGATCGCCGAGGTGATGACCGGCGTGGTCACGTACATCCTGACGTTCGACCGGCTGCCGGAGCTCGACGCGCAGGGGCGGCCGAAGATGTTCTACAGCCAGCGCATCCACGACAAGTGCTACCGGCGGCCGCACTTCGACGCCGGCCAGTTCGTCGAGCACTTCGACGACGCCGGCGCGCGGATGGGGTACTGCCTGTACAAGGTCGGCTGCAAGGGCCCCGTCACGTACAACGCGTGCTCGGCGCTGCGCTGGAACGACGGCCTGTCGTTCCCGATCCAGTCGGGCCACGGCTGCATCGGCTGCTCGGAGGACGCCTTCTGGGACAAGGGGTCGTTCTACGACCACCTGACGACGATCCGGCCGCCGGGCGGGCTCGGCATCGAGGGCACCGCGGACCGCATCGGCCTCGGCGCCGTCGCGGTGGCGGGCGCGGCGATCGCGGCGCACGCGGCGGTCAGCGCGATCAAGCAGGCGCGCAGCAAGTCGCGCAACGACAAGGTGAGCGAGGCGGAGAAGTAACATGGCGACCATCCAGACGCAGGGCTTCACGCTCGATAACTCGGGCAAGCGCATCGTCGTCGACCCGATCACGCGGATCGAGGGCCACCTCCGCATCGAGGTCAACGTCGACAAGGACAATGTCATCCGCAACGCCGTGTCCACGGGCACGATGTGGCGCGGGCTCGAGGTGATCCTCAAGGGACGCGACCCGCGCGACGCGTGGGCGTTCGTCGAGCGCATCTGCGGCGTGTGCACCGGCGTGCACGCGCTGGCGTCCGTGCGCTCGGTCGAAGACGCGCTGGCGATCAGGATCCCGAAGAACGCGAACATCATCCGCAACCTGATGCACGCGACGCTGTACGCGCAGGACCACCTGGTCCACTTCTACCACCTGCACGCGCTCGACTGGGTCGACGTCGTGTCCGCGCTGAAGGCGGACCCGAAGAAGACGTCCGAGCTGCAGCAGAGCATCTCGCCGTGGCCGAACAGCTCGCCCGGCTACTTCCGCGAGGTGCAGAGCCGCCTGAAGAAGTTCGTCGAGAGCGGCCAGCTCGGCATCTTCGCCAACGCCTACTGGGGCAGCCCCGCGTACAAGCTGCCGCCGGAGGCGAACCTGATGGCGACGACGCACTACCTCGAGGCGCTGGACTTCCAGAAGGAGATCGTCAAGATCCAGACGATCTTCGGCGGCAAGAATCCGCACCCGAACTGGCTGGTCGGCGGCGTGCCTTCCCCGATCAACGTCGACGGCACCGGCGCGGTCGGCGCGGTCAACATGACCAACCTCAACATGGTGAAGGACATCTGCGACCGGACGATCGAGTTCGTCGACCAGGTGTACATCCCCGACCTGCTGGCCGTGGCGTCGTTCTACAAGGACTGGGCGAAGATCGGCGGCGGCCTGTCCGGCCAGAACGTGATGTCCTACGGCGACTTCCCGGACATTCCGAACGACTACTCGAACGCCAGCATGCTGCTGCCGTCGGGCGTCGTCCTCGGCGGCGACCTGAAGAAGGTCCACGACGTGGACCTGAAGGCGCCCGACCAGGTGCAGGAGTGGGTGACGCACAGCTGGTACAAGCAGGCGCAGGAGCAGAACGGGCTGCACCCGTTCGACGGCGTGACCGAGCCCAACTTCGTGCTCGGACCGGCCACCAAGGGCACGCGCACCAACATCGAGAACGTCGACGAGAACGCCAAGTACTCGTGGGTGAAGTCGCCGCGCTGGAAGGGCCACGCGGTCGAGGTCGGCCCGCTCGCCCGCTACATCGTCGCGTACGCGCGCGGCAACAAGGAGATCGTCGAGCAGGTCAACGGCGCGCTGAAGGCGCTCGACGTGCCGGTCACGGCGCTGTTCTCCACGCTCGGGCGCACGGCCGCGCGCGGGCTCGAGTGCCAGTGGTCGGCGCGCAAGATGCGCTACTTCTACGACCAGCTGATGGCCAACATCAAGGCCGGCGACCTCGCCACCGCCAACGTCGAGAAGTGGGAGCCGTCGACGTGGCCGAAGGAGGCGAAGGGCGTCGCGCCGGTCGAGGCGCCGCGCGGCGCGCTCGCGCACTGGGTGAAGATCAGGGACACGAGGATCGACAGCTACCAGTGCGTGGTGCCGACGACGTGGAACGCGGGCCCGCGCGACGCGAAGAACCAGATCGGCGCGTACGAGGCGGCGCTGATGAACACGCCGATGGTCAACCCGGCGCAGCCGCTCGAGATCCTGCGCACGATCCACAGCTTCGACCCCTGCCTCGCGTGCGCGACGCACGTGATGTCGCCGGAGGGCGAGGAGCTCGTCTCGGTGAAGGTCCGCTGACAACCGCTCGGGAGCACTCGATGAACATCGACCGCGTGTCGGGCCAGGTCCTGCACGGACCGCTCGAGCCCATCTACGTGTACGAGGCGCCGGTGCGCCTCTGGCACTGGGTGATGATGGTCGCCATGCTGGTCCTCGCCGCCACCGGCTACCTGATCGGCAGCCCGCCGCCGGCGATCGGCGGCGAGGCGACGTTCAGCTACTACTTCGCGTGGATCCGGATGATCCACTTCAGCGCCGGGATGATCTTCGCGGTGGCCTTCCTCGTCCGCGTCTACTGGGCGTTCGTCGGCAACCACAGCGCGCGCGCGATCTTCGTGCCGCCGGTGTGGAGCGGCCGCTGGTGGAAGGGGCTGTTCAGCCAGGTGGGGTACTACCTGTTCCTGAAGGACGAGCCGGGCCTCTGGGTCGGGCACAACCCGCTGGCGCAGCTCGCGATGTTCGCGATGTACACGCTGGGCACGATCTTCATCATCGTCACCGGCTTCGCGCTGTACGCGGAGCAGTGGGGCTGGGGCACGTGGCCGATGAACGTGATGGGCTGGGTCTTCGTGCTGTTCGGCGACCCGCAGGAGGTGCGCACGTGGCACCACCTCGCGATGTGGTACCTGCTGCTGTTCGCGGTGATCCACGTCTACATGGTGTTCCGCGAGGACATCATGAGCGGCCAGTCGGTGATCGGCACGATGATCAACGGGATACGGATGTGGAAGCGGGCGCCGAAGCCCTGATCCCGGCCATGCCGGCCGCGCCGCTCCGGGGCGCACCGGGCTCGCGGCGGCCGGCCGCGCCCGCGCTGCCGTCGCGCCGGCCGCCACGCCCGGGCGATTTCCTCGAGAGCCGGTACTTGAAGCCGCTCGCGATCAGCCAGACCGAGCTGGCGCGCGCGCTCGGCATCTCGCGCCGGCGCGTCAACGAACTCGTCAACGGCCGCCGGGCGATCACCCCGGACACGGCCGTGCGGCTCGCCATGTACTTCGGCAACGACGCGATGTTCTGGATGCACCTGCAGGTCGCGTGGGACATGCACGAAGCCGTGCGCGCACTGCGCGCGTCGCTGCGCAAGTGACGTCCGCGCGGACGCGCGGTGCGGCATTGACCTAGCACAATACGCGGCGGCGCCGGGACGCTAGGCTTGCTCCTGTAACCCGATGGGTAACAGGAGAGCGTGGTGGCGGGGCAACACGAAGCGCTGGTGCTGGGCATCGGCAACCTGCTGTGGGCGGACGAGGGCTTCGGCGTGCGCGCGGTCGAGGCGCTGCACGCGGCGTTCGCGTTTCCCGCCGGCGTCACGCTGAAGGACGGCGGCACGCTGGGCCTGTCCCTCTACGACGACGTCACGGCAGCCCGCCGCGTGCTGGTGCTGGACGCGGTCGACTTCGGCCTGGCGCCGGGGTCGCTCGTCGTGCTCCGCGGCGACGACGTCCCCGCGTGGGGGCGCACGAAGCTGTCGCCGCACCAGCTCGGCTTCAACGACGTGCTCGCGCTGGCGCAGCTCAATGGCCGCGCGCCGGAGACCGTCGTCGCGATCGGCGTGCAGCCGGTCGAGCTCGGCGACTTCGGCGGCAGCCTGCGGCCGGCCGTCCGCGACCGCATTCCCGAGGCCGTGGCGCTCGCGGAGCGCGAGCTGGCCTCGTGGGGCCTTCCCGGCGTCGCGCGCGCGCCTGACGCCGTTTGCGAGCCCCTGAACGCGAGTGCGCTGGCGCTGCCGGCGTACGAGTCCGGGCGCCCCGACGAGCGCGCGGCGTGCCGCGACGGCGACCCCCGCGTGCTCGTCCGCGCGGCCCCCCGTTAGCCGGCCATGTGCATCGGCATTCCCATGCGCGTCGTGGCCGTGGACGGCGTGCGCGCCCGCTGCGAGGGCCGCGGCGAGACGCAGGACCTCGACTGCATGCTCGTCGAGGCGGTGGCACCCGGCGCGTGGGTGCTCGCCTTCCGCGGCGCCGCCGTGCGCGTGCTCTCGGCCGCCGAGGCGGCCGCCACCAACGACGCTCTCGACGCGCTCGCCGCGGTGCTGGCGGGCGACGTCGCCGCCGGCTTCGCCGACCTCGTCGACCGCGAGCCCGTCCTGCCCCCCCACCTGCGAGGAGACGCCGCTTGACCATCCCGCTGCCCATCGCCGCCGACGCGGATCCGCTGCGCTACCCGTCGATCGCGCGCCTGTTCGACAAACACGGCTTCGCCGAGGTGACGGCGGACGACCGCGACGGCTGGCTCGCGCGGCCGGGCCGCACGCTCGTCGTCTTCCTCGAGGACCCGGTGCGCTACCGGGAGTCGCTGGACCTCGCGGTGATCGTGCCGGAGATCGCGCGCGCGTTTGCCGGCCGCTTCGCCGTCGGCGTCGCGCTGCCGGTCGCGGCGCGGCAGCTCGCCGTCCGTTACGGCTTCCGGCGCTGGCCCGCGCTCGTCGTGCTCGCCGACGGCCGGTACGTCGGCGCCATCGACGGCCTGCGCGACTGGCCCGTCTATCTCGACGAGGTCGCGGCGCTGCTCGAGGCGGCGCCGTCCCGGCCGCCGTCGGTGGGAGTGGCCGTGGCCGGCGACGGCGCCGGCGCGTGCGCTTCCTGAACGCGAACGTGGAGTGACGCCATGAAGGACTTTCCGCTGCCCGTCCGCGCGCTCGGCCCGGCGTCGCAGCCGCCCGAGGACGTCGAGCTCGAGGTGCTCGCCATGCCGCGCGAGATGCGCACGTTCGCGATGCCGCGCGTGCCCGAGCGCGTCGACCCCGCCGCGTTGCGCGCGGCGCGCGACGTGCTCGCCGCGTTCGCCGCGGCGCTCGCCGACTGGGACCCGGCCGCGACGGCGAACGGCCCGGCGCTCGACCTGGCCGGCGTGCCGGCGCCGGCACTGGCCATCGTCGACCAGGTGCTGGGCGAAGGCGAGGTGTCGGTGCGCATCGACGGCGACACCTGCCACCGGATCCAGGAGAGCGTGTTCACCGGGCTGTGGCGCGTCTGCGTGCTCGACGGCGCCGGCCGGCTCGTCGGCGACCGGCTCGAGGCCGGCGCGCTGCCGCGGCTCGTGGCCGATGCCGCGCGCGCCGCGGCGTCCGCGGTGCCGCCGCAGGTCGACGTGCCGCCGGGCGCGATGAACTCGCCCGCGCTGCTGGCGGAAATGGGCAGCCAGCTCGCCACGCGCGCGCGCGGCAGCCCGGCGCACGTCATCAACCTGACGCTGTTTCCGCTCACGCCCGACGACCACACGGTGCTGACGCAGGCGCTGCCGGTGGGCCCGGTGGCGATGATCTCGCGCGGGTTCGGCAACTGCCACGTCACGTCGACGGCGGTCGCCGACGTCTGGCGCGTCCAGTACTTCAACAGCATGCAGACGCTGATCCTCAACACGATCGAGATCGTCGACGTGCCGGCAGCCGCGCTGGCCGCGCCGGAGGACCTCGCGGACAGCCGCGAGCGGCTCGCCGAGCTCCTCGACTGGATGAGCGCGGACCTGGCGGATGCATCGTGACGTCACCGCAGGTCCGGGCAGCGCGCGGGCGGCGCGAGTGCCGGATCTGCTGGCACGTCTACGACCCGGCGCAGGGCGATCCCGTCTGGCAGGTGCCGCCCGGCACGCCGTTCGCCGACCTGCCGGCGCACTGGTCGTGCCCCGAGTGCGCGGCAACGCGCGACCAGTTTCTCGAACTGCCCGATGAAGCCTGACGTGAAGCGGCCGTCGCGCTCGCGGCCCTGCGGGGGGGCAGGTCAGTCGCTCGGGGCGGCCCATCGCTGCTGAGATGCCGGTCCCCGCGTCCCTGCTGCTGCCCGACCCGTCGCCGGCGCTCGTCGCGTCGGCGCGCGCCGCGGCCGCGCGCATGGCGGGGCTGTCCTTCGTCAACCCGGCGCTCGCCGTGGAGGCGGTCGGCTTCGCGCGCCGCGACGGCCGCTGGCTCGGCGTGCTGGTCACGCCGTGGTCGATGAACCTCGTCGTGGCCCCGTCCGATCCGTGCGCGTGGCCGGCGGTGGCACCGGGTGGCAAGCTGCGGCTCGCGTTCCCGGCCGGCGAGTTCGAGTTCGTCGGCGCGCGCGACGCCACGGCCGGCGAGCACCTCGCGTGCTCGCTGTTCTCGCCGGTGCTCGAATTCGCCGACCAGGCCACCGCGCGCGCGGTCGCGCAGCACGCGCTCGTCGCGCTGCTCGACCCGCACACGGCCGACGAGGTGGGCCCGGTCGAGCGGCGAGCGACCGCGCCGCTGTCGCGGCGCGAATTGCTGCGCGGCCGCTTCCTGCGGGACGACGATGACGCTCGAGGGTGAACTCGTCGTGACGCTGCGCTGCGACGGGCAGCGGGTGCGCGGCGTGGACGTGCGCTCGACGCGGCCGCTGGTCGCCGGCCGCGTCCTCGCCGGCAGGACGGCGGCCGAGGTCGCGGCGACGATCCCGCTGCTCTACAGCATCTGCGGCGGCGCGCAGGGCGCCGCGGCCGCCTGTGCGCTCGCCGCGGCGGGCGCCACCGGCTTCGCGCGCGAGAGCGCGGCGCGCGACGCCGGCATCGTCGTGGAGGCGCTGCAGGAGGGGTTCTGGCACCTGCTGATCGGGTGGCCGAACGCGATGGGCAGCGAGCCGCAGGTGACGCCGGTGACGGCCGCGCGCTACCAGATCGCCACGTCGGCGCGCGCCACCGACGGCACCGACCTCCTGGGCGACGCGGCGGCGATGCGCGGCCTCGCCGCGGGCCTCGCGAAGCTCGCCGAGCGGGCGCTCTTCGGCATGCCGCACGGGCAGTGGCTGGCGCTGCCCGACTTTCCCGCGCTCGCCGCCTGGGTCGAGGCGGGCGCCACGCTTCCCGCGCGGCTGCTCGCGCACGTGCTGGCCGGCGCGGCGCCGCGCCACGGCGCCGCTGCGAAGCTGATGCCCGTCCCGCGCCGCGACCTCCTGCTGCACGTGATCGCCCCTGCGCTGCGCGACGACCCCGCGTTCGCGCGCGCGCCGCTGTGGGCGGGCGAGCCGGTGGAGACGAGCGCGCTCGCACGGATGCGCGAGCATCCGCTCGTCGCGGCGGTGGACCGCAGGCTCGGCCACTCTCCGGCCACGCGGATCGTCGCGCGCATCGCCGAGGTCGGGCAGATGCTCGACGTGCTCGCGGGAGCGCAGGCGGAGGCGCCGCGCACGCAGAGCGTCACGCTCGGCGACGGCGACGGCCTCGGCGCGGTCGAGACCGCGCGCGGCCTGCTGCTGCACCGCGTGCGCCTGCGCGACGAGTGCGTGGCCGAGTACCAGATCGTGGCGCCGACCGAGTGGAACTTCCACCCGCAGGGGCCGCTGGTGTGCGGACTGGCCGACGCCGCGGCGGACGACCGGGCGGCGCTGCTGCGCGCGGCGCGGCTCGCCGTGCACTCGCTCGATCCCTGCGTCGCCTGCCGGGTCGAGGTGGGCCATGCATGAAGTGTCGCTCGCCGAAGGCGTGCTGCGCATCGTCGCCGACGCGGCGGCGAAGCACGCGGCCACGCGCGTCCACACGGTGTGGGTCGAACTGGGTGCGCTCGCGCACGTCGAGCCGGACGCGCTGCGCTTCTGCTTCGACGCGGTCACGCGCGGCAGCGTCGCCGAGGGCGCGACGCTGGAGATCGCGACCACGCCGGGGCGGGCGTGGTGCATGCCCTGCGGCGGCGAGGTCGCACTCGGGCGGCTGGGCGAGCCGTGCCCGCGCTGCGGCAGCTACCAGCTGTCGGTCGTCGCCGGCGAGGAGATGCGGGTGAAGGAGATCGGCATCGCGTGACGGCGTCGCCGGCGCGCGGACGAGGAAGGAGATCGCGAATGTGCACGACCTGCGGTTGCGGACACGGCGAGGCGCGCATCGACGGCGCCGCGATGCCGGGCGAAGGCGCCACCCCCTACCGGCACGCCGACCCCGCCGCCGTGCCGCTGCACCGGCACGCCGACGGCACGTGGCACGGCCACCTGCACCGACCGGCCGCGGCTCCGGGCCGGCCGCTCGCGGCCGTCCACGACGACACGCTCGCGCCCGCACGGATCGTCGCGGTCGAGCAGGACATCCTCGCGCGCAACGACGCCATCGCCGCGCGCAACCGCGGCTTCCTCGCCGAGCGCGCGATCTTCGCGGCGAACCTCGTGTCGAGCCCCGGTTCCGGCAAGACGACGCTGCTCGTGCGCACCATCGGGGCGCTCGCCGGGACCCTGCGCGTCGCCGTCATCGAGGGCGACCAGCAGACGTCGCTCGACGCAGACCGCATCCGCGCGACCGGCGCGCGCGCCGTGCAGGTCAACACGGGCCGTGGCTGCCACCTCGACGCGGCGATGGTCGAGCGCGCGCTCGCCGCGCTCGCGCCCCCCGACGGCAGCGTCGTGCTGATCGAGAACGTCGGCAACCTCGTGTGCCCGGCGGCGTTCGACCTGGGCGAGGCGCACAAGGTGGTGATCCTGTCGGTGACCGAGGGCGACGACAAGCCGCTCAAGTACCCGGACATGTTCCACGCGGCGGACCTGATGGTGATCAACAAGGTCGACCTGCTGCCGTACGTCGCGTTCGACGTCGACCGCGCCGTCGCCCGCGCGCGGCAGATCCGCCCGGGCCTGCCGGCGCTCACGGTGTCCGCGACCACCGGCGAGGGCTTCGCCGCGTGGCTCGCGTGGCTCGCCGACGGCAGCGCGCGCGCGCGCCGCGCGCGACGCCACCGTGGCGGCGCTTCGGCAACGCGTGGCGGCGCTCGAGGCGCAGCTCGCGGCCGCGGGACGCGCCCCCTGAGCCCGGCCCGCCCGGCCCCGTCCCGATGAGCCCGTCCGTCGCCGCCGCCGCCGTCGTTCGCCGCCGCCTCGAGGTGCGCGGCATCGTGCAGGGCGTGGGCTTCCGGCCGTTCGTCTACCGGCTCGCCCACGAGCTGCAGCTCGCGGGCTGGGTGCGCAACGACGGGTCCGGCGTGACGATCGAGGTGCAGGGCGAGCCCGGGCGCGTCGAACGGCTCGCGCGGCGCGTCCATGCCGAGGCGCCGCCGCTCGCCCGCGTCGACCGCGTCACCGAGCACGAGTGCCTGCCGCAGGACGACGGCGAAGGCTTCGCGATCCTCGACTCCGGCGGCGGCCGCACCGCCACGGCGATCGGCCCGGACAGCGCCATCTGCGCCGACTGCTTGGCCGAGCTCCTCGATCCGGGCGACCGGCGCTACCGCTACGCGTTCATCAACTGCACGCACTGCGGCCCGCGCTACACGATCACCCGCCGCCTGCCGTACGACCGCGCGACGACCAGCATGGCGCCGTTCGCGCAGTGCCCGGCGTGCCTCGCCGAGTACCGTTCGCCCGTCGACCGCCGCTTCCACGCCGAGCCCAACGCGTGCCCGGCGTGCGGGCCGCGGCTCGCGTTCGCCGACGCGCACGGGCGCCCGGTGCCGGGTGTGGACGCCGTCGCCGAGGCGGTCGCGCGCATCGCGCGCGGCGACGTCGTCGCCATCAAGGGCCTGGGCGGCTTCCACCTGGCGTGCGACGCGCGCAACGCCCTCGCGGTGGCGCGGCTGCGCGAGCGCAAGGCGCGCGAGGAGAAGCCGTTCGCGGTGATGGTCGCCAACGTCGCCTCCGTGCAGCCGCTGGCGCTCGTGAACGCGGCCGAGGACGCGATGCTCGCGTCGGCGGAGCGGCCGATCGTGCTGCTGCGCAAGAAGGCGGGTGCGGACGCGGCGCTGGCGGGTGTCGCGCCCGACCTGGCGTGGCTGGGCGTGATGCTGCCGTACACGCCGCTGCACGCGCTGCTGTTCCACGAGGCGGCCGGCCGTCCGGCGGACCCGGCGTGGCTCGCGGCGCCGCAGCCGCTGGTGCTGGTGATGACGAGTGCGAATCCGGGCGGCGAGCCGCTGGTCACCGGCAACGCCGAGGCGACGGCGCGCCTGGCCGGCATCGCCGACGCGTTCGTGCTGCACGACCGCGACATCGTCGTCGGCTGCGACGACAGCGTGATCCGCGCGCTGCCGGGCGAGACCGGCCGCGGGTTCCAGTTCGTGCGCCGTGCGCGCGGCTGGACGCCGCGCGCGATCCGCCTCGCCACGGACGGGCCGCCGGTGCTCGCGGTGGGTGGCTACTTCAAGAACACCGTGTGCGTGACGCGCGGCGACGAGGCGTTCCTGTCGCAGCACGTCGGCGAGCTCGACAACGCGCCGACGTGCGAGGCGTTCGAGCGCGCGATCGCGCACCTGACCGCCATCCTGGACGTCAGGCCGGCGCTCGTCGCGCACGACCTGCACCCGGACTTCCACAGCACGCGCCACGCGGCCACGCTCGCGGCGCGCTGGCAGGTGCCGCTGTACGCGGTCCAGCACCACCACGCGCACGTCGCGGCGGTGCTGGCCGAGCACGGCGTGCGCGCGCCGGTGCTCGGCGTCGCGCTCGACGGCGTGGGCCTCGGCACCGACGGCGCTGCGTGGGGCGGCGAGCTGCTGCGCGTCGACGGCACCGCCTTCGAGCGGCTCGGCCGTCTCTCCGCGCTGGCGCTGCCCGGCGGCGACCGCGCGGCGCGCGAGCCGTGGCGGATGGCCGCGTCCGCGCTGGCGGCCGTGGGCCGCGGCGACGAGATCGTGCGCCGGTTCGCGCACGAGCCGGCGGCGCCGACCGTGGCCGCGCTGCTCGCGCGCGGCGTGCGCGCGCCGCGGACCACCAGCATGGGCCGCTGGTTCGACGCGGCGGCCGGGTTGCTCGGCGTGGCCGACCGGATGTCGTTCGAGGGGCAGGCGGCGATGCGCCTCGAGGGCGTCGCGCAGCGCCACGGCAGCGTCCCGGCCGACGACACGCTGTACGCGCTCATGCCCGGCGGCGAACTCGACCTGACGCCGCTTGCCGCCCGGCTCGCCGACGAGCGCGACACGGGTTTCGGCGCGGCGCTGTTCCACGCCACGCTCGTCGCCGCGCTCGCCGAGTGGATCGCCGCCGCCGCCGTGCGGCACGGGATTCGCACGGTGGCGGCAGGCGGCGGCTGCTTCCTCAACGCCATCGTCGCCGGCGGGCTGCGCTCGGCGCTCGCGCACCGCGGCCTCGTGCTGCTCGAAGCGCAGGCGGCACCGCCGAACGACGGCGGGCTGGCCCTCGGCCAGGCGTGGCTCGCGCTGCAGTCGCTGCGGAAGGAGTCCTGACCGTGTGCCTCGCCATCCCCGCGCGCGTCGTCGCGCTCCCCGAACCCGAGACCGCGCTGATCGACGTCGCCGGCGTGCGCAAGCGCATCTCGCTCGCGCTGGTCGACGGCGTGGCCGTCGGCGACTACGTGATCGTGCACGTCGGCTACGCGCTGACGCGGCTCGACCCGGACGAGGCGCAGCGCACGCTCGAGACGTTCGCGCAGGCCGGGCTCGTCCCGCAGGACGCCACGTGAAGTACATCGACGAGTTCCGCGACGGCGCGCGCGCGCGCACGCTCGCAGCCGCCGTCGCGCGCGAGGCCCGCGCGGACCGCCGCTACAACCTGATGGAGTTCTGCGGCGGCCACACGCACGCGATCTCGCGCTACGGCCTCGCCGACCTGCTGCCGCCGGCGATCCGGATGATCCACGGCCCCGGCTGCCCGGTGTGCGTGCTGCCGATCGGCCGGATCGACAGCGCCATCGAGCTGTCGCAGCGGCCGGGCCTCGTCCTGTGCACGTACGCCGACACGATGCGGGTGCCGGCGAGCGGCGGCCTGTCGCTGCTGCAGGCGAAGGCCCGCGGGGGCGACGTGCGGATGGTGTACTCCAGCGCGGACGCGCTGCGCATCGCGCGCGAGCACCCGGACCGCGAGGTCGTGTTCTTCGCGATCGGCTTCGAGACGACCACGCCGCCGACGGCCGTCGTGATCAGGCAGGCGGCCGCGGAGAATCTCCCCAACTTCAGCGTCTTCTGCAACCACGTGCTCACGCCCGCGGCGATCACCGCGATCCTCGAATCGCCCGAGGTGCGCGAGTTCGGCACGGTGCCGCTCGACGGCTTCATCGGCCCCGCGCACGTGTCGACGGTGATCGGCAGCCGGCCCTACGAGTACTTCGCCGAGGAGTACCAGCGGCCCGTCGTGATCGCCGGCTTCGAGCCGCTCGACGTCATGCAGGCGATCCTGATGCTCGTCCGGCAGCTGAACGAAGGCCGCGCGGAGGTCGAGAACGAGTTCACGCGCGCGGTGACGCGCGACGGCAACGGCAAGGCGCAGGCGCTGGTGGCCGACGTGTTCGAGCTGCGCCGGTCGTTCGAGTGGCGCGGGTTGGGCGAGGTCGCCTACAGCGCGCTGCGCATCCGCGAGCGCTACGCGGCGTTCGACGCCGAGGCGCGCTACGGCATCGTCTACCGGCCGGTGCCCGACCACAAGGCGTGCGAGTGCGGCGCGATCCTGCGCGGCGTCAAGACGCCCGCGCAGTGCCGCGTGTTCGGCACCGCCTGCACGCCCGACCATCCGCTCGGGTCGTGCATGGTGTCGGCCGAGGGCGCGTGCGCCGCGCACTACACGTACGGGCGGTTCAAGGACGCGGCGGTCGTCGCCGCCGCCGAGTGACGAGGAACCCGCGGCATGCGCGCCGACTACATCCGCCCGCTCGACTTCCGCCACGGCCGCGTCGACATGACGCACGGCGGCGGCGGGCGCGCGATGGCACAGCTGATCGACGAGCTTTTCGTCCGCGCCTTCGACAACGAGTGGCTGCGGCAGGCGAACGACCAGGCGGCGTTCGCGGCGCCGGGCGGGCGGATGGTGATCGCCACCGACAGCCACGTCGTGTCGCCGCTGTTCTTCCCGGGGGGCGACATCGGCTGCCTGTCGGTGCACGGCACGATCAACGACGTCGCGATGGCGGGCGCGGTGCCGCTCAACCTCGCCGCCGGCTTCATCCTCGAGGAGGGGTTTCCGCTCGCGGACCTGAAGCGGATCGTCCTGTCGATGGCGGCGGCCGCGAAGGAGGCGGGCGTGCCGGTGGTCACCGGGGACACCAAGGTCGTCGAGCAGGGCAAGGGCGACGGCGTGTTCATCACGACCACCGGCGTGGGCGTCGTGCCGGCGGGTGTGGAGACCGGCGGCGACCGCGCGCGGCCGGGCGACCGCATCCTCGTCAGCGGGACGCTCGGCGACCACGGGGTCGCGATCATGTCGCTGCGCGAGAACCTCGAGTTCGAGACGACGATCCGCTCCGACACCGCCGCGCTGCACGGACTCGTCGCCGCGATGGTCGCCGCCGTGCCCGGCATCCGGTGCCTGCGCGACCCGACGCGCGGCGGGCTCGCCACGACGTTGAACGAGCTCGCGCGGCAGTCGCGCTGCGGGATGGTGATCGCCGAGGACCGCATCCCGGTGGCCGCCGGCGTGCGCGCCGCTTGCGAGTTCCTGGGCCTCGACCCGCTCTACGTCGCCAACGAGGGCAAGCTCGTCGCGATCTGCGCCCCGGAGGACTCCGCGGCGCTGCTCGCGGCGATGCGCGCGCACCCGCTGGGACGCGACGCGGCGATCGTCGGCGAGGTGATCGCCGACCCGCACCACTTCGTGCAGATGGACACGAGCTTCGGCGGCCGGCGCGTCGTCGACTGGCTGACGGGCGAGCAGCTGCCGCGGATCTGCTGATGCGCGTCCTGCTGCTCGCGCACGCGTTCAACAGCCTGACGCAGCGGGTGTTCGTCGACCTGCGCGCGGCCGGCCACGACGTGTCCGTCGAGTTCGACGTCAACGACGCCGTCACGCAGGAGGCGGTGGCGCTCTGGCAGCCGGACGTCGTCGTCGCGCCGTTCCTCAAGCGGCGCATCCCGGACGCCGTGTGGCGTGGCGTGCGCTGCCTGGTCGTGCACCCGGGCGTGGTCGGCGATCGCGGGCCCTCGGCGCTCGACTGGGCGATCATGGACGGCGAGGCCGCGTGGGGCGTCACCGTGCTCGAAGCCAACGGCGAGATGGACGCGGGTGACGTCTGGGCGACGGCCGGATTCGCGATGCGCGGCGCGGCCAAGGGCAGCCTCTATCGCCACGAGGTCACCGAAGCGGCGACCGCGGCGCTGCACGAGGCGCTCGCGCGGATCGCCCGCGGCGAGCGGGCCACGCCGTTGGCCGCGTTCGGCGACCGCGCCCGCGGGCGGGCGCGGCCCTTGGCAAGGCAGCCCGACCGCGCGATCGACTGGAGCGCCGACGACACGGCGACGGTGCTGCGCAAGGTGCGCGCGGCCGACGGGGTGCCCGGTGTGCTCGACGCCGTGGGCGGCGCGGCGGTCTACCTCTACGACGCGCACGCCGAGGGCGGGCTCGCCGCGCTGCGTGCGGGCGCCGCGCCCGGCGCCGTCGTCGCGCGGCGCGACGGCGCGATCCTGCGCGCCACGATCGACGGCGCCGTGTGGATCACGCACGCCAGGCGGGCGGACGGCCCGGAGCCGCGGTTGAAGCTCCCGGCGCAGGCGGTCCTCCGCGACCGGCTGGCGGGCGTGCCCGAGGCGCCGCTCGCGCCGGACGCCGCCGTGGCGCAGCCGACGTGGCGGCCGATCGAGTACGCGGAGGAGGGCGCGGTCGGCTTCCTGCGCTTTCCCTTCTACAACGGCGCGATGGGCACCGCGCAGTGCGAGGCGCTGCGCGCGGCGTACGCGACGGCGAAGTCCCGGCCGACGCGCGTGATCGTGCTGGAAGGCGGGGGGGACTTCTGGTCGAACGGGATCCACCTGAACCTGATCGAGGCCGCCGACCACCCGGCCGAGGAGTCGTGGCGCAACATCAACGCGATGGACGACCTCGTGCGCGAGATCGTCGAGACGCCAGGCCAGATGACGATCGCGGCGATGCAGGGCAACGCGGGGGCGGGCGGGGTGTTCCTGGCGCTCGCCGCCGACCGCGTCTGCGTGCGCGACGGCGCCATCCTCAATCCGCACTACAAGGGCATGGGCAACCTGTACGGCTCCGAGTACTGGACCTACCTGCTGCCGCGCCGGGTCGGCGCGGAGCGCGCGCACGCGCTGACGCAGGGGCGCCTGCCGATGTCCGGCCGCGAGGCCGTGGCGGCGGGGCTCGCCGACGCGTGCTTCGGCGCCACGCCCGCGGCGTTCCGGGCGGAGGTCGCGGCGCAGGCCCGGGCGTGGGCCGGCGCCGCCGACTTCGCGGCGCAGCTCGCCGCGAAGGCCGCTCGCCGGGCCGCCGACGAAGCGGTGCGGCCGCTCGCCGACTACCGGGCCGACGAGCTCGCGCACATGCACCGGAACTTCTTCGGCTTCGATCCCAGCTACCACGTGGCGCGCGACCACTTCGTGCGCAAGGTGCCGCGTTCGCGCACGCCGCTGCACCTCGCCGTGCACCGCGCGCGGCCGCTGCGGAAGGCCTGAGTGCCCGCGGCCTGCGACAAGTTGCCGCAGGCCGCGCCTCCCCTTGCCGTGCGTCAACGCCGGCGGCCTGCGCTGCGTTAGACTCGCGGGCGAACCCGGATGGCCGGGGAACTTCAGACGACAAGGAGCGCAGCAATGAAGGCAATCGTGATGGTGGCGGCGGTCGCGCTGGGCATGGGGGCGGCGGGTGTGGCGAGCGCGTCGGACGACCTCGCGCAGAAGAGCGGCTGCAACACCTGCCACGCCAAGGACACCAAGAAGATGGGCCCGTCGTACAAGGACATCTCCGCCAAGTTCAAGGGCAAGGCGGACGCCGAGAAGACGCTGGTCGGCAACCTGATGTCCGGCAAGGGCCACCCGCAGGTCAAGTCGTCCGAAGCGGACACCACGACCCTCGTGAAGTGGATCCTCGCGATGTGACGCCCGGCGCCGCGGCCGGCGTGCCGCGGCCGTCGACGTAGGGGCCCGCCGTAGGTTAGGATTGCGCCCAGAGTGCCGGGGACGGCGGCCCACGACGGGTCGCCGTGGCCCGGCACCCGTCCAACGAGGAGACCAGAGAATGAAGTCGATCGTGATCGCGGCCGTCGCGGCCGCTGCGATGATGTCCGCGGGTGCGGTCAGCGCGCAGGAAGCTGCCGCCAAGAGCGCGGGCTGCATGACGTGCCACGACGTCAGCGCCAAGAAGATGGGCCCGTCGTTCAAGGAAGTGGCGGCCAAGTACAAGGGCAAGGCCGACGCCGCGGCGTCGCTGGAGGCGAAGCTCGCCGGTGCGAAGGGTCACCCGGAAGTGAAGGCCAAGGGTGACGACCTGAAGGGCATCGTCAAGTGGGTGCTGGCGCAGTAGGCTGACGCGCTCCCGGAAGAGAGCCGGCGCGACGCCGGCTTTTTTCTTGCCCGCGGCCGGGGCGCTTGCGGCGCCGCCCGATCGGCGCGATAGTCGCAGCCGTCCGGCTTGCAGGGGAGGTGAGCATGGATCCCGTCTCGCGCCGGCGCGCGCTGCTGGCGGTTGCGGCGCTTGCGGCATCGCCGCGGATCGCGTGCGCGTAGCAGCCATCGCGCCCGTTTCGGATCGCGTTCCTCAGCAACGGCAGCGCAGTATCGGCCGGCAGCCTGCGCGACGCCCTCGTGCGCGGCCTCGACGAGCATGGCTGGCGCAGCGGGCGCGACTTCGTGCTCGAAGCGTGGTGGGCCGACGGCAAGCTCGACCGGCTGCCGTCGCTCGTCGCCGGGATGCTGGCGTGGAAGCCCGACCTCGTCGCCGCGCCGTCGGGCATCGCCGCGCAGGCGGCGCAGAAGTCGGGGACGACGCTGCCGATCGTGTTCGCGCTGGCGCCCGACCCCGTGGGGCAGGGCTTCGGCACGAGCCTCGCGCGCCCCGGTCGCAACATGACCGGGCTCACCAGCACGCACAACGAGCTCTCCGGCAAGCGCCTCGAGCTCCTGAAGGAAGCCTTCCCGGGCACCCGGCACGTCGCGGTCCTGTACTACCGCGCGCTCGCGCCGGCCGGGGTGGCCGAACAACTCGCGGAAACCGAGCGCGCGGCGCGCGTGCTCGGGCTGACGCTGACCACCGAGGAGTCGCCGCGCGTCGACGACTTCGAGCGGGCGTTCGCGGCGATGCAGCGGCAACGCCCCGACGCGCTGGTCGTCATCGAGAATCCGCTGTTCTTCTCCAATCGCGGGCGCCTGGCCGAACTCGCCGCGGGCCTGCGCGTGCCCGCGATCTTCAACGTCGCCGAATACGTGCAGGCCGGGGGCCTGATGAGCTACGGCGCGAGCTACGGCGATCTCATCCGCCGGTCGGCAGGGTACGCCGTGAAGATCCTGAAGGGCGCAGCGCCCGGCGACCTGCCCATCGAGCGGCCGACCAAGTTCGAGCTCGTGATCAACGCGAAGACCGCCCGCGCGATCGGCGTCGTCATCCCGCAGGCGATCCTGGTGCGCGCCGACAGCGTGGTCGAGTAGCGCGACCGCCCCTCACGCGGGCGTGGCGACCTTCAAGCCGACGATGCCGGCGACGATCAGCGCAAGGCTCGCGAGGCGACCCGCGGTCGCGGCCTCGCCGAACAGGACGATGCCGAGCGCGGCCGTGCCCACGGCGCCCACGCCGACCCACACCGCGTAGGCCGTGCCGACCGGCAGCGACTTCATCGCGACGCCGAGCAGCACGATGCTCGCCACCATCGCGAGCACGGTGCCGGCCGTCGGCCAGAACCGCGTGAACCCGTCGGTGTACTTGAGTCCGATGGCCCAGCCGACCTCGAACAGGCCGGCCAGGAGCAGCAGCAGCCACGGCATCGCGCCCTCCCGTCGTGTCGGCCGGCCGCGCGCCGGCGTGGTTGCCCGCGACCCGGCTCAGGCCGGGGCGCACATGATCACGCCCAGGTCGCCGTAGCCCTCGGGAATCCACCCCTGCGCGATCATCTGCGCGCGCACGGCGAGGTCGGTCGTGTACCGGTGGTTGGGCGAGGCGCCCTGGCCGTTGTTGTACAGCCGGTACACCGGCACGGTCCCCGCCTGGCAGGCGCCGTTCGCGGCCGGGATCGGCATGCCGAACACCTCGCCCTCGAACTGCCAGTCGGGATTGGCCTTGACGATCGCGCACTCGCCGGCAAACGGCGTGTAGAAGTGGGAGCTGCGCTCGCCGAACGACGTGCTGAAGAAGCGGCAGACGTTCGCGTCGCCGGCGGTGTTGAGCGCGTGCGTCTTGAACTTGTAGCCGGTGCGCGCCCAGCCCTTGAACACGCCGGCGTCCAGCTTGGCGATCTCGTCGGCGATGCTGGTGACGAAGTAGTGGTCCCACTCGGCGTGGCGGTATTCGATCGCGTCGACGGTGGCGGGCGGCGGCGGCGGCCCGACCACGCCGGTGCCCGTCGCGAGCATCGTCTGCGGGCTGCCGACCCCGTTGCTGACCACGGTGATCGTCGCGGTGCGCGCGCCTTCGGCGGCAGGTGCGAACGTGAGCGCGAACGTGCAGCCCGCGCCCGCGGCAACGGTGCCGCACGTCGACGACGCCACGGCGAACTCGGCCGGATTGCTGCTACCGATGCTCGCCACGGCGACGGCGGTGCCGCCGATGTTGGTGACGGCGACCGGCGCCGCCCCGGTGATCGTGCCGAGCTCGACGCTGCCGAAGTTCACGTCGGCGGCGAGCGCCAGCTGTCCCGGCGACGGGCCCGCGGTGCCGGTGCCGGAGACGGCGAGCGTCTGCGGGCTGCCGGTGCCGTCGCTCGTGACCGTGATCGTCGCGCTGCGCGGCCCGGCGGCGGCCGGCGTGAACGTCAGCGACAGCGCGCACGTGGCGCCCGCCGCGACCGTCGCGCACGTCGAGGTGACCGGGAACTCGGCGGCGTTGCTGCTGGCCACGCCCGTCACGGTGACCGGCGCGCCGCCGACGTTGGTCAGCGTCGCGTTCTGCGGCGCGCTGGCGGTGCCGACGGCCTGCGCGGCGAACGTCACGGGGCCCGGCAGCGCGAGCTGGCCCGCGCCGCCGGCGGCGGTGCCCGTGCCGGTGACGGCGATGGCCTGCGGGCTGCCCGCGCCGTCGCTCGTGACGGTGACGGTGGCGTTGCGCGTCCCGGCGGCCGCCGGCTTGAACGTCACGGCGATCGTACAAGTGGCGCCCGCCGCGACTGCCGAGCACGTCGACGTGACCGGAAACTCCGTCGGGTTGCTGCTGGTCACGCTCGCGACGGTCGCCGGGCTCGTGCCGGTGTTGGTGACCGTGACGTTCTGCGCGGCGCTCGTCGTGCCGACCGTCTGGTTGCCGAACGCGACGCTCGCCGGCAGCGCGAGCTGCGGGCCGCCGGTGCCCGTGCCGCGCATCTGCACCCCGTTGCTGGCCCCGCCTTCGTCGGCGACCTGCACGCTGGCGGTGCGGTTGCCGGCGGTCGTCGGCCGGAACGTGGCCGTGAGCGTGCACGCCGCGCCCTTCGCCAGCGGCCCCGTGCACTCGTTCTGCGAGAGCGGAAACTCGACGTTGTTGCTGTTGGCGATGGTGACCTTGGTCGCGTCCGCGCTGCCGGTGTTGGTGATCGTCACGACCTGGGGGGCCGACTGGCCGACCGGCGTGGACGGGAAGACGACGGGCGACGGCGACGCGCTGAACGACGGGACCTTCGGCGGCAACGCCAGGACGCTCCAGTTCGTGCCGGCCGCCGACGGGCAGGTGAACGACGCCTGCACGCCGTCCGTGTACGAGTCCTGCGGCAGCGCCTCGATCCGCAGCGTGTACGGGTAGGGCGTGCTCGCGTACTGCGGGCTCGGGTCGGTGCCGATCGGCACGGAGCCCGACGTGCTGCCCGGCGCGACGCTCTGCGTGCCCACGACCGCACCGTTGATGTAGACCTTGATGTCGATGGTCGAGGTGTCGGACTTGAGCTGCCACTGCAGCGTCACCGTCGAGCCGAACGTGAACCCGGTGTTGGTGCAGGCGATGGACGCCGGCGTGCCGATGACGTTGACGAAGTACGGGGATGCCGCCGATGCCGCCGTGCCGGCGCCCGCGAGCGCCGCCGCCAGCAGCCAGCCACCGATTCTTGTAGAGGCGCGTGCAACCATCGTGTCCATCCCACGTCGTTTCCATGCCGGCGGACGCCGACCCGGTCCGGCGGCGAGCGAGGCGCGATTGTAACCCGGCCGTCGTCGGGCCCCCCGCGCCGGCGTGTGCGAGCGGCGGCGCGGAGCCGACGACCGTCCGCCGCCTTGACACGCGTCAACGCGTGCGCGCCGCGGCGCCCCGGGCCGCGGCCGTGGTGGTCTAATGGCGGCGCCGCGAGCGCCCGGCCCGCGCGGCCCATCAATCATGGCAGACGAAGACCCGCCGCTGCACGAGGCCCAGCCCGCCGACGGTGCTGCGATCCGCGCGCCGAAGGCGCGGCGAGGAGGGCGCGACGTGCCGCCGGCGACGGTCGCGAGCCTGCGCCTGCTGGCCCAGTTGCGCTGGATCGCGATCGGAGGCCAGGTGGCCGCGCTCGCCGTCGCAGGCGCCGCCGGTGCCGCGCTCCCGTGGCCGCCGCTTGCGGCGGTCGTCGGCGCGCTGATCGTGCTCAACGTCGCCACGGCAACGCGGTTGCGCCGCGCCCGTCCGCCGACGCACGCCGAGGTGGCGGCCCATCTGGCCGCCGACCTCGCCGCGTTCACCGCGCTGATCGCGCTCACCGGAGGCGGCGCCAACCCGTTCGTCTGGCTGTACGTGCTGCACGGCGTGCTGGCGGGCCAGCTGCTGCCGTGGCCGCTCTCCGGTGCAGGGCTCGCTGCCGTGCTCGCGTGCTACGCGGCCAGCGCGGCGTCGCCGTGGCCGCTCGCGCTTCCCGGCGGCGCGCCGCTGCCGTCGGCGCTCGTCGCGGCCGGCAGCTACGTGAGCTTCGTGCTCACGGCCGCGCTCTCGACGTGGTTCGTCGCGCGGATGGCGGCACTGCTGCGCCACCACGAGCAGCTGCTGCGCGAGGCGGCGGCGAGCGCGAGCCGCGACGAGTGCGTGCTGCGCATCGGCGCGCTGGCTGCCGGCGCCGCGCACGAGCTCGCGTCGCCGCTCACGACGATGGCCGCCATCGTCGACGAGATGGCGCACGAGGACGACCCCGCGGTGCTGCGGCGCGACGCCGCCACGATCGCGGCGCAGGTCGACGCGTGTCGCCGCACCGTGCAGAACCTGACGGCCGCCGCGGCGCACGCGTCCGCCGCGGACGGCCTCGGCGTGCCGCTCGACCGGTTCCTCGAGGCGGTCGTGGCGCGCTGCCAGGCGCTGCGGCCGGACGCGACGCTCACCTGCCGCTGGGACGGCGCACTGCCGGTGCCCGCGATCGCCGACGACGGCGCGCTCGAGCAGGCGATGCTGATCCTGCTCAACAACGCCGTCGACGCATCGGCGGATGATGTCGGCATGCTCGCGCGCTGGAATCCGGACTGGCTCGAAGTGGCGGTCACCGACCGGGGGCCGGGCGTTCCCGCCGGCGCGCGCGCCCGGATGGGCCGCGTGTTCTATTCGACGAAGCCGCCGGGCAAGGGCACCGGGCTCGGGCTCGTGCTCGCGACCGACACCGTCCGCCGGCTGGGCGGGACGCTGGAGTTCGCGGACCGCGCGGGCGGGGGCATGCGCGTCGAGCTGCGGGTGCCGCTGGCGGCGCTGGCGCCATGAATGCCTTCGCGCCCGCCGCGCCCATCCGTGCGCCGTCGCTGCTGCTGGTCGACGACGACAGTGCGCTGTGCGCGGCGTTCGCCCGCGCGCTGACGCGCCGCGGGTACCACGTGCTGATCGCGCACGACGGGACGTCGGCGCTGGCGGCGGTGCGCGCGCACCGGCCGGGGTACGCGGTGCTCGACCTCAGGCTGCCGGACCGGTCGGGACTCGAAGTGCTGGCGCGGGCGCGCGCGATCCACCCGGAGATCCGCGTGGTCATGCTGACCGGCCACGGCAGCATCAGCACGGCCGTCGAGGCGATGAAGCTCGGCGCCGTGCACTACCTGACGAAGCCCGCGGACGCGGACGACGTGGTGGCGGCGTTTCACCGCGACCGTGCCGACCCCGCCGTCCCCGTGGCGGCCAAGCCGATGTCGCCGAGCCGCGTCGAGTGGGAGCACATCAACCGCGTGCTCCTGGACCACCGGGGCAACATCTCGGCGACGGCGCGCGCGCTGTCGCTGCACCGGCGCACGCTGCAGCGCAAGCTGGCGAAGCACGCTTCGCGCGACTGACCCGCCCGCTTCCGCCCCGCGGCCCGCGGAGCGTTCCGTCGTCCCGCACCCGAAGGCGCTCGCCGGCCCTCCGGCCCGCGCAGCGGGGTCGCGCGCTGCGCGGCTCGATCGCCCGCGCGAAGGCCGCCCGGCGGCCCGGGGGCTTTCGCACCGACTTCGCGCGGAGCCGGGTCAGGACGGGTGGCGCCCCGATCCGGTCACGTCTTCTTCGCGTCGAGGGACATCTCCGGCCACTTGCGGCCGTGGCAGGCGGGATTGGCGCAGAAGTTGCCGCCGTCCTTGCCCCACTTGAGCGGGCCGTGGCACATCTGGCACGTGTCGTCGACCTTGGTGCGGTGGTCGTGCATGAAGTTGGGCGCGTTGTGGCTGTCCGGCGGCGTCAGGCCCGGCGTCTTGGTCGACGCGACCGTCTTCAGCGTGCCGTCGACCGAGACCTGCGGGATGTCGTGGCACAGCGTGCACTGCAGCCTGATCGCCTCGCCCTTCGCGTTGACGTGCTTGCCGTCGTGGCAGCGGAAGCAGCCCGGGAAGTCCTTGTGCCCGACGTGGTTCGGGAACGACTTCCACGTCAGGTCCTTCGCCTCGAACTCGGACAGCTGCAGGATCTCGAGCATCGCCTTAGCGAACTGGTCCTCCGCCGCCTTCTGCTCGGGCTTCAGCGTGCCCTTGGGCGCGGCGTCCGCGATGATCTGCCGGAACTTCGGCACCTGCTCCTCGAGCGGGCCGTGCAGCGCCGACGCCTTGTCGATGATCGCGAGCGAGCGCGCCTTGATCGACGGGATCGACCGGTCGATCCGGCCCTCGGCCATCGCCTCGTCGACGCGGTCGGCCGGGTTCTTGAACGGGTGCCCGGACGCGTTGTGGCAGTCGACGCACTCCATCTTCCGCTTGGTCATCTGGGCGATCTCCGCCTTGCCGAGCTTGCTCGACGCGTCGAAGTACTCGGTGACCTTGCCGTCCTTGCCGGTGATGCGCACCCAGGGGATCGTGCGCTTCTGCACGTCGTCGGTGACGTACTCGACGTTCTGGTCGATGTGCCAGTGGATGCCGCGGGTCGCCTTCTCGCGCGCCGTGCCGGTGCCCGTGTGCACGATCAGCTTGGAGCGCACCTCGGTGTTCTTCTCGTCGGGCTCGAAGTGGATCTTGGTGCGGATCGTGTCGTCGTGGTCGACCGACGGCCAGTGGCAGCCCTCGCACGAGTCGCGCGCCGGGCGCAGCGTGGTGCCCGCGAGCGGCCGCTTGTAGCCGGTGATCATCCCCAGGAGCTCGTGGTAGTGGGCCATCTTGAGGCCCATCAGCTGCAGCGTCGGCAGCCGGCCCATGTGGCACTCGACGCACTGGACGCGCGCGTGGGAGTAGACGGCGTAGGCGCGCGGCTCCTCCGGGTGGACGGCGTGGCAGTTGTTGGTGCAGAACGCGTTGCTGTTGCTGTACTCCCACGCGACGATGCCGCCGGCGGCGAGGATGGCGACGGCGATGCCGATCAGGACGATCGTCAGCGCGCCGCCCAGCACGAGAGTCTTCTTGCCAACGGTGATACGCATCGCCTTCCCCCTCCTTGCCTGCCCCGTTTCGGCCCGGCCCGGCCGCCGCTGCGCCGGGCAGGTTGCACGACGGGCCCGCGCGGGGCCCGTCCCTTCGATCCGCGTCGCCGGCCGCAGGCGGCCGGCCCCGCCAAGATTACGTGAATACGCTGTAGACGATCAACACGATCGCGACGATGCCGAGCGTGAGCGCCGTCCCGCCGACGACCCAGCCGAACCACTGCGACTCCGCGGTAGGCGGCGGCGCCTCCTTGGCCGCGAGGCGCCCCTCGCGCACCAGCCGCTCGTACTCGACCAGCCGCTCCTCCTTCAACTCGTGCTCGGAGATGCGCCCGGTGAAGATCACGGTGTCCATCGGGAACTTCGCCGGCCGCACGTGGCCGTTGAAGAAGTGGAACGTGAAGATGAAGCCCACGGCGAGCAGCGCCTCCTCGCCGTGCACCAGCGAGGCGATGTTGAACATCCAGCCGGGCAGGAACCTGGCGAAGAACACCGGGAACCAGAGCAGGAGCCCCGAGCCGCCGATGATGAACATCCCCCAGAAGACCGCCCAGTAGTCGAACTTTTCCCAGTAGGTCCAGCGGTCGAACTTCGGCTGCGGGCCGCGCCCGACGAACCACTTGAAGTTGTTCCAGATGTCGAAGGCGTCCTGCGGCTGCGGCACCATCGAGTCCGGGCCCCAGAACATCGCCTTCAGGCGCCCGCCGGAGATCGCCTTCCCGAACACCAGCACGACGTGGCCGACGAACACCACGATCATCACGAACGCGCAGATGCGGTGGATGAGCCCGGCGCCCTCGAAGCCGCCGAGGATGCGCGCGAGGGTCTTCGCCCACGCCTCCTCGGAGTAGAGGAGCGGCAGGCCCGACAGCGCGCAGCCGACGAACGTCAGCATCAGCGCCGCGTGCATGACGCGCTCGATGGGCGTGAAGCGGCGGTAGTAGCGCTGGGTCGCGCCGGCGGCCGGTGCGCGCGCCGCCGTGGTCGTCGCGGTGGTCATCGTGGTCCCTCGTCGCGGCTGCCGCCGCCGAACTTGACGCGCAGCTCGCGATAGAGCCAGAGCACCGTGTGCACGCCGAAGAACGCGAACACGCCGAAGAGAAGGAGCTCCATGAACAGCGCGGCGTAGTAGTAGATCGGGTCGCGCGCCTTGTCGTGCCGGCTCGCGTGCGGGTCGAAGCTCGCGAAGTTCGCCGACGCGCCCGCGTGGCAGCTCTGGCACGTCTTCAGCCGGTTCTCCTTCGACACCTTGGACGCCGGGTTGGACGCGGGCAGCACGTCGTGCGCGCCGTGGCAGGACGCGCAGGTCGCCATCCGCGCGTAGCCCAGCTGCGTGACCTGCCCGTGGAACGTGTCGCGGTAGGTCTTGAGGTAGTCGGAGTGGCAGGTCCCGCACTCCTTGATGACCTCGGTCTGGAAGTTCGCCACCGTGTGCTGCTGGATCGCGTGCGCGCTGTGGCAGTCCGTGCAGCCGGGGGCCGCGAGCACGCCGTCCTGCCGCAGCTTGCCGTGCATCCCCTGCATGTACGCGGCGCGCTCCGGCTTGTGGCAGCTGCCGCAGGTGTCGGGGATCTTCGCCCGCGCGACGCTGCTCTTCTCGTCCGCCTTCGGCCGGATGCTGTGCGCGCCGTGGCAGTTCGAGCACGTCGGCGCCGAGCCCTGCGCAGCGCCCTTGAGCGCCTTGCCGTGGATGCTGTCGTGGAACTTCGACGCGACGTTGCCGCCGGGGAGCTTCGCCTGCGCGACGACGGCGTCGCTGCCGTGGCACTTCGCGCACGTGGCCTCGACGTTGGCGTGGTTCGTCCGCGACCTGGGGTCCTTCGAGCGCAGGATGTCGTGCGCCCCGTGGCAGTCGGTGCAGGCGGCCGCGACGGTGTTGCCGCCCTTGCGCGCGACGCCGTGCACGGTGCCGGCGTACTCGCCCGCGGCCTTGTCGTGGCACGTCGCGCAGTTGACCGGCGGGATCTTCTCGGCGTGCGGCAGCTTCTGCGGCGAAAGGCCGGCGTGGCAGTCGGTGCACTTCAGGCCGAGTTCGCCGTGCACCGAGCCCTTGAAGCGGTCGGCGTCGACGCCGATGGCCTTGCCGGCGGAGGACTTGGCGTCCTTGTCCGCGTGGCACATGAGGCACGCGTCGTTGGGCGCGGGGGCGGTGGGCGGGCTCGCGGCGCGCGTCGCAGGGGAGGCGGCGCAAAGCAGCAGCAGGCACGCACACGCCGCGAGGAGCGATCGGTGGGTGATCATCGGACGTCCATGCGGTGTGCAGAGGTGGACGGCTGCCGGGAGGCGCACGCGCCGCCGCACGCGGCGGCGGCACGGCCGGAAGTCGCCGGAATGCTGACACGCACCCTGCCGGGGGGTGTTGACGTGGATCAACGGGGTCCCCGCCGTCCGGCAGCGCGAGCCGCCACCCTGCGCGGAATCAGCCGTGCAACGGGTGGCGTTCCTGCGGTGTCGACCTTCAGGCGCGGGGCAGGGCCGCGACCGCCTCCCACCGGCCGCTGCGCTGCGAGGCGAGGCACGCCTCGATGAACGCCATCGTGTGCGCGCCGTCCTCGATCCGCGGATACGGGTGCGCCGGCACGGCCTCGCCGAGCGCGCGCGCCATCCGCTCCTGCGCGACCTCGGCGTAGATGTTGGCGAACGCCTCGCGCAGCCCCTCCGGGTGCCCGCGCGGCGTGCGGCCGGCCGCGACGATGGTCGGCGGCAGGAACGGGTCGCCGCGACCGTACCGGCGCGCCGGCTCGCCCTGCAGCGCGACGTCGAGGTACGAGGCGTCGCGGTGCGACCACGCGAGGTTGCCGCGCTCGCCGAACACGCGCAGCCGGATGTCGTTCTCGCCGCCGGCGGCGGCCTGCGTGACGGTGAACGTGCCGCGCGCGCCGCCGTCGAACTCGAGCAGCGCGGACACGTGGTCGATGACGCGGCGGCCGGGCAGCAGCGTGCCGACGTCGGCGACGACGCGGGCGACGTTCGCGCCCGTCGCGAACGAGGCCAGGTGCTGCGCGTGGCAGCCGATCGCGCTCATCACCAGCGCCTGCCCGCTGCGCTGCGGATCGAGCACCCAGCGCAGCCGGTTGTTCTGCGGGCCTTCCTCGAGCCTCGTCGCGAGGCCGCTCTGGATGTACTCGACCTGCACGAGGCGCACCGGGCCCAGCATGCCGTCGGCCACCAGGTGCCGCGCCCAGCGGGTCATCGGGTACGCGCTGTACGCGTGCGCGACCGCGAACAGCCGGCCGCCGGCGCGCGTGCGCGCGACGAGGTCGCACGCCTGCCCGAAGTCGTCGGTGACGGGCTTGTCGCAGACGACGTCGAGCCCGGCGGCGAGCGCCGCGGCCGCGAACGGGTAGTGGGTGTCGTTGGGCGTCATGATGGCGACGGCGTCGATGCCGTCGGGGCGCGCCCGCTCGCGCTCGATCATCTCCTCGACCGAGCCGTAGCTGCGCCCGGCTTCGAAGCCCATCGCCGTGCCGGCCGCGTGCGAGCGCGCCGCGTCGCTCGAGAAGACGCCGGCCGTGCAGCGCCACCAGCCGTCGTACTCGGCCGCGCCGCGGTGCATCCGGCCGATCCACGAGTCGGGCCCGCCGCCGATCACGCCGAGCCGCAGCGGGCGGCCGAACCGCGCCTTCAGATCCGTCATCGTCGTTCCCCGGGGAGCTTGCGGGCGCCGGAGCGGCGCCGCGAAGAGCGCGGAATCGTAGCACGCGGGATGCACGATCATTGCGCAAACGCCCTTGACGCCGGCGGGCGATTGGGGGTCAGATCGGCGTCTCACCAGTCCGTCCACCCGAGGAGTCCGTCATGGCGAAGAAAGCACCCGCGGCGCCCGCGAAGCCCGCCCCGCAACCGGCCGCGAAGCCCGCCCGCAGGAAACCCGCGAAGAAGCGCGCGGGCAAGCGCGCCGCGCCGAAGGCCGCCGCCCGGCCCGCGGCGTTCCCGGCCTTCGACGCCGAGGCGATGGCCGGCGTGCGCGACTTCTCGAAGATGGCGAAGCTCATGACGCCCGAGCAGGCGATGGACCTGTACAAGGCCAACGCGAAGATGGCGCTCGACGTCATCAACGCCGCGATGGAGAACACCGCGAAGCTGCGCCGCCTGCAGTTCGAGGGCGAGGAGACCGCGCGCGCGGTCGGCCGCAAGGCAGCACGCCGCGCGGCCGAGGCCGGCTCGCCGGACGAGATGATGGCCGCCGGCCAGACGTCGTCGCAGGAGGCGATGGAGCAGGCGATGCGCTACTGGGGCCAGATGTTCGAGATGATCGTCGAGATGCAGAAGCGCCTGTTCGCGATGATGGAGGAGCAGATGGCCGGCGTGCCGGGCGTCCGCGAGGCCAAGTCGGCGATGGCGATGATGCCCGACCTGCGGCCGATGCAGAACGTGATCCAGGCGATGCAGGGCGTCGTCTCGTCCGGCGGCAACGCTTTCGAGTCGATGCAGCGCGTGATGGGCGACTTCGCGCGGCTGATGCCCGGCCTCAGGCGCTAGTTTTCGCGCGCCGGCCCTCACCCCGGCCCTCTCCCCGCAAGCGGGGAGAGGGAGTCGCGCAATCCGGCGGCGGGGCGACTGGGCACTCCCTCTCCCCGGTACGGGGAGAGGGTGGGGGTGAGGGGCGTGCGTTTCACACCAGCGCGTGAACGAGCGCCGCGCGCAGCTTTGCCGGCGCCACGGGCTTGGACAGCAGCGTGAAGCCGGCCGCGCGGATGCGCGCGATCTGGTCGCTCGTGCTCTCGCCGGAGACGACGATCGCCGGCACGTCGCGGCCGATCGCGGCGCGGACGGCGGCGATCGCGTCGATGCCGCTCTTCCCGAGCGGCAGGCGGAAGTCCACGACCATGGCGTCCGGTGCGCCGTCCGCGCACGCGGCGACGGCCGCGTCGGCGTCGGCGGCCAGCACCGGCGTGCACCGCCACGCGACGAGCGTCTGCCGCATGGCATCGCGCACCGGCTCCTCGTCGTCGATCACCAGGATGCGCCTGCCCGCGAGCAGTTCGCCGGGCAGCGCGGGTGGCGGTGCGGCGGGCCCGGCGGCAACTTCCGCCGCGGTCGCCGCGGCGACGCGGACGCGGAACACGCAGCCGCGCCCCGGCCGCGACGCGACGTCGACCTCGTGGCCGAGGAGCCTCGCGAGCCGGCGCACGATCGCGAGCCCCAGCCCGAGCCCGCGCGTGCGGTCGCGCTCGGGGTTGCCGACTTGGTAGAACTCCTCGAACACGCGGTCGAGGTGCTCGCCGGCGATCCCCGGCCCGCTGTCCCACACCTCGATCGACACGTGTCCCCCGCGCCGGCGGGCACCCACGACGACGCCGCCCTCGCGCGTGTAGCGCAGCGCGTTGGCGATGAGGTTGCGCAGGATGCGCTCGAGCAGCACCGGGTCGGAGCGCACCGCGCAGCGCGTCGGCAGCACGGCGAAGCGCAAGCCGCGCTCGATGGCCTCCGGCGCGAAGTCGTTCACGAGCCGCGCGAACAGCGGGTCGAGCGCGAGCGCGCGCACCTCGGTCGCGACGGCGCCGGCCTCCAGCCGCGAGATGTCGAGCAGCGCCGAGAACAGCGACTCGAGCGAGGCCACCGACGTCGAGATGCGCCGGACCAGCGCCGCGTCCTCCGGATCGCGCGTGCGGTCCGACAGCCGCGCGGCGAACAGGCCCAGCGCGTGCAGCGGCTGCCGCAGGTCGTGGCTCGCGGCGGCGAGGAAGCGCGACTTCGCGCGGTTGGCCGTTTCCGCCGCGTCGCGCGCGGCGCGCGTCTCGTCGAGCTGCGCCGCGAGCGCTTCGCTCTTCTCCGCGACCCGGGCCTCGAGGCCGGCGTTGAGCGCCTCGTACTCGTTGAGCGCGCGCACGAAGCGGTCGGTCAGGATCCAGCCGACCAGCAGCAGGAACGCGAGCCCGGCGTAGGGGACGAGCATCACCGGCCGGATCTCGGTCGTGCTCTGCGCGGCGAGCCAGTCGTGGACGCCGAACACGATCGAGATGCCGCCGGCCGCGAGCAGCAGCAGGCTCTCGGTGTCGCGCTTCGCGAGCGCGTAGCGCGCCACCGCGGTGAATGCGAACAGCACCATCACGATGGCACCCAGCCGGACGACGATGCTGGTCTGGTACAGCGCGCCGGCCCACCACGCCGCGTAGAGGAAGAGCGGCACGGCCAGCGTATACGCGACGAGCCCGCGCCGGTACGCCGGCCAGTCCCGCTCGGCGAAGCGCAGGCAGAACAGGCACAGGAGCGCGACGAACAGGATGTAGAGCGTCGTCCAGGCGATGGCCCAGTGCGGCAGCTGCAGCGGCGGCTCGGCCACCAGCGACATGCCGGTGTGCAGGCCCCACAGCAGCGCCGCCGCGCCGAAGAGTCCGTACGTCGGGTTGCGGCGGCGCAGCCACAGCACGAGGATGAACACGCCGAGCACGACGATGGTCGCGCTGACGACGGCGGGCCCCAGCGTGTGCAGGAAGAGATCGCGCAGCGCGCGCTCGCGCAGCGCGGGCTCCGGCCCGACCAGCACGGGTCCGAACGCGCCGCCGTCGCGCGAGCGCTCGTAGACGTGCACGGCGACCTGGTTGCGGCCGGGGACGATCGCGTCCACCGGGATCACGAACAGCCGCGAGGACTGGTAGCTGCGTGGCCGCGGCCCGGTGAAGGCCCCGGTGGCGCCGACCAGCCGGCCGTTGACGAACACCTCGGCGGGCATCGTCGTCCCCGTCAGGTACACGGCGGCCGTCGGACCGGCGGCGTCGCCGTACTCCCAGTCGAGCAGGTACCACGCCGAACCCGTGGCGCCGGGGTGGCGGTCGCTCCAGATGTCCGGCAGTCCGACCGGCGTCCCTTCGGTGCCCGCCGGCGGCACGGCCGTTTCGGCGCGCACGTAGACGCCGTGGGCGAGCGACTGCACGCCCGCGGGCGCCGCGATCCCCGCCCCCGGGACCAGCAGCGCGACCGCGGCGGCCGCCGCACGCCGGAGCAGCCTGCGAAAGCGGAGGAAGGGCGCGTGGACCATGGCGGCGGACGGGCGGCGGCGCGCGGCGCGTGCCCGGCGCAAGGCGAACATTCGCATCGACGCGGCGCCGGCCATTCTGCCTATAATCGCCGCGCGCCTCAACGACGCGAACCCCCCGGCCCATGGACGACCCAGCCGCCCTCGATCCGGTGATCGCGCTTGCCGACGATCATCCGATCGTGCGCGCCGCGCTCAGGGCGGCGCTGGCCGCGCTCGGCCCGAACACCCGGTTCGTCGAGGCGGGCGACGCGGCGTCGGTGCTCGCGGTGGTCGATGGCGAGCCGGAGCTCGACCTCATCCTCATGGACCTGCACATGCCGGGTTCGGAAGGCACCGCGACGGTCCGCGCGGTGCGCGCGCGCGCGCCGCAGCTCCCCGTCGCCGTCGTGTCGGCCGACGAGGACCCCGCCGCCGTGGCGGAACTGCTGCGGATGGGCGTGTGCGGCTTCATACCGAAGTCCGACTCCGCGAACGTGATCGTCAGCGCCGTCCGGCTGATCCTGGCCGGCGGCACCTACGTGCCGCCGCGTCTCGTTCACGGCGATGCGCGGGGCGCGGGCGACGCCGGCGCCGGCAACGGCAACGGCAACGGCAACGGCGCAGAAGCAGGCGCCGAGCGCCTCGGTCTCACCACGCGCCAGCACGACGTGCTGCGGCTGCTGGGCGAGGGCAAGTCGAACAAGGTCATCGCGCGCGAACTCGGAATCACCGAGGGCACGGTGAAGGTGCACCTGCTGGCGGTCTTTCGCGCGCTGAACGTGCGCAACCGGACCGCGGCGGTCGTCGCGGCGCAGCGCTACCGGCGCTGAGCGAGCGCCAGCGGCGCGGCGTCGTCGCAGCCGATCGCGCGGCCGGCCGGGCCGGCCGACGCCAGCCGCCACGCTTCGCGGTGGCGCTCGTCCGGCGCGAACGGGTTCGCCTGGCCGCCGTCGCGCGGCGCGCCGCGGCGGTCCCCGTCGGGGCCGCCTGCCGCGGCGGTCGGGTGGCCGTCGCGCTGCGCCGTCGCGGGCACGGGGACGATGACCGCGACCGTGTGGGCGGCGGGGCGCACGACGCGGTCGCCCTCGCAGGTGGCGAACGCCGCGATGTCCACCGCGTGCCGCTCGCACGCCCCGTCGCCGACCACCTGCAGGGCGACGTGGACGAAGCCCGCGGCGGACGCGCCCTCCGGCCGCACGACTTTGCCGTCCTCGCACGTCGCGAACGACTCGATGTCCACCGCGTAGCGCGCACACGCCGCGTCGTCCACGACCTGCGGCGACGCGACGGCTGCCGCCGCTGCCAAGGAGAAAAACGCGCCGGCGAGCGTCGCGTGCAGCCGGTGCCGGAGAGTCACGGCGGCCTCGCCTCAGAACGTCGGCGCCGCCGGTGCATCGGCGGGCTCGGCGTCCGGGCGCGACAGCGTGGCTTCCAGGCTCGGCAGCGACGGGTCGCTCGTCGGCGCGTGGAGGGAACCGGTGGGGGTGCCCGAGTACGGCGGGGCTTCGGCCAGCGCGTCGGCCAGGCCGCCGGCCGGGTCCCGGTGCAGCCACATGAGGCTCGCGAGGCCGAGCACGCACAGCGTGGCGACGACGGCGCGGGCGGAACGGCGGGCGGACGCGCCTTCCTGGTTCGGGTAGAGATGGTTGCGCATGGTGTCCTCCGTTGAGCCGTGCAGCCGTTGCTGCACGTGGAGCCCATTGTCCGCAGCGCGCGGACGCGCACCATTCACCGGACGCGGTAAACGGCAGCGGGCAATGCCCGGGACGGGCTATGCCGGACGTGGTACTACCGGGGAGGGGAAGCGTCGGGAGGGAGCGGGCGGCGGTGGTGCCCGGGGCCGGGGTCGAACCGGCATGCCGGACTTCTCCGGCGAGGGATTTTAAGTCCCTTGTGTCTACCAGTTTCACCACCCGGGCAGGTGGCCGGATGTTACGCCAACGGAGGCGGCCGCGATCTTTCGCGCGGCGTGCGCGTCAGCGGATCGTCATCCCGCCGTCGGCGGCGATGACCTGCCCGGTCACGAACGCCGCGCCCGCCGACGCGAGGAACACGAACACCGGCGCGATCTCCTCCGGTTCCGCCCAGCGCCCGACCGGGATGCGCTCGAGGTACTTGTCGCGGAAGCGCGGGTCGGTGCGGATCGTGTCGGTCATCGGCGTCGCCGCGCCGGGCGCGACGGCGTTGACGACGATGCCCGACTTCGCGAGCTCGCGCGCGGCGGACATCGTCATGCCGACGATCGCCGCCTTCGCCGTGCTGTAGTTGATCTGGCCGATGGTCCCGACGAGGCCCGCCGCCGACGTCACGTTGATCACGCGCCCGTAGCGGCGCTCCATCATGCCGGGCGCCACCGCCTGCAGGCAGTGGAAGCTGCCGGTCACGTGCACGGCGAGCACGGCGTCCCACTGTGCGTCGGTCATCCTGTGGAGCATCGCCGGCCGCGTGATCCCGGCGTTGTTGACCAGGATGTCGACCTGCCCGAAGCGCTGCACGGCGGCGGCGACCATCGCGTCGACGTCGGCGTGGCGCGCGACGTCGCAGCCGATGCCGACCGCGTCGGCGCCCGTTGCGCGCAGCTCCGCGGCCACGGCCTCGGCGCGGTCGGCGGCGAGGTCGACGACGGCAACGCGCGCGCCTTCGGCGGCGTAGGCGCGCGCGACGGCGGCGCCGATTCCCTGCGCCGCGCCCGTGACGATCGCGGCCTTCCCGGCGAGTTGCATGGTCCCTCCCGTGCCCGGACCGGCGTCAAATAGGCATGCCGATACCGGAATTGGCGCACTCTAGCCCCGCGGGCGGCGTGCGCCGTTGATTTTTCGCAAGGATTTCCCGGCGCGGCACGCGGGGACGCCCTCGGAGCCGCTCCCGGCTGGCGTCCCGACCGGGCAATCCGGGCCGGGCTCCGCTATTCGTGGCGCGGCCGGGACCGCGCGGCAGGCGTGCCTGCGTCGGCGGCCGCCGCACGCGCCTCGGTGGCGGCGCGCTGCTGCCGCTCGATCAGCCCCAGCATCGTCGCGATCGTGATCGACGCGAACGTCGCGCGCGCCGTCTGGTCGATCTCCGCGAGCACCGCCGCGAGCGCCTGCCCGACCGGCGTGGCCTCCGACGCCTCCCGCCGTCCGGCCTCGGGCAGCCCCGGGTCCGCGAACGTCTGGATGACGTCGAGCAGCGTCAGCCGCCGCGCGTTGCCGACGAAGCGGTAGCCGCCGCCCACACCGCGCACCGACTCGACGATCCCCGCGCGGGCGAGGCCCGCCAGGACCTTCGCCAGGTGGTGCGCGGAGACGCCGTACTTGGCGGCGATCTCGGCGGCCGACACGTGCCGCGTCGGGTCGGCGGCGAACTCGAGCACGCTGTAGAGCGCGAGCGACGTGTTCTTCTGCAGCTTCATCGCGACGCCGTCAGGCCTCGAGGTCCATTTCCAGCGGGATGACCGGCGCGGCCATCATGCCCTGGCTGCGGAAGAACGACAGGATCAGCGTGTTCTCGCGGGCGAGCAGCGTGCGCACCGTGGTGACGCCGGCCCGGCGGAAGCCCGCGCAGATCGCGGCCAGCAGGCGCGCGCCGATCCCGGCCAGCCGGAAGTCGGGCTCGACGTCGATCGCGAACACCCAGCCGCACGGCGGCGAGCCGAACTCCCAGTCGCGGACCTCGCCGATGATGAAGCCGCGCACGCGGCCGTCGGCGTCGGCGACCAGGAACTGGCGCCCGGCCTGGCCGCCGTTGCCGTAGCGCCTGAACACGGCCTGCCAGTAGGCGGGCTTCGCGATGCCGGTCACCGCGGCGTCGATCGCGATCACCTGCGGCAGGTCGCTGCGCCGCGCCGGGCGTGTCGTCACGGCATCGGCGTCGGCGCTCGGCGCGCGCGCACGGTGGGCAGGCGCGCGGGCACGGCGGGTCGGGGCGGCGAGGGTCGGCACGGGCAGCGTCGGCAAAGGATGACAAAGATCAATTCAAAAGGCGCATTCCGGTACCAGAATGGCCGTCACTTTGCATTCTAGCCGGTTCCGGCGGCGGCGGCGACGCCCCCGGAGGAAGAAACCGGAGATGCTCTCGCGACGAGGAGGAGCCTGCCGTGAAGCCGACGTTCGAGACGTTCCGCGACCCGCGGGCCGCGGCCGCGGACGGTTGAGCGGCATGGCGCCGCCCGACGGCACGCGGCACGTGCCGACGTACTGCTACCAGTGCGTCGCCGGACCGGATCTCCTCACCGTCAAGGTCGTCGACGGTGTCGCCACCGAGGTCGAGCCCAACTTCTGCGCGTCCGCCGTCCACCCCGGCGGCGGCAAGGTGTGCGTCAAGGCCTACGGGCTCGTCCAGAAGACCTACAACCCGAACCGCGTGCGGACGCCGCTGAAGCGCACGAACCCGAAGAAGGGCCGCAACGAGGATCCCGGCTTCGTCCCGATCACGTGGGACGAGGCGTTCGACCTGATCGCCGCGAAGTTGAACGGCGTCCGCGCCGCCGGCCTCACCGACGAGTCGGGCTACCCGCGGCTCGCCGTCAGCCTGGGCGGCGCCGGGACGCCGCAGTCGTACATGGGGACGTTCCCCGCGTTCCTCGCGGCGTGGGGCCCGGTCGACATGGGCTTCGGGTCGGGGCAGGGCGTCAAGTGCTACCACTCCGAGCACCTGTACGGCGAGTTCTGGCACCGCGCGTTCACGGTGTCGCCGGACACGCCGCACTGCGAGTACCTCATCTCCTGCGGCGCCAACGTGGAGGCGTCCGGCGGCGTCGTCGGCGTCTGGCGCCACGCCAACGCGCGCGTGCGCGGCATGAAGCGCGTGCAGGTCGAGCCGCACCTGTCGGTGACGGGCGCGTGCTCGGCGGAGTGGGTGCCGATCAAGCCCAAGACCGACGCCGCGTTCCTGTTCGCGCTGATCCACGCGATGCTGCACGAGCACCCGCGCGACCGGCTCGACCTGCCGTTCCTGACGAAGCACACGTCGTCGCCGTACCTCGTCGGCCCGCACGGCTACTACCTGCGCGACCGGGCGTCGCGCAAGCCGCTCGTGTGGGACACGGCGCGCGGCGGCGCCGTGGCGTTCGACACGCCGGGCACGACCGAGGCGCTGGAGGGCCGCTACGAAGCGGACGCGATCGAGATCGGGGCCGACGACGAGGTGCTCGCCGACGGGCGGCTCGCCGGCGTGACCGCGTTCACGATGCTCGTCGACCACATGGCCGCGTACACGGCCGACTGGGCGCAGCCGATCTGCGACGTGCCGGCGGCGACGATGCGGCGCATCGCGGGCGAGTTCCTCGACCACGCGCGGGTCGGCGAAACGATCGAGATCGAGGGCACCACGCTGCCGTACCGGCCGGTGGCGGTGAGCCTCGGCAAGACCGTCAACAACGGCTGGGGCGGCTACGAGTGCGTCTGGGCGCGGACGTTGCTGGCGGCGCTGGTCGGCGGGCTCGAGGTGCCGGGCGGCACGCTCGGCACCACGGTGCGGCTCAACCGGCAGGTGCCGGCGCGCGTCGACAGCGTGCTGGCCGGCCCGGACGGGTTCATGGACTATCCGCTGAACCCGACCGACAAGGCGCGCTGGTCGCCGAATCCGAACATCCGCAACGCGTACCGGACGATGGTGCCGCTCGCCGGCAACGGGCCGTGGAGCCAGGCGCTCGGGCCCACGCACTTCTCGTGGATGTTCCTGGACGAGACGCCCAAGGGCCTGCCGCGCGTGACGTGGCCCGACGTGTGGTTCGTCTACCGGACCAACCCGGCGATCTCGTTCTGGGACACGGCGAGCGTGGCCGACAAGATGGCGCGCTTCCCGTTCATGGTCGCGTTCGCCTACACGCACGACGAGACCAACCACCACGCGGACCTGCTGCTGCCCGAGGCGACCGACCTCGAGAGCCTGCAGCTGATCCGCATCGGCGGCTCGAAGTTCGTCGAGCAGTTCTGGCACCACCAGGGCTTCGCGCTGCGCCAGCCGGTGGTGGCCACACAGGGCGACGCGCGCGACTTCACGGCGATCGCGACGGAGCTCGCCCGGCGCACCGGGCTGCTCGACAAGTACAACGGCGCAATCAATCGCGGCGCCGCCGGCGTCCCGCTCAAGGGCCAGCACTGGGACGTGGCGCTCGCCCCCGACGTCGCGTACCCGCCCGAGTCCATCTGGGACGCCGTCTGCCGCGCGGCGTCCGCCGAGCTGACCGACGGGCGCGAGCAGCACGGGCTCGCCTGGTGGCGCGAGCACGGCCTCGCCACCAAGCCGTTCCCGCAGACCAAGTGGTACCTGTTCCCGACGCTCGTCGCGCAGGGGCTCCGCTTCGAGCTGCCGTACCAGGAGCGGCTGCTGCGCGTCGGCACCGAGCTCGGCCGGCGGCTGCACGAGCACGACATGCACTGGTGGGACGGGCAGCTTCCCGAGTACCAGGCGCTGCCGAAGTGCAAGGACTTCTCGGCGCTGTGGACGGCGGCGCTCGCCAAGGAGGGCGGCGCGGCCGACACGTACCCGTTCTGGCTGCTGACCGCGCGCAGCATGCAGTACGCGTGGGGCGCCAACATGGGCATCCAGCTCGTCAAGGAAGTCGCCGACAACGTGGCGGGCCACGGCGGCGTGATCGTCAACACGAAGGCGGCGCAACGCCTGGGCATCGCCGACGGCGACCCGATCGAGATCGCCACGCCGCACCACAAGGTGCGCGGGCGCGCGGTGCTGCGGCAGGGCATCCGCCCCGACACGCTGCTGCTGGTGAGCCAGTTCGACCACTGGGTGACGCCCTTCGCCAGGGACTTCGGCGTGCCGAGCATGAACGCGCTGACGCCGATGTCGCTCGACCTGACGGATGCGACCGGCTCCGGCGCGGACATCGTGCGGGTCAGCCTCGCCCGTGCGGCGGAGCCCGAACGATGACCCGCTGGGCGATGGTCGCCGACCTGCGGCGCTGCGTGGGCTGCCAGACGTGCACGGCCGCGTGCCGGCACGCCAACGCCACGCCGCCCGGCGTGCAGTGGCGGCGCGTGCTCGACGTCGAGCTGGGCGAGTACCCCGAGGTCGAGCGCGCCTTCGTGCCGGTCGGCTGCCAGCACTGCGACGAGCCGCCGTGCATGGACGTGTGCCCGACGACCGCGACGAGGAAGCGCGCCGACGGCATCGTCACGATCGACTACGACCTGTGCATCGGCTGCGCGTACTGCGCGGTGGCCTGCCCGTACCAGGCGCGCTACAAGACCACGCGGCCGGCGTTCGCCTACGGCACCGCGATGGAGAGCGAGACGAAGCGCCGCGACGACCGCCGGCTCGCCGTCGCCACCAAGTGCACGTTCTGCGTCGACCGCGTCGACGCGGGCCTCGCCGCGGGGATGAAGCCGGGCGTGGACCCCGAGGCGACGCCGGCGTGCGTCAACGCGTGCATCACGCAGACGCTGCAGTTCGGCGACCTCGACGATCCGCAGAGCAACGTGTCGAAGCTCCTGCGCGAGAACCGGCACTTCCGCATGCACGAGGAACTCGGCACCGGCCCGGGCTTCTACTACCTGTGGGACGCGGCCGACACGACCGGCACCGCCACCTGAACACGCGATGACCTATCCGGCAAAAGGCTACGGAACGTTCGGCCCGGTCCCCTGGCACCAGAAGAGCTGGGACATCCGCGCGGCCGGCAACTTCATCGGCGGCGGCATGGGCTCGGGGCTCGTCGTGTTCGCCGCGCTCGCCGGCGCGACGGGCGCCGCGGGGGCGGCGCTGTTCGTCGCCGGGCTCGCGCTGGTGGGCTTCGGGCTGTTCTGCGTGTCGCTTGAGCTGGGCCGCCCGCTGCGCGCGCTCAACGTGTTCCGCAATCTGCGCACGTCGTGGATGGCGCGCGAGGCGTGGACTTCGCTGCTGCTGGTCCCGGCCGCGCTCGCGGCCGCCGCGGGAGTTCCCGGTGCGGCGTGGGTCGCCGCGCTGGCGGCGCTGGCGTTCGCCTGGTGCCAGGCGAGCCTGCTGCAGGCGGCCAGGGGCATCCCGGCGTGGCGCGAGCCGCTGCTGCGGCCGTTCCTGGTCACCACCGCGCTGGTCGAGGGCGCGGGGCTGCTGCTCGTGGCAACGCTCGGTCCGGTGCGCGTCGCGGCCACGCTGGTCGTGCTCGCCGGCGCGCTCGTCGTCGTGCGCTGGTGGGTCTGGCGCGCGTACCGGCGGCGCCTCGCGGGCAGCGCGGCGCCGCAGGCGCTGGCGGCGCTCGACGGCGCGGGCCGCGTGCTGCTGGTCGCGGGAACGATCGTGCCCCTCGCGCTCGCCGGCGTGGCCGGCGTTGCGGGCGGGGCCGCCGCGCCGGTGGCCGCGCTGGCCGGGCTCGCGATGACCGCGGCGGGCGCGTGGGCGAAGCTCGTGCTCGTCACCCGCGCCGGCTTCAACCAGGGATTCGCGCTGCCGCACCGGCCGGTGCGCGGCACGCGCGCGTAGCGCCCCGGGCGGCGCACGAGGATCGATCGACCGCCATGCCCAAGCGCCTGCTCTGCCTCGACGTCAACGGCCGCCCGCGCGAGGACGCGGTCGCCGAGCACGCGCTGCTCGTCGACTACCTGCGCGAGACGGTCGGGCTCACCGGCACCAAGCAGGGCTGCGACGGCGGCGAGTGCGGCGCTTGCACGGTGCTGGTCGACGGCGAGCCGCGGCTTGCCTGCATCACGCTGGCGGTGAGCTGCGAGGGCCGCCGCGTGGAGACCATCGAGAGCCTGGCGGTCGGCGGCCGCATGGGCCGGCTGCAGCAGGCGTTCCACGAGAAGCTTGGCACGCAGTGCGGCTTCTGCACGCCCGGCATGATCATGGCGGCGGAGGCGCTGCTGCGCCGCACGCCGAAGCCGACCGAGCAGGAGATCCGCGACGCGCTGGCCGGCAACCTCTGCCGCTGCACCGGCTACGTCAAGATCGTCGAGTCCGTGCAGGCGGCGGCGGAGGGCGCGTGACCGCCGCCTCGACGAACCGGGCCGGCGCCGCCGTCGCGCGCGGCGCGCCGCACGGCCACGCGGCCGGGCAGCGCACGCCGCTGATCGACGGCATCGAGAAGGTCACCGGCCGTGCGCGCTACACGGCGGACCTGCCGTTTCCGGACGCGCTGGTCGGCCGCGTCCTGCGCAGCCCCGTCGCCCACGGCGTCATCCGCGGCATCGACACGCGGGCCGCGCGCGCGCTGCCCGGCGTGCGCGCGGTGGTCACCGGCGAGGACTTCGCCGCACCCTACGGCGTCATCCCGATCGCGCAGAACGAATGGCCGCTCGCCCGCGGCAAGGTCCGCTACCGCGGCGAGCCGGTGGTCGCGGTCGCCGCCGTCGACGCGGAGACCGCCGACGCGGCGCTCGCCGCGATCGTGCTCGACATCGAGCCGCTGCCCGCGTACTTCAGCGCGGCCGACGCCCGCGCGGCCGACGCGGTGCTGCTGCACGAGAAGAAGGCCGGCAACGTCGAGCGCGAGGTCGACCACGTTTTCGGCGACGTCGACGCGGGGTTCGCGGCCGCCGACCTCGTGGTCGAGCAGACGTTCCGCTACGCCGAGGTCGCGCACGGCCAGATCGAGCTGAACGCCGCCGTCGCCGCGTACGAGCCCGAGCGCGACCGGCTGACCACGCACTCGGTCACCCAGGTGCCGTACTACCTGCACCTGACGCTCGCGCAGACGCTCGGCATGGACGCGTCGCGCATCCGCGTGGTCAAGCCGTTCGTCGGCGGCGGCTTCGGCCACCGCGTCGAGCCGCTGAACTTCGAGATGGTGGCGGCGGCGCTCGCGCGCGCGGCCGGCGGCACCGTGAAGATCGAGTGCTCGCGCGAGGACAGCTTCGTCACGCACCGCGGCCGGCCGGAGACCGACATCCGGTTGAAGCTCGGCATGACCCGCGCCGGCGCCATCACGGCCGTCGACTGCGAGATCGTCCAGCGCGGCGGCGCCTACGGCGGCTACGGCCTCGTGACGATCCTGTACGCGGGCGCGCTGCTGCACGCGCTGTACCCGGTGCCGGCGGTGAAGTACCGCGGCTACCGCATCTACACGAACACGCCGCCGTGCGGCGCGATGCGCGGCCACGGCGCCGTCGACGCCCGCCACGCGTTCGAGTCGCTGCTCGACCGGATGGCCGGCGAGCTCGGGCTCGATCCCTTCGCCGTGCGCCGGGCGAACCTGATCGTGCCGCCGTACCGGACGATCAACGACCTGCAGGTGAACTCGTACGGCCTGCCGGCGTGCCTCGACTGGGTCGAGCAGGCGTCGGGCTGGCGCGAGCGCCACGGCCGGCTGCCGCGCGGCCGGGGCCTCGGCATGGCGTGCTCGCACTACGTCTCGGGGTCGGCCAAGCCCGTGCACTGGAGCGGCGAGCCGCACGCGGTCGTCAACCTCAAGCTCGACTACGACGGCGGCATCACCCTGCTGACCGGCGCCTCGGACATCGGGCAGGGCAGCTCGACGCTGCTCGCCCAGGTGGTGGCCGAGGTGCTGTCGCTGTCGCTCGCGCGCATCCGCGTCATCGCCACCGACAGCGCGTTGACACCCAAGGACAACGGCTCGTACTCGTCGCGCGTGTCGTTCATGGTCGGCAACGCGGCGCTGCGCGCGGCCGAGGCGCTGAAGAAGGTCCTGGTCGAGGCCGCGGCGCGGAAGCTCGAGGCGAGCGTCGAGGACATCGAGTGGAACGGCGAGCAGTGCGGGGTGGCCGGCACCGACCGCACGCTTACGTTCAACGAGGCCGTGGAGGCCGCGCTGGTCGACACCGGCACGCTGTCGGTGAAGGGCGCGTGGTCGACGCCGCCCGAGACGCAGGGCGGCAAGTTCCGCGGCGCCGCCGTCGGCTCGTCGGCCGGGTTCTCGTACGCGGCGCAGGTGGTGGAGGTCGCCGTCGACGAGGACACGGGGCAGGTGCGCGTCGAGCAGGTGTGGGTCGCGCACGACTGCGGCTTCGCCATCAACCCGCTCGCGGTCGAGGGGCAGGTGCAGGGCGCAGTGTGGATGGGCATGGGGCAGGCGCTATCCGAGGAGACGTCGTACCACGAGGGTCTGCCGCTGCGGCCGAACCTGCTCGACTACCGCATTCCGACGATCGCCGAGTCGCCGCCGATCGCCGTGAAGCTCGTCGAGAGCATCGACCCGCTGGGGCCCTTCGGCGCCAAGGAGGCGAGCGAAGGCGCGCTGCACGGATTTCCGCCGGCGCTGACCAACGCGATCGCCGACGCGCTGGGCCTGCGGCTGACCGAGCTGCCGGCCTCGCCCGACCGCGTGCTGGAGGCGCTGCACGCGAAGGCGCGCGCCGAACGCCTGCGTGCGCGCAAGGCGACGGCGGAAGGAAGCTGACGATGGAGCGCACGATCGCGTTCACGGTGAAGCGGCCGCGGAGCCTCGCCGAGGCGGCGGCGCTGCTCGCCGCGCAGCCGGACGCACGGCTCGTCGCCGGCGGCACGGACCTCGTGCCCAACCTGCGGCGCGGCATCGAGCGCCCGCCGGCGCTGGTCGACCTGTCGGCCGTGCAGGACTTTGGCGCGATCGTCGCCGACGGCGACGGGCTGTGGCTGGGCGCGGGCGTCACGCTGGCGCGCCTCGCGCGCGACCCGCGGGTGCTGGCCGACTACCCGGTGCTGGCGGAGGCCGCGCGCAGCGTCGCCGGCCCGGCGCACCGCAGCGCGGCGACGCTCGGCGGCAACCTGTGCGTCGACACCCGCTGCGTGTTCTACAACCAGAGCGAATGGTGGCGCGCCGCCAACCGCTTCTGCCTGAAGCGCGGCGGCGACACCTGCCACGTGGCACCGCAGGGCACACGCTGCCACGCCGCGTTCAGCGGCGACGTCGCGCCGGCGCTGCTCGCGCTCGACGCGTCGGTGGAGGTTGTCGCGAGCCGCGGCGCGCGCCGTGTCGCGCTGGCCGACCTGTATCGCGACGACGGCGCCGCGCACCTCACGCTCGAACCCGGGGAGATCGTCGCGCGCGTGCTCGTCCCGGCCGCCTCGGCGCGGCTTGCCTCCGGCTACCGGAAGGCCCGCACGCGCGGCGCGATGGACTTCCCGCTGGCGGGCGTGGCCTGCACGGTCGCGGTGCACGACGGCGTGCTGCGCCACCTGCGCGTCGCGTTGACCGGCACCAACTCGCACCCGCTCGTGCTCGCCGGCACCGCCGATCTCGTCGGCCGGCCGGTCGACGCGGACACGCTCGCGCGCCTCGGCAAGCTCGTCCAGAAGCAGGTCAGCCCGATGCGCACGACGGTCACGCAGTCGAACTACCGCCGGCAGGTCGCCGCCGCGCTCGCGCAGCGGCTGCTGCGCGACCTCGCCGACACGGCGGGTCCGGCGGGGCAGGCGCCCGAGCCGGAATCGCGCCCGGCGCACACGGCGGCGCCGGGGGCGCCGATGAACGCCGCCGCCGTGCTGCTCGCGCGCGGCGACGCCACGCACACGGCGCCGCCTGCGGCGCGCAGGGGGTGACCTACGCCGACCTGCGCGCCCGCGTCGCGCGCGCGGCGGCGGCGGGGCGGCGGCGGGGCTTGGCTCCCGGCGAACGCGTCGCCATCAAGCTGCCCGACGGCGTGCCGTGGGTCACCGCGTTCCTCGGCGCGATGTGGGCGGGGGGCGTCGCCGTCGGCGTCAATCCGCGCGTGCCCGACGACGAGTGGCGGGCGATCCTCGGCGCCGCCGACTTCCGGTTCATCCTCGCGGAGGCGCGCGACGACACGCCGCCGCCTTACCGCGACCGCGTCGTGGCGCTCGACGACTGGCAGGCCGACGCGGCCGCGGCGCCGCCGATGCCGCCGGAGCCCATGGATCGCGAGGCCCCGGCCATGTGGGCGCACTCGTCGGGGACCAGCGGGCGGCCCAAGGCCGTCGTGCACGTGCAGCGGTTCGTCGACGAGATCGAGCGCGTCGGCACCGAGGTCTTCGGCATCACGGCCGCCGACCGCCTGTTCGCGAGTTCCAAGCTCTTCTTCGCGTACCCGCAGGCGAACAGCCTGTACACCGGTTTGAAAGTCGGCGCCACGGTGATCCTCGACCCGCAGTGGCCGACGGCCGCCGGCGTGGCCGCGACCATCGCCGCGCAGCGGCCGACCGTCCTCTTCTCGGTGCCGTCGCTGTACCGGAACCTGCTGAAGGAAGGCTGCGGGCCCGCGCTCGCCGCGAGCGGCGTGCGCCTGGCCGTGTCGGCCGGCGAGACGCTCGCGGCCGGGCTGCGCGACGAGTTCCGGCGGCAGACGGGCCTCGTGCTCGCCGACGGCTACGGCGCGTCGGAGACGCAGATCCTGGTCCTCGTCAACCGCGGCGACGACGCGTGGTCGACGCCGTCGCCGGGCGTGACCATCGAGCCCGTGCGCGCGGCCGGCGACCGGCTGCCGACGCGCATCCGCATCCGCACGTCGGTCCTCTCGGCCGGTTACTGGCAGCGCCCCGACGCGCAGGCGGCGAGCTTCGTCGACGGCGCGTTCTGCCCGGCGGACCTGTTCGAGGCGAGCGGCGACGGCCGCTGGCGCTTCGCCGGCCGCGAGGACTCGCTGGTGAAGATCCACGGCCGCTGGGTCGACCTGGCGGACCTCGAGGAGCGCTTCACGTTCGCGGCGGCCGGGGTCGCGGAGGCCGCCGCCGTGTCGGTTCAAGACGCGGACGGCGTGGACACCGTCGCGTTCTTCTACGTGCCGGCGCCGGCGGCGCCGCTCGACGTCGCGCAGCGCCTCGCGGCCTTCGCGCAGACGCTCCCGACGTACCAGCGGCCGCGCTGGATGCACGCCGTGGCCGCGATGCCGCGCACCGCGACCGGCAAGCTGATTCGCCGCCAGTTGGTCGAGCTGCACCGGACGCTCGCGTGACGGTTCCGGCGATCCTGGCCGCGCGCAAGCCGGCGGCGCCGCACGCCGGCGCCCCGCTGGTCGTCGAGCGCGACGGCGGCGTCGTCGTCGCCACGCTCGCGCGGCCGCCGGTGAACGCGCTCGACGCGGACCTGGTCGCGCGGCTCGCCGAGCTGGTCGACGCGGCGAGCGCCACGGCCGGGACCGCCGTGCTGCACATCAGGAGCGACGAGCGCGCGTTCTGCGCCGGCGCCGACCTCGCGCTGATGCAGGCCTGCTTCGCCTCGCCCGAGGGCGTGGCGGCGATGGTCGAGCTCGTGCGGAAGATGCAGCGCCTCTTCGCGTGCATCGAGGCCGCGCCCGTCGTGACCATCGCCGAGATCGGCGGCGCCGCGCTGGGCGGCGGCTTCGAGCTGGCGCTCGCGTGCGACCTGCGCGTGGCCGCGTGCGAGGCGAAGCTCGGCCTGCCCGAGGCGAACCTCGGCCTCGTGCCGGCGGCCGGCGGCACGCAGCGGCTGACCCGGCTGGCCGGTGCGGGGATCGCGAAGCGGCTGATCCTGGGCGCCGAGGTGGTCGACGGCGGGCAGGCCGAGCGCCTCGGCCTCGTGCAGTGGGCGCGCCCGCGCGCCGAGCTCGCGGCGTGGACGCGCGCGCTCGCGCAGCGCATCGCCGCACTGCCACGGGAAGCGCTGGCGGCGAACAAGGCGTGCATCGGCGCGGCGGGATCCCCGACGCGCGACGGCTACGCCGACGAGATCGCCGCGACGCGCGCGCTGTACGACAGCGAAGAGACACGGGAGCGGGTCGCGCGGTTCCTGGCGGCGCGCTCGACGCATACGAAGGAGGAACGATGACGCTCGAAGGGAAGATCGCAGTCGTGACGGGCGCGGGGTCCGGGATCGGCCGCGCGACCGCGGAGGCGCTGGCCGCCGCGGGCGCGACGGTGGTGTGCGCCGACATCAACCGCGAGACAGGGGAGGAGACCGCCGCGGCGCTGCGCGCCGCCGGGGGCCGCGCGGACTACCGGCCGGTCGACCTCACCGACGCCGGGTCGATCGAGGCGTTCGCGCAGGAGGTGGCGGCGAAGCACGGCGCGGTCGACGTGCTGGTCAACGGCGCCGGCTGGGGCAAGACGCACCCGTTCTGGGAAGGCACGCCCGAGTTGTGGGAGCGGGTGATCGCGCTCAACTTCGTCGGGCCGATGCGATTGACCCGCGCGCTGCTGCCGGCGATGATCGAGCGCGGCAGCGGCAAGATCGTCAACATCTCGAGCGACGCCGGCCGCGTGGGCAGCCTGGGCGAGACCGTCTACGCGGGGGCGAAGGGCGGCCTCATCGCCTTCACCAAGTCGCTCGCGCGCGAGACGGCGCGCTACAACATCAACGTCAACTGCGTGTGCCCTGGGCCCACCGAGACCCCGCTCCTGTTCGCGGTGCCCGAGAAGCACCTCGACGCCTTCAAGAAGGCGATTCCGTTCCGCCGCTTCGCGAAGCCCACCGAAGTGGCCGCGGCTGTCGTATTCTTTGCCTCCGACCAGTCGAGCTACGTCACGGGCCAGGTGCTCTCGGTGAGCGGCGGCCTGACGATGGTCGGCTGATCCGCCAATCCCTGGAGTGAGACCATCATGAAGCGCGTCGCCCTGGCCGGCTACAAGGCCACCCACTTCCACTACGCCGTGACCGGGAAGGTCGCCACGATCACGCTGAACCGGCCCGACCGCAAGAACCCGCTGACGTTCGACTCCTACGGCGAGCTGCGCGACCTGTTCCGCGAGATGGTGTACGCGACCGACGTGAAGGCGGTCGTGTTCACCGGCGAGGGCGGCAACTTCTGCTCCGGCGGCGACGTGCACGAGATCATCGGGCCGCTGGTCAAGATGGACATGACCGGCCTGCTCGAGTTCACGCGGATGACCGGCGACCTCGTCAAGGCGATGCGCGCGTGCCCGCAGCCCATCGTCGCGGCGATCGACGGCGTCTGCACGGGCGCGGGCGCGCTCATCGCCTGCGCGTCGGACATGCGCTACGCGACCGCGCGCAGCAAGCTCGCGTTCCTGTTCGTCCGCGTCGGGCTGGCCGCCGCCGACATGGGCGCGTGCACGCTGCTGCCGCGGCTCATCGGGCTGTCGCGCGCCGCCGACCTGCTCTACACCGGCCGCGTGGTCGGCGGCGAGGAGGGCGAGCGCATCGGCTTCCACAACCGGCTGGTCGAGCCGGAGAAGCTGCTGGCGGAAGCCACGGCGATGGCGCAGAGTCTCGCCGAAGGCCCGACCTTCGGACACATGATGACCAAGACGATGCTGTGGCAGGAGTGGAACTCCGGCCTCGGCGAGTGCATCGAGGCCGAGGCGCAGGCGCAGGCGATCTGCATGCAGACCAACGACTTCGAGCGCGCGTACCACGCGTTCGTCGCCAAGCAGAAGCCGGTGTTCGAAGGCAATTGATGTCTCCCCCCGAAACTCACTTCGTTCGTCTCCCCCCGGAGGGGGGCGGGCAGCGCCCTTCGGGCGGCCGGGCGGGCGCTGCCGCTGAAATGTCTCCCCCCGAAACTCACTTCGTTCGTCTCCCCCCTGAGGGGGGCGGGCAGCGCCCTTCGGGCGGCCGGGCGGGCGCTGCCGCTGAAATGTCTCCCCCCGGGACTCACTTCGTTCGTCTCCCCCCTGAGGGGGGCGGGCAGCGCCCTCACCCCTTCGCCCTCTCCCGCGAGCGGGAGAGGGGAAGTGAAGTGGTGCAACGGGCTGGCGCCCGCTTGCACCGGACGCGGTAATGTCCGACGCGAGCTTCCTCGCGTGGCCGTTCTTCGACGAGCGGCACCGCGCGCACGCGCGGGACGTCGAGGCCTTCGCGGCGACGGCGCTGCCGGGGCTGCTCGAAGGCGGCGAGGGCGACCTCGACGCCGTCTACGCGTGCGTGCGCGGCATCGTGCGCGCGCTGGGCGCGGCGGGGCTGCTGCGCCTCGCGGTGCCCGCGGCGTACGGCGGCGCGCACGAGTCGCTGGACGCGCGCAGCCTGTGCCTCGCGCGCGAGACGCTGGCGCGTGCGTCGGGGCTCGCCGACTTCGCGTTCGCGATGCAGGGGCTGGGCAGCGCGCCGGTCACGCTCTACGGCACCGACGCGCAGAAGCGCGCGCTGCTGCCGGGTGTTGCGGCCGGCACGCGCATCGCGGCGTTCGCGCTGTCGGAGCCGGACGCCGGCTCCGACGTCGGCGCGATCGCGACCACGGCGACCCGTGACGGCGACGGCTGGCGGCTCGACGGCGTCAAGACGTGGATCTCCAACGCCGGGCTCGCCGACTTCTACGTCGTGTTCGCGCGCACCGGCGAGGCCCCGGGCAGCCGCGGCCTGTCGGCGTTCGTCGTCGACGCGACGGCCGCGGGCCTCGACGCGTCGGAGCGCATCGACGTGTCCGCGCCGCATCCGCTCGGCACCGTGCGCCTCACCGGTTGCCGCGTCGGCGGCGACGCCCTGGTGGGCGCGCCGGGCGAGGGGTTCAGGATCGCGATGGCCACGCTCGACATCTTCCGCTCGACCGTCGGCGCGGCGGCGCTTGGCTTCGCGCGGCGGGCGCTCGACGAGGCGACGGCACGCGCACGCCGCCGCCGCGTGTTCGGCCGTGCGCTGGCCGAGTACCAGCTGACGCAGGCGAAGCTCGCCGACATGGCGGTGGCGGTCGACGCGAGCGCGCTGCTCGTCTATCGCGCCGCATGGACGAAGGACGTGCTCGGCACGCGCGTCACGCGCGAGTCGTCGATGGCGAAGCTCTTCGCCACCGAGTCGGCGCAGCGCGTCGTCGACGCGGCGGTGCAGATGTGGGGCGGGCTGGGCGTGGTCCGCGGCGTGACCGTCGAGCGGCTTTACCGCGAGATCCGCGCGCTGCGCATCTACGAGGGCACCAGCGAGGTGCTGCAGCTGGTGCTGGGCGCCGAGGTGCTGAAGGCCGACGCGCCGTGAGCCTGGCTGGCGGCCCGAGGGCGAACACCGGAGCGCGCGGCGCGAACGCAGTCGATCGAGCGCGCGGGCAGGCGGCTTGATGCGAGTCAATTGCAACTGGCGCGGCGCTTGGTAACGTTGCGTTCGTTGCGAAAAGCGTAATCACGAAGGCGGGAACGGACATGAGCATGGAAGCGATCGAACTCACCAGGGTGACGGTCCGGCCGCTGCGCGGCGAGGACCTCGACGCCGTCGTGGCCATCGACGCGGCGAGCGAAGGACACACGCGCCGCGCGTACTTCGAGCGCCGGCTGGACGCCGCGCTGCGCGAGCCGAAGCTGCACGCGCAGTTCGCCGCCGTCGACGAGCACGGGCTCGCCGGCTACATCCTCGGGCGCGTGCTCGAAGGGGAGTTCGGGCGCACGGCGCCCGGCCTGCGGCTGGAGGTCGTGGGCGTGCGCAGCGACGCCAGGGGCCGCGGCGTGGGCGCCAAGCTCTTCGACGCGCTGTGCGACTACGGCCGGCGCCACGGCCTGTCCGACGTCCGCACGCAGGCGCGGTGGAACGACCACCGGATGTTGCGCTGGATCGACGAGATGGGCTTCACGCTCGCCCCCAACCACGTGCTCGACTGCGCGGTGGCGGGCGGCGCCTACCGTCCGGAGCGGGACGACCCGCGGCCGCAGGAGGCGGCCGCGCCGCAGGAAGTCGATTACGGCGTGCCGCAGGCGAACGACTTCGAGCACCTCGCGCGCGACGCCGCCGACGTGCGCGCGATGGAGGACCGCGACCTCGCCGAGATCGTGCGCATCGACCGCCGGCTGACCGGCCGCGACCGCACCGACTACATGCGCCACAAGCTTTCCGAAGCGATGCACGGGTCGGCGATCCGCGTCTCGCTGACGGCGCGTCTCGACGGCGCGATCGTCGGCTTCGTCATGGCCCGCGCGGACCTGGGCGACTTCGGCCGCACCGAACCCGTCGCCGTCGTCGACACCATCGGCGTCGACCCGGGTTACGCCCACCGCGGCGTCGGCCACGCGCTGCTGTCGCAGCTCTTCGCGAACCTGGGCGCGCTGCGCATCGAGCGCGTCGAGACCGTCGTCGCGCCGCGCGACTTCGGGCTGGTCGGCTTTCTCTACGACGTCGGCTTCGCGCCGTCGCAGCGGCTCGCCTTCCTGCGCCGCTTCGACTGAAGCCGCGCGCCGCCCGTCCCGGATCGTGCCCGTGACCGCGCTGCCCGACGACGCCGCGATCCTCGACGCGCTGCGCGAGGTCGAGGATCCCGAGGCGGGGATGAACATCGTCGACCTGGGCCTCGTCTACGGCGTCGACGTCCGCGCCGACGCGATCGCGATCGACCTCACGATGACCACCGCCGCGTGCCCGATGACCGACATGATCGCCGGGCAGGTGCACGACGCCGTCGCGGCGATCGCGCCCGCGGGAACCACGGTGGACGTGCGGCTGGTCTGGGACCCGCCGTGGACGCCCGACCGCATGTCGGGCATCGCCCGCGAGCACTTCGGCTGGACGTCCTGACGTCCGCGCGCCGGCAGCGGTGAGCGACGACGCGAAGCCGGGCGTCGCGCTGCGCCGGCTGCCCCTGCTGGTCCTCGGGTTCGCGGGACTTGCCGTCGGCATCGGCGCCGGGCTCGCGCGCCTCGGCGTTCCCATGCCCGCCACGGCGGCCACGGCTGCGGCGCTGCACGGCCCGCTGATGATCGGCGCGTTCCTCGGCACCGTGATCGCGCTGGAGCGCGCCGTCGCGCTCGGGCGGTGGTGGGCGTACGCGGGACCGCTCGCCGCCGGCGCCGGCGGCGTCGCCGCAATCCTCGGCGCACCGGGTGCGGGCGCGTGGCTGCTGCTCGCAGGCAGCGCGGCGCTGGTCGCCGCCTCATTGGCGATCGTCGCGCGCCAGCGCGCGCTGTTCACGGCCACGCTCGCCGCCGGCGCCGCCTGCTGGTGCGTCGGCAACGCGCTGTGGGCCACCGGCGCGGCGGCGCACGAGGTCGTCGCGTGGTGGCTCGCGTTCCCGGTCCTGACCATCGCCGGCGAGCGGCTCGAGCTGTCGCGCTTCCTGCCGCCGTCGCCGGCCGCGCGGCGGGTGTTCGTGGCCATCGTGCTCGTGCTGGCCGTGGCGCTGGCCGGCGGCGGCACCGCGGGCTCAAGCGCCGCCGCGCTCGGCGGCGCGCTCGTCGCGCTGGCGCTGTGGCTCGGCAGGCAGGACATCGCGCGGCGCACCGTGCGCGGAGCCGGGCTCACGCGCTACATCGCCGTGTGCCTGCTGTCGGGCTACGCGTGGCTCGCGGTCGGCGGCACGGTCGTCCTCGCCGCGGGCGGGCTCGCGCCGGGTACGCGCGCGTACGACGTCGCCGTCCACGCGCTGGCGCTGGGCTTCGTGTTCGCGATGATCTTCGGGCACGCGCCGGTGATCTTCCCGGCGGTGCTGCGCGTGACGATGCGCTACACGCCCGCGTTCTACGTGCCGCTCGCGCTGCTGCACGCCTCGCTCGCCGTGCGCGTTGCCGGCGACGTCGCGGACCGGCTCGACTGGCTGCGCGCCGGGGCGCTCGGCAACGCGGCGGCGATCGCGCTGTTCGTCGCGACCGCGCTCGTCGCGGTGGTGCGGGGAGGGCGGGCGCAGCGACGCCGAGGCTAGCGTGCCTTGTCGAGCTGCCGCGCGCCCCGGGGCGGCCCGGCGCGGGGGTGGTCCCCCCGAAGGGCGCTGCGCGCCCCTCCCCCGAGGGGGCCAGCGCCTTGGGGCGGCCCGGCGGCGCTACGGCCGTGCGGCGCTCAGCCGTGCAGCGACTCGTACTTGGCCATCAGCTCGTCCGGGCTCTCCTGGAAGTCCGGATTGACCACGATGCAGTCGGCCGGGCACACGAGCTTGCACTGCGGCTCGTCCTCGGCGCCGACGCACTCGGTGCAGCGCGCGGGGTCGATCACGTAGATGGCGTCGCCGGCGGAGATCGCCTCGTTCGGGCACACCGGCTTGCAGGCGTCGCAGGCGGTGCAGTTGTCGTTGATCAGCAGTGCCATGTTCTCCTCTCCCGTGTTCAGGCGGCCGCGCGCTCGGTGAGCTCGCGCAGGCGGGCGTGGCGGAACGCGCCCCAGAGTGCCGCGCCGATGGCGCCGGCGTAGATCGAGTCGGGGTGGTTGACCGCCGCCACGTTCACCTTCTCGTTGACCATCTCCTCGCCGATCGCCGCGAGCAGCCCCGTGTCGAGGGCCAGGCCGCCCGTGAGCAGCGCCGTGCCTTCCTTGACGCCGGTGACCTTCAGCAGCTTGACGATGCGCGACGCCATCGACAGGTGGATGCCCTTGAGGATATCAGGGGTGGCGATGCCGCGCGACACCATGTTGATGACGTCGGTCTCGGCGAGCACCGCGCAGATCGAGCTCACCTTCTCGGGGTCCTTCGACGTCTGCGACAGCGGGCCGATCTCCTCGACCGCCACGCCGAGGTAGCGGGCGATGTTCTCGAGGAACTGCCCGGAGCCCGACGCGCACTGGCTCGTCATCTTGTACGAGAGCACCTTGCCGCGCGCGTCCACGTAGATCGCGCGGCCGTTGAGCGCGCCGATGTCGACCACGGCGTTCGCCCCCGGATGCAGGAACACGCCGCCGCGCGCGTGCGTCGTCATCGAGTAGAAGTGGCCGGTCGCGAACTTGACGTTCTCGCCCTCGCCGGTGGTCGCCGTGTAGGCGACGGCGGAGGGGTCGACGCCGGCGTCGGCCAGCACGCCGTCGCGGCCTTCCTCGGCGAGCTGCATCGGGTCGCGGCGGCGGATGCGCTCGCAGCGCTTGGCGAGCCACTCGTGGCGGTCGCCGTCGGTGCGGAAGAGCACGGACTTGACGGCGCCCGAGCCGATGTCGATGCCGATCGTGATGGTCATGGGTTTCCCGTCCTCGTGTGAATCGACTGCCCCTCACCCCAACCCTCTCCCCGCAGGCGGGGAGTGGGAGTGTTCCTGCGGGGTGCGGGCATCGTTCCCCTCACCCCAACCCTCTCCCCGCTGCGCGGGGCGAGGGAGTGTGCTTGCGGGGTGCGGGCATCGTTCCCCTCACCCCAACCCTCTCCCCGCTGCGCGGGGCGAGGGAGTGTTCCTGCGGGGTGCGGGGATTGTTCCCCTCACCCCAACCCTCTCCCCGCTGCGCGGGGCGAGGGA